>QWPN01000003.1 GCA_003671185.1 Planctomycetota bacterium
CCGCCGCCCCTTCTGCATTTCTGTAGATGTCCCGATAGTCGGGACGGTTCACGCGGTCAATCGGGACGGTTCATTTCGCCAACTGTCCCGATGATCAGGACGGTTCAACCTTCGTTGGCAACCGATGCAGGCACCTGTCGGGGTGGGCATGAATGCCGTACTTGCTGGGCTTGCCCTTGTCCCTAGATTTCCAGATCGCCCAGACAAGTCCGGAAGCCTCCAGCCGCCGCAGTACAATCTCGGCCGTCGAACGACTTACGGCGGCTCCGTTCGCCAGCATTCGCACCGTTGTCTCGCACTTCCCATCGCGAGCGTGCCGGAACATGACCAGCCACACGGCACGCTCGGCCAGCGTCAGCCGTGGCGCGATCACGTCCATGAACGTGTTGAACGTGATCCAGCGGTCGCCTTTGCGGGCTGCCGGCTGCGCGGTCGCGTCGGCTGCCGGTGCCGTGTCGGTCGCACCCTGGCCCTCGGCTGCGGCGTGTTCCACGCTGGCCCGTTTCAACTGGGCAACGCGCTCGGCCTGCCGCCTGTCGAGATCAGTCACCTCGTCCATGCCGACTACCCCGGGGCGAATGCTGAAAACTCATCGAACCCGCGCAGGCTAAACGTCTGACTCGCGCCATCGAAGTACAGCAAGAGATCCCGTTTCTCGAGGTTGCGGGCCTTGAGGCAGCGCCACGTCACGTCGTGCCCATTCGCGTCGGCCTCGCCCACGTACAGCAACTCCACCGCGTAGTCGATTTCGGTGGCACCCTTGGCACACGAGCCGATTCGCGTGGATGCCCCAGCAGCACGGGCCATCGACGAGATACAGACGACGGCACACTCGCGCGTGATCGCCAGATCGCGGATGCGGCCAATAATGTGCTCTAGCTCCTGCACGCGGTCGGTGGCATCTCCACCTCGGATCAATTGCAGGTAGTCGATCACGACCAACTGGGCACCCGTGGCAATCACTCGTTCCTCTATACGATCAACCGTCAGCGGTGCCGGGACGATTGCCAGCCTGTCACCGATCACGCCACACAACGCCACGTTGGCGGCACGAGCCGCATCGGTGCGGTCACCGGCGCCTTGCATGGTCACCGGGTCACAGCCGTCGAGCATGGTGGACGCCACGCAAGCCGTACGACGGGCCATGGCCTGCAACGTCATCTCGCCCAGCCCCCACACCGCCCGCAGCGCCGGATCGCTGATCAGTGCCGCAAGTGTCATCTGCAACGCCAGTGGACTCTTGCCGGCGTTGGGCAACGCCACGAGCGCGGTGATGCCGCCGACAGGCAGCCCGCCCTCGGTCGGCCCGTCGAACCAGCCAAGCCCAGTGGGCACGACGGGGGCGCGTTCATGCTTGGCCCATGCGTCCACGGCATCGAGCAGCGTCAGCGGCCGGTTGCCGGCGGCCGCGTTGGTCGCGGCCTGCACCCGTTCCAGTTGCCCGATCATGCCGGTGAGATCGTCTGGACTGCCACCGCTGCGGGCGACAAGCTCGGCCGCGTGGACAGCCTGCCGCCGTTCGTGATTTGCCTGCACCTCGACGGCAGCCTCGCGTGCCAGCCTCGCAGCCTGCGGCTCCATTCCGGCCCACTCGGTCACCGCGTCCACGAACAGGTTGAACACGTCGTCGCCCTGGCCACGCCCGGCCCGGTGCAGTGCCGCGAGCACGTCGGCACGCGACGGGTCTGCTACGTCCGCGAGCACGCGGTGCGTGATCGTGAACAGCGGCCCGGTGTGTTCGCCATAGAGCATCTCTGGTGCCACCTCGGCCATGATCGACCGGGCGGCGGCCGGGGCGCTGTCCAGATTGATCAGCACGCCCGCGAGCAACTGGCGCTCGGCCGCCTGGCAGATGAGGTGCGACACGTCAAACGGGTCACGGGCACGCACCTGCCTGCGGCGTTCAGTCTTGGACACGGCGCCGCTCCATCGGTGCTCGATGTCGACACAAGGGCGGGGCCACTAACTTCTCTCCTCGTGCTTTGATGCGAGTACATTACCGTTGCAGAACGTGACAAACCCACGAAAGTCCACATCTAGCCCGCCGTAAGTCAGCCTCAGCGTGAGATTTGGAAATCTCACTGACAGCGCCGCGATCACCGGAATTGGTGGACTCCACTTGGTGTCGAAATACGCTGTGTGCTCCGATCCAAGAGAATTTTTGCGTTTCCTCCAGCGAGACTCCAAGGCGTTACACACGGTGCCCCAGGTTTCGCTTGCCCAGGCTCCAAAGGACTTATGGCCGTGTTGGATGACGCACGCGTGCACTATGTCTGCCAATTCGTGAAATGAGCGAGCACGCATGATGGCGACGCGGTCGTCTCGCGTTGTGCACTCACACGGCCGCCAGTCATCTGCTGCCTGAGCGGCGACTATCGCTGCATTACGAGTGCGAAAATATTTTGGGCCGTATTTCCCAGACACTTTGCTCCAGTCGCCGTACTTAAGCTCCCAAGCCGTCTCTGCCGCAGTTGAGTCATCTATGCGATGAAGGCTAGCCGGAACCGGCAGCACGGCCTCGAAGTCAAAAGCCTGGATTGCGGTCGTCATCATCGCACGCAGCTTGTCTGCGTCAGCACGCGGTCCAGTAATCTCCAAAACATTTTCACACCAGTTAGGCATGAGCTATCTCCTTTTTCCGTGGGTAGCTACCTGCCCGGCGGCACCTCACCGCCGGGTGTTCGTTTGTTGTGCCTAGCGCTGGCGAAACACACGCTTGTGCAGTTCCGCGACGACATCGCTGGATTCCACGACCGTAAGTGGCGTGGCCGACGCGACGTTGACCACCGTCACACTGGCTTGTTCACCAGGCTTGGCATGAAAGAAACGCTTGACGGCTTCGACGCTGGTGAACCTCGCGTGCCCGACGAACACAGTCTCGAGGCGCACACCACGACAACCGCGTGATGCCCAGCGGTGCAGCGTCGACACATTTGGACGACGGCCACCCGTGCGACTGGCGATCCACGCAGCCGCTGCGGTGAGCGGCACAAGTTCTTCTCGGTCAAGGCTGCGCACCTCGCCTACGCTGGGGCCGCCACCACGAGCGGTTTCCGCAGCGGGCTTTCCATGCCTGCTAGAACGGCGGTATTCTTTCCGCATCTCGGTGATGCTCCTGTAACGGGGTTGCGACTCTGAGATTCAGCGGGCCGGGGAGTTGCACCTCCTCGGCCCGCACTTTTGTCTCGCTCTTTGCCCTTGGCAGGACGCGCCAACTTCGGGCTACGCGACGTTCATGGCTGATTACGCCTCGTTGCTGACACGCGAGCGCTAACTGCTCCACCCGCGTTTTCGATACGCCCAACTCCCTGGCAAGCTCTGCAACAGACGGCGGAAAACCACGCTTGTCGGTCAGGTGATTAATCGCCGCGACCAAAGCCTGCTGTCTCGGACTCATCGCATTGACCTCCATGAATTGCATGTCAGCGTCAGCACATACACCTGAATATCCGTATATGTGCCTTTAGGCAGTGGGGCGAAATCTATCTGGCGCTACGGCTGAGTCAAGCGGCGCATTCACGCGCTCACAGAAATTTTTTCTGAAATATCAACTCCCATTTATTCCGCTTGCATTCCTGTACACCACGCTGGCGTTGCAGCACCCTTAAACACGGTCGCATGCCAATAAAAAAGGCACCGGGCGTTGGGGCGCCAGGTGCCTTGGTGCTGCTACGGCGGGTTGGCCCGCGACTAGCCGATCTGCCTTTGGGCCTCCACCGCCAGTTGCAGCTTCCGCCTCGCATAGATTTCGGTCGTGCGAATATTGGCGTGCCCTAGGACGGCATTCGCTGCCTCGATGCCGAGTGCCTGCTCAACTTCGCCGGCCCGCAAGTGCCTCAACTGGTTTGGGGACCAGTTGGGTAGTGCCTCAACATCACCCTGAGACACACGCACTTTGTTTGCTGCCGCGACGGCCCGACTGATCGCTCTCCGATACGAAGCCGTCGAATATCGTGCACCGGGGCGCCGCTGGCCTGCTTTGCCTTTGCGCTTCTGCTTGATGCGTGCGACGTGCGACTGATACAGCGGAGTCTGCCGCTGGCATCGCCGCTCCCGCAGACGTTCGTGCTCGGCCTCACGTGGACTGAAGCAGTAGGAAGATGCCGCCCGCAGAAGAAATGGCATGAGCACTTTCTGCCCTTCGGCACCTATGGCAACGCGGCGTGGTGTCGCATCCTCGCGCCAGTCGAGTTTGTGGTGCTCGGGCGTGTACACCCAGACTTCGCCGGACCGGTCAATGTCGCAGGGCCGTAACAGGCACACTTCGCCGGGGCGCGCTCCGGTCCATCGCTGAAACCAGACCATCGCGGCGACAACGCGGGGCAGATGCGGCAACGTCTCCCTGACTATCTGATTGGGCACCTCATCCACTGGCGGCAGCTCGGGTGCTGTACTCCTGCCCTTCTGCAATGCCGCGACCGACTCGAGCGCGTGCCATGCCTCCGCAGGAACAAGCTCCTCTGATGCGGCCCACTTGAACATGCGGCGAATCGTCTTCACGACGCGATTGCACGTCACGCGAGGTCGGCCCTCACGCACCAACGAGTCGCGGACGATCTTCAGCGACTTTGGCCCGAATGCCACGGCAGCGGTATCGCTGAACGGAAACAACGCCCTGGCAGCCATGCGAATGCCATCGACGGACGAGGTTGTTTTGCCGTCAGCGGTGCGGTAATAGACCTCGGCGTGATCCAGGTATTTCAGTGCCAACGCTGCGACACTGATGCTGGTTGTGATGGCTGGCGGTGCCGTTGGCGTCACGGCGACCTTGACTACCTCAACTGTGGGCTGTGGCACTGCGATGGCTGGCGGGTTGCCAGCCGCGAGGTATTCATTCCACAACCGGGTGGCCTTGGCGAGTTGCTCGGGCGTCACGACGCCCTGCGGTGAGCGACCCAGCCAATGGGTCTTTCCACCAAACCTGACGCGGGCGTTGCCCGACGCCTCATGCACCACAACGCGGGGCATCTCCCCGGCGGCACGACGGCCCATAGAAACCTCCTGACGGGAGGAAATCGGATATATCCGATTTCCATATCCGATTAACGGACGATTCCCGCAGGCTCGGCTGACCGTCAGCCGGTATCGAATGCACTGGAAACTGTGAGGTTTCCTATCAGTCGGGGCGACAGGACTTGAACCTGCGACCTCTTGACCCCCAGTCAAGCGCGCTAGCCAGACTGCGCCACGCCCCGAAACCGCCGCGGGACGACGATGCCAGCAGCACCGCCGTCCCACGACCTCCACACTATCGCACAACCGGCCACAGGCTTCAACACGAGTCGGCTGCGAAAGTCAAACCCGGGCTGAGACCCCCGCTTTGCCCCGCAGACGCACCGCGCCCAGGCAGTTCCACAGCCCCGCCCCAGCCGCGCCCACGATGTAGCCAAGGGCCGCCGTCGACATCAGCAACAGCACCGCCATGCCCGGCTCGAAGGGGCCCATCGCCACCTCCGATTTCATGCCGTGCATCCGCAGCACGAAGTCGGCCACCCGCTGCGCCGCGCCCGTGGCCGAGAGCGTCACCCATACCCCATGCCACGCCGTCAACAACACCGCCCCCACGATCCCCAACCGATTCGCATCGACATGCCCGTTTACCATGACAACCTCCACGCGAAATCCGCTTCTGGCGCCATCCTTGCCACGCCCCGTCGCCCACACGATTTCCTGCGACATCACTGAACCCTACGGCCCCCCGACTGCCGAAAGCCAACCGGCCACCACGCCGGAAATCCGGCCCTTCCGCCCCGCCCCTCGCCAACACGCCCCCCCGGCTGACACACTGACCGATCGCCTATCCGCGGCCGCCTCCCGGAACCCATGCACCATGACTATCCCCGCTTCCCGGTCACCTGGCGGCGTTTTTAGCGCCCGGCTCAGCAGCGCCATCAAAGCTCGCCGTACCGCAGCCTGCATCGGCCTCGACCCGAGACGCGAGTCGCTGCCGCCGGCATTCGACGCCACCGCCATCACCGACCCACGGGTCCTCGCCGACAGTTTTGCCAAGTTCTGCCGCGATGTGATCGACGTCGTGGCCCCGCTCGTCCCGATCGTAAAACCGCAGCTCGCCTGCTTCGAGGCCGTCGGCCCCCACGGCATGGCCGCCCTCGCCGACGTCATCGCCCACGCGCGGTCCAAAGGCCTGCTCGTGCTCGCCGATGGCAAGCGCGGCGACATCGGTTCCACCGCCGAAGCCTACGCCGACGGCTGGCTGGCCGGCCCCTGGGCCGCCGACGCCCTCACCGTGAACCCCTACCTCGGCCTCGACTCGATCGAGCCGTTCGTGAAAGTCGCCGAACAACGGAACGCCGGCATCTTCATCCTCGTCAAAACCTCGAACCCCGGCAGCAAGGACTTCCAGGACCTGCGCTGCGACGGCAGGACGAACTACGAACACGTCGCCGCCGGCGTCGAAGCCCTGGCCGCCCGCACCGCCGCAGGAGCGACCTACGGCGCGGTCGGCGCCGTCGTCGGCGCCACCTGGCCCAAGCAACTCGATGAACTTCGCGCCGCCATGCCCCACGCATGGATCCTCGTGCCCGGCTTCGGTCGCCAGGGAGGCCGGGCCTCCGACGTGCGCGGCGCCTTCCATGCCGACGGTCTGGGCGCGCTCGTCGTCAGCGCCCGGGACGTGATCTTCGCTCACGCCCGTCCCGAAATGAACGCGGGCCTGGCCTCCGGCCAGTGGCAGACCGCCGTGGAACGGGCCTGTCTCGATATGATCGAACGGCTCGCCGCCGACACGCCGGCCGCCAGCCTGAAGTGACGGCGCGTCCGAAGGCCAGCGACTACGCCTGCCCGGACGCGAGCAACTGGCTCACCAGCGGCAGCAGCTGCTTCTTGCGGCTGACCACGTTCTTGAGCGCGTACAGGCCACGGTCCAGCCGCGGATAGTTGACGTCTTCCCAGGCCTGCGACTCGCGCGACAGCAGGAGCAGCGAGCCGTTGCTGACGACGTCGGTCACCAGCAGCGCCGAGAAATCGAGCCGTTGCCGATCGGCATACTCCTCGAGCGCCGCCCGCAGTTCGTCCTTCCGCTCCCAGAACAGGTCGAACCCGGTCTCCTCGATCTGCGAGATCGAGAAGCGCACGCCGTGCTCGTTGAACTCCTTGCAGTCCTCCCGGATCACTTCAGCGGGTGTGCTCGACCGCAGGGCCGAGCCGATCTCGAAGAACTCGCGGACGTACTGGTCGAGGTCCACCTGACACAGCCCCTGCAGCCAGGCCAGCGACTCGCGATCGACGTCGGTCGTCGTCGGCGACCGCAGATGGAGCGTGTCGGAGATGATGCCCGACGCCATGCACAGGGCGATGCCCGGCTCGGGCACGATGCCGGCGGCCCGGTACTGGCGAGCCACCAGCGTGCACGTCGACCCCACCGGCTCGTTCACGAACCGGATCGGCTGCCGCGACTTGAGCCCGCCGCCGAGCCGATGGTGATCGAGCACCTCGACGATCTCCGCCTCATCGGCACCGCTCACCGCCTGGGCGAGCTCGTTGTGATCGACGAGCACGAGCTGCGGCCGGGGCGGATTGATGATGTCGGTCTTGAACACCAACCCCACCAGCCGCTCGTCGTCGCCGACCACCGGAAACACCGGCTGCGGCGACTTCTCCACGATGCCGCGGGCCTCGGCCACGGTCCACTTGCCGGGCAGCGTGACCACGTCACGATCGACGACTGGATCGATGAACTGTGACGACTTGATGCGCAGCGTCGTGTTCACCGTGTCGAAGGGACTGGAAATCACCGACACGCCCTTGGCCTTGGCGATCTCCACCACCTCGGCGGCCAAGGGAAAGCCGCCCGTGATCACCACGGCCCGCACGCCCTGGTCGATGGCCGGCAACTGGATCGACGGGCGGTCGCCGCAGACCACGATCATGCGGTTGCTGGGATAGTTCCGCATCCGCTCCGTGAAACCCTCGGCGCTCATCGCCCCCACCATCACCAACAACTCGTCCTGCCGCCCCGGGTCGACGGCGTTGCGAAAACTGCCACCCAACGCGTCGCAGATCTTTTGCAGGCTCGTGGTCACGGCCCGCGCCTTCGTGGAGTCGGCGGCGTCGGTGAAGAACAGTTCCATCATCGTGAGCACGGAAAGCACGCCCACCACCCGCCGATCGCCGTCCACGACGGGGATGGCCCGCAGATCGAACTTCCGCATGCGCTCGTAGGCCTCGTGGAAAGCCTCGCCGAACGACGCGGTGACCACCTCGCGGCGGCACACGTCCTCCACCTGCGGCCGCACATCCATCACCAGCCGCGGCGCGGCCACGCCCGCCCGCCGGAGCACGTATTCCGTGCGCTGGTTGGGCGGACCGCAACATGCCGCCAGCGCGTCGGGACGCGTGGTGCGCTGCAGCAGGTCGGCGTAGGCGAGCGCCGAGCAGATGGCATCCGTGTCAGGATTGCGATGCCCGAAGACCAGCACGCTCATGGGGTTGTATCAGGCCTCGCCCGGGGCCTGGTACCAGCAGGCCAGCGAAGGATCCCAGTTGAGGATCTCCTCGGGCCTGAAGTAGATGGGAATCTCCCGGGCGGCCGACTCCGGCGAATCCGATGCGTGCACGAGATTCATCTGCCGGCTGGCGCTGTAGTCGCCGCGAATCGTGCCGGCGGCGGCCTTGAGACCGCTCGTGGCGCCGAGCATCTCGCGCACCACGCGGATCACCTCGGGGCCGGCGAACACCGTGGCCACCACGGGCGAGGCGGTAATGAACTCCTCCAGCCCCTTGTAGAACGGCTTCTCCACGTGCTCAGCGTAGTGCACCTTGGCCATCGCGGGCGTGACACGGAGCATCTTCATGGCCACGAGACGCAGCCCCTTCTCCTCGAACCGGGAGAGGATTCGACCCACCAGCCCGCGCTCCACGCAGTCGGGCTTGAACATCACGTACGTCTGTTCCATGAACCTCACTCTCCGCGTCACACCCTCATTCCACTCCCGGCGGAGCAGACATCACCCGCCGATGGGCCGAGTGTAGGCAGTGCACCGCGAATTTCACAGGGCATTCGCCTTGTCGCGCCGAGGGCCTCCCCCTACCCTCCGACCCCTCGCGTCCGTGGCTGCGCGATCCGCACGGAGAACGTCCCCATGGCTCGCAGCGCAACCTTTCGCCGCGGCCTCCGCGCACTGACCTGCGCCGGTGTCTTGGCCACCCTGCCAGCCGCAGCCCATGACCTGCCACCCGAACTCGTGGCCCGCTTCACCAGACAGGTGCAACCGCTGATCCTCAACCGCTGCGCAGCCGGGGCCTGCCATGGCGGCCCCGCCGCCCACGCCCCGCGATTCAACCGGGGGGAGACCGCAGGCGCGGTCGAACGGCAGGCCACGCTCGCCAACATCGATACGCTGCTCGACACGCTCGGAGCCGACCGCGACGCCAGGCCGCTCCTCCTGCTGCTCGCCAGCCGCCACCCAGCCGGCGCCAGGCCCCACGCGCCCACCGCCGAGCCCCTCGCCCCCAGGCAGCGCGCCGCGCTGGAAAACTGGCTCGCTGCCGTCCGTGCGACCGAGCGGCGGCGCGATCCGGCCGTCAGACCTGCGTCGGCCAGCGTGGCCGTACCCGCGCCGAATCCGTTCCGCAAACTGCTTGACGACGCAGCCAACCCGCCGCCACTGCCGCCGCCGCAGCAACCGCAGGGCGTCATCTTCCCGCGCGACGAGCCGCCGCCTGACGAGGCCGCCCCCTGACCCGGTAGTCTCAGACCGGCACGCGGCCCGCGATCACCGCCTCGAGAAACTCGCGGTTGCCGGCCAGCAGCGTCGGCTCTGCCAGCATGTCGGTGGCGGTCATCCACAGGATCTCGTGCACCTCGACCGGATGAGGCACGAGTTCGGCATCGTCGGCCAGCACCACGCTCCACCAGGCCAGCGCCGTGCCCCAGGCCGTCACGCTGCGCCACACGCACTCCACCGGTTCGACGGCCGCGGCCAATTCCTCGCGGCACTCGCGCACCACGGCGTCCCGCTCCTCCTCGCCGGCCTCGATGTGGCCACCAGGGAAGCACACCGTGCCCCCCGCCGCCACGGTCAGACCACGCCGAATGGCGAGAAAGGAACCGCCCCGCCGGGTCACGGCCACCACGCCGCGCCGACCGTTCAAGACGCCCCTGACTTCCTCCGGCATGGCCTGTCCTACGTGGGGGTCGCGGTTTCCGCGACGCGAACCGCGTCCGGTTGCACCGCACCCGCATACACTACACTGATTGGCCGCGGAAAAAGCCCTTCGCGGGCTCTTCCAGCCTGGCCACAGAACCCGCCCTCCGGAAGTCCACCCATAGATGGATGCCCCTCAGCGACAGCACGGCCCCGCCAACCAGCCCCCCGGCCTGGGCCGGCCGTTCGGCATGCCGATGGTGGTGCTCCTGATCCTGGCGGCCGTGGCCCTGGCGACGTTCGTCAGCGGCACCGCCGGCAGTGGCCGCCGCACCATCCGCTACGACGAGTTCGTGCGGCAGGTGAAGGCCGGGAACGTGGCCAGCGTCGTGCTCGCAGCAGACCACATCGAGGGCGAGTTCGTGCAGGAGCCGCCGGCCGAGGCCGGCGGCGGCCGCAAGGGCGTCAAGGGCTTCCAACTCGACCTCAGCCCCTACCTCCGCGAGGGCTTCGACGCGCTGATGCAGGAGCACGAGGGAATCCGCGTGGAAACCCGCACGCCCACCGACGGCACCGGCTTCCTGATGGGCCTCTATCTGCTCGTGCCGCTGCTGCTCATGGCCGGCTTCTGGATGACGCTGCGCCGGGCCCGCGACCCGCTGGGCAACACCGGCTTCCTGGGAGGCTTCAGCAAGTCACCCGCCAAGCGCTACGGCGCCGGTGATAAGACGGTGACGTTCGCCGACGTGGCGGGCCTGGAGCAGGTGAAGGCCGACCTGCAGGAGATCGTGGAGTTCCTCAAGGATCCCAAGAAGTTCCAGCGGCTCGGTGGCCGCGTGCCCAAGGGCGTGCTGCTGATGGGCCCACCCGGCACCGGCAAGACGCTCCTCGCCCGCGCCGTGGCCGGCGAGGCGGGCGTGCCCTTCTTCTCCATCTCGGGCAGCGAGTTCATCCAGATGTTCGTAGGCGTGGGCGCCTCGCGGGTCCGCGACATGTTCAAGACGGCCAAGGACAGCGCTCCGGCGATCCTGTTCATCGACGAGATCGACGCCGTGGGACGCGTGCGTGGCGCCGGCCTGGGCGGCGGCCACGACGAGCGTGAGCAGACGCTCAACCAGATCCTTTCCGAGATGGACGGCTTCAGCCCCGCGGAGTCGGTGATCGTGCTGGCGGCCACCAACCGGCCGGACGTGCTCGACCCGGCACTGTTGCGTCCGGGCCGCTTCGACCGCCACGTGACGGTCGACCGCCCCAACCAGAAGGCCCGGCTGGCCCTCTTCAAGGTGCACACGCGGAACGTCCCCCTGGCCCCCGACGTCGATCTGGAGCGGCAGGCCAGCGGCACCGTCGGTCTCACCGGCGCCGACATCCGCAACCTCGTCAACGAGGCCGCGCTGTGGGCCACGCGTCACGACAAGGACGCCGTGGGCTCCGCCGACTTCGACTATGCGCGGGACAAGGTGCTGATGGGTCCCAAACGGGAGGAGATCCTGGCCGGCCGGGAGAAGAAGATGACCGCCTACCACGAGGCGGGGCACGCACTGGCGGCCTGGCTGCTGCCCGGCGTCGACAAGCTCCACAAGGTGACGATCATCCCGCGCGGCCGCGCCCTGGGCGTGACGCAGCTCGTGCCCGAAGAAGACCGCATGAACATCGGCGAGTCTGACCTCAACAACCGCCTGGCCTTCATCCTGGCGGGCCGCGCCGCTGAGAAGCTCGTGTTCGGCGAATACTCGGCCGGCGCCGAAAACGACCTCATGCAGGCCACGCGGATTGCCCGCAAGATGGTGGCCCACTGGGGCATGAGCGAGCGGGTGGGGCCGGTGGCCTGTGCCACCTCGAACGAACACCCCTTTCTGGGCCGCGACGTCTACGAGCAGCGCGAGTTCAGCGAGCACACCGCGCAGATGATCGACGAGGAGGTGTCGCGGGTGCTGGGCGAGGCTGCCAAGCGGGCCTCCTCGCTGCTCTCCGAGAACCGCGGCAAGCTCGATCGCCTGGCGGGCGAACTCGAGTCGCGGGAGATGCTCGACGACACCGAGGTGGTGGCCATCATCGGTCCGGCGACGCCGCGACGCGCGGGCGAAACGGGCCAGCCGGCCGACGCTGCCGCGGCCGTGCAGGCCGCCCGCGACTCTCAGACCGGATGAGGTCGGCTGCGATGCTCTCCCACGCCGTCTACTTCACGCTCAAGGATCGCTCTCCCGAGGCCGCGGCCCGGCTCGTGTCGGCCTGCCGCCAGCATCTCACCGGCCACCCGGGCACGTTGTCGTTCGCGGTCGGCACCTGCGCCTCCTACGACCGGCAGGTGAACGACCGCGACTTCGACGTGGCCCTGGAAATCGTCTTCGAGTCGCACGACGCCCACGACGCCTACCAGGTGGCCGACCGCCACGAGCAGTTCATCGCCGAGAACGCGACGACATGGGCCAGGGTTCGCGTCTTCGACGCCGACGTCGCCGCCTGACATGCCCGCGGCGCGTGATGCCCGCGCGGGCTCACGCGCCCGGCCGGGCTGCCGCGTGGCGAACGGTTACCGACGCTTTCGCGCCGGGAAGTCTTCGGGCACCACGAAATCGTCCTTGAAGCCGCCTTCGGCCTCCGGGATCAAGTCGATGACATCGATCGGCGGCAGTTCCACGTTGCCGTTTTTGACCAGGGCCGTGAGCGTCCGGGGGGAAATCCGCTCGAGATTGGGAATCGAGAACGTGCCCGGCGACGCGGCAAGAATCGTCGCGATCTCGACCGCCTCGGGGGTCTCGAAGCCGGTGATGCCGGGAACCGAGCAGGTTTTCCCGAGGCGGCTCGCGTAAGCGGCGAGCAGCCGGGCGTCGGCCGTCGTAACCGGCCGACTGCGGCCGAGATTCCACTCCCAGGGGTGAAGGCTGACGTTCTTGCACGTGAACCCGGGAAGCAGGTCCGCGAGCCCGGCCGGTGGCTCCACGAGCCCCGTGAGCGAAAGCCTTTCGCCCGGAAACACCGCCAGTGCCCGAACGGACTCCGCCGAGAGCCGGGGCACGAAGAGCCCCAGGGCCGACCCTCGGAAGCCGGCCAGCGCCGCTACGGCCCCGTCGGAGAGCGGCACCGGCCCGAGGTCCAGCGACTTGCCCTCGAAGCCCGCGAGCGCCTCCGCCGCTTCATCGGAGAGTGAGCTCAGGCTCGACAGTCGTCCATCCCAGGCTGTCGCCTTCGCCAGCTGCTCGGCCGCGTCGGCCGAGAGGGTTTTCAGGCCGCGGAGCGACAGCCTCGGCCCGGCATACTTCGCCAACGCCGCCGCGGTCTCGGCATCGATGGCAGCCAGCCCGTCCAGCTCGAGGTCTTCCTTGAAAGCCGCCAGCCCGCGGGCAGCCTCGGCATCGAGCGTGGTCAGGCCGAACAGGTTCAGCTTGTTCCCGCCGGACTTGTTGCCGCCGAACCTGCCGAGGGCGACCGCCGCGTCGGCCGACAGCATGGTCACCGAGCGGAGGTCGCCGCTGAACGCCTTGGACCCGGCGAGGGCCTCCGCCGTGCCGGCCGAGAGCGTCGTCAGGCCGATCAGCTCGAGATAAGTGATGTTGCTTGCGGCGAGCGCCTGGGCCGCCTCGGGGGACAGGCTCCGGAGGCTGTCCAGCCGGAGGGTTGGGCCAATTTGCCGGGCTTTGAGCGCCGCCAGGCCTTTCGCTGCCCCAGGGGAGAGGTCGGTCAGGCCCCGTAACCACAGATTGGTCAAGGTACTCGCACCAAGCGCCGCCGCGGCCTCGTCCGAGAGCTCGGTCAATTGATCCAGAAACAGCGAGTTGTACTGAGCCTTCGCCAGCTCCCTCGCCGTGTCGGCCGGAAGGGTGGTGAGGTTCAGTGCGAGGTCGCCGCCGGGAAAGCCCGCGACCAGGGCCGCGGCCGCTTCTGGGGAAAGGGAGGTCACGCCCTTGAGCGAACGCCTCCTCAGATCTCCCAACGCCCTGATCAACTCCGGGGACGGCTCCGTCAGGCCGGCGAGCGACACGGCTCCTGGGAATCCCGCCAGCGCCGCGGCGGCCTCGGGGGAAAGCTCCGCGACGTCATCGAGGGAAAGAAACTTCGTCGCGAACGTCGCCAGTCGTTTCGCCAGATCGGGAGTCACGGTCTTGAGGCCGCCGAGCCCCAGACCGCTGCCGTTGAACGCCGCCAGTGCCGCAAGCTTTTCCTCGGGGAGCGTGGTCAGCCCCCGGAGCAACAGCAGGCCGCGATACCCGGCGACCTCCTCGAGGGCCTCCTGCGAGAGCGTGGCTCCGTCGAGATCGAGCCTCGGCCCCTTGAATCCCGCGAGCACCGCCGCTGTCTCGGGAGTGAGGTTGCTCAGGTTTGGTAGCCGGCCGTTCCACATCACCCCCAACTCCGTCAGCGTCCGCGCTTGCTCCGGGGAGACCGAGGAGAGGCCGAGCAGCGACAGGCCCGCGCCCCGGTAGTCGGCGATCGCCTCGGTGGCGCCCGCCGGGATCCTGGCCAGTCTGGGCAGGTACAGCCTTCGCTGGAACTTCATCAGCCGGCGGAATGCCGCCTCGGGAAGCTCGCGCACGCCCAGAACCAACGCTTCGCCGGGGAAGGCCGCGAGTGACGCGGCCGCTTCGGGCGAGAGTGTCTCCAGGCCGGCCAGCGAAAGGCACCGGCCGAACGAGGCAAAGCTCCGCGGTCCACCCTTGAAGTTCTTGAGCTCGCTGGCGGCCGCGGGGGAGAGCGTGGAGAGGCCGTCGAGGAAGAGCGGCCCATCGTCGTAGCCCGCCAAGACCGCCGCCGTCTCGGCGTCGAGCGAGTCAAGGCTGCTGAGCATCAGGGCACCCCGCAGGGAGATGCCGTTTCCGGCGAACGCGAGGGGAGCGTTACCGGTGCCGATCCGGGCGGTCGCGTCCGATCGCTTCGCCACGAGTTCGCGAGCCTGCTCGGGCGTGAGCGACCTGATCGCGGCGATCGCGTTGCCCCCTTGCCGCTCCACGCCGAACGGCTCGGCGGCGACGCGGCCGGCACCTGCCAGCACGAGAAAACAACCGCTGGCCACGAGTGCCATGGTCATCCGCAGGAAAAGGGCAGCCATCGCAGAGTTTCCGGAGGGGTCGGGGCAGGAGCCTGTCTACCACACGATTCCCTGAGCCACTCAGCTCACACGACCCGCAGCCGCGAAACGGCGATGGCTCCGCCGAAGCAGGTCGCGACGTCGCTGCCGGCCAGCCGCGGCCGCTCGTGGTAGCTCGCGTGGTAGTGCCAGCCCTCGTCGGTCTGCCGATACTCCAGTGCGAACGGCGAGGGATCGACAAAGCACTCGACCACCGGCGGCCGCGCGTGCGTCGACGCCAGGTCGGGAAAGTTCACGTTCCAGAACCAATCCGGGCCCGCGGCCGAACGGTCGATCTCCTGCAGCACGTCCGCGAGCCAGGCCGCCGCACGCCCCCAGTCGATCGTCGAACCGCGGCGATGGTAGTGCGAGGCCGCCAGCGCCGGCCGACCGTGCAACGCCGCCTCGCGGGCTGCGGCCACCGTGCCCGAGTGGTGGACGTCAGCTCCCAGGTTGCCGCCCGCGTTGATCCCCGACACCACCAGGCCGGCGTCGGGCACGAGGTGCGCGAGGGCGATCCGCACGCAGTCGGCGGGCGTGCCCTCGACGCGATAGCGGTTCGGTCCAGCCGCCTCCACGCGCAGGGGCCGGTCGGTGGTGACGCGATGGCCGCAGCCGGAATGGGGCAGCGCCGGGGCCACGACCACCGTCTCGCCCCCCAGGCAGCCCACGGCCGTACGCAGGGCCTCGAGACCGGGGGCATCGATGCCGTCGTCGTTGGTGATCAGGATGCGCATGGTGCGGCACCTCCCTGTGCCGCGACCGCTCCCAGGATCGCCCACACACCCTCGGCGGCGGTCGCCGCCATCCGGCACACGTCCTCGGCGTCGGTCTTGTCGGGCGCGTCGGGACGGGCCACGTTCGTGACCACCGAACAGGCGACCAGCGGCACACCCATCCGCGCGGCGGCCACCACCTCGGGCACGGTCGACATTCCCACCACGTCGGCGCCGATGCGCCGCAGCATGCGATACTCGGCCCGCGTCTCGTAGCTCGGTCCCGACAGAAAGGCATACGTGCCCGTGCGGGCCACGACGTTCGCCCTGCGGACCGCCTCGATGGCGATCTCGGCGAGCGCGGCATCGTAGAACGTGCCGCATGGCGCACCGTCGGCCCGCAGGTCCAAGGCCTCGCCCCAGGACCGCCGCACGAGGTCGATGTGTTCCGTGACCACCACCAGTTCGCCGCTCACCATGTCGGGCCGCAGTCCGCCCGACGCGTTGGTGAGCAGGAGACGCCGCGCGCCCAGGGCCACGAGCAGCTCCACGCCGCGGGTGAGCGTCTCCGCTGGAAACCCCTCGTAGCCGTGCACGCGGCCCTGCAACATGGCCACGGGGACGCCTCCCAGCGTGCCACAGACGATGCGGCCAGCATGACCAGTGGCCATCGACTTGGCCAGCCAGCCGGTGTCTGCAGCGGGCATCACCCAGCGGTCGTCGAGCCTGTCTGCCAGGCCGCCCAACCCCGTGCCCAGCACGACGCCCACCGCGGCCCGCCGACCGCCGGCCGCCACGATCCGCCGCGCGGCTTCCGCCGCCCCCGTGCGTGGCCCGCCTGCTCTCATCGTGGGCCTGTCGCCCCCGTTCGTTTCGTGTCGCATCTGGCCGCCGTGTGCCTTCCTGCCGCCAGAGCCACTCGCGGGCTCCGCCCGCAGGCGTGCCCCGACCGATTGCCGCTCCGGGCGGGAAATCATATCCTCGCGCTGCCTTCGGGGGCCGGCAAGCCTGCCGCTCCCCGGCCCTTCACCACCCTCCCAGGACTCCCCGCTGATGCCCACCCGCGCCGAGAGATTCGCCGGCCTGTCCGTCGCCATCGTGACCCCGTTTCGCGACGGTGCCGTCGACTCGGCCCGGCTCCGCGAGCAGATCGAATTCCAGGCCCAGGCGGGCACGACCTGCATCTGCCCGGTGGGCACCACCGGCGAATCGCCCACGCTCACGCACGACGAACACGAGCGTGTGATCGCCGAGAGCGTGGCCGCCGCCGCCGGCCGGCTGCTCGTCATGCCGGGCACCGGCAGCAACTCCACGGCCGAGGCGGTGCGGCTCACCAAGTTCGCCGCCCGGGCCGGCGCCGATGCGGCGCTCGTCGTGGGACCATACTACAACCGTCCCACGCAGCAGGGCATCTACGAGCACTTCAAGGCTCTGGCGGAGAGCGTCGACATTCCGATCTGCGTCTACAACATCCCCGCGCGGACGGGACGCAACATCGAGCCCGAGACCATCGTCAGGCTGGCGGAACTGCCCGGCATCGCCATGGTGAAGGAGGCCACCGGCTCGATGGATCAGGCCTCGCAGGTGTTAGCCGCCACCGACCTGACCGTGCTCTCGGGCGACGACAGCATGACGCTGCCGCTGCTGGCCGTCGGCGGCCGCGGCGTGGTGTCCGTGGTGGGCAACCTCGTGCCCGCCGACATGAAGGCGCTGTGCGACGCCTTCGATGCGGGCGATCTGCAGGAGGCCCGGGACCTGCATCGCCGGCTGTTCGGCCTGTGCCGGGACCTGCTCGGCCTGGCCAGCAACCCCATTCCCATCAAGGCCGCCATGGCGATGCTGGGCCGCGACACGGGCGAGGTGCGGCTGCCGCTGGTGCCGCTGGAGCAGCCGCTGGCGGCGAAGTTGCGCGGGGCGCTGAAAAACTACGGCCTCGTGCCGCAGCACGCCTGATGACGCTTCACTCCACCACCCTCAGCATGGCGCCCTGGGCGTCGAAGCGGGCGATCACCACGTCGTGATGCCGCAGCATGCCCAGCGCGTCGAGTTGGTCGACGAGCCGGCCGGCGGCTTCGAGCGATTCGCAACAGGCCATCACCGCGGGCCCCCAGCTGCTCTGGGCGCAGCCCGGCACGCCCAACTCGGTGAGCAGTTCCAACAGTTGCAGCGTGGCCTGGGCGTAGGGCAGCAGCCGTGACTCCTGTTCGAACGGCTTGCCGGCCAGATCACCGTACTTGCGCACGGCCAGCGAGAACTCGATGAACTTCCCCTCCACGGCCGCCGGCAGCAGATCGAGCAGTGCGATCCGTGCCAGTTCGCCGGAGATCTCCACGGGCATCGGCGGCAGCCGGCCGAAAGCGGCCTTTTCCGCGTCGCCGTGCAGGCCGACGGCCTCACGGCCCACGATCACCACGCAGCGCCACGCCGAGGGCAACCGCACCCGGGCCACCATCGGGGAGAAGTCGCGGGTCGCATCCTCGTCGGGCGGCGCACCGGCCGCCATCTTGCGGCCCGACTCCACGATCAGGCCGCCGCGGCTGAATCCATAGACACCCACGCACGACCGACGACCGCGACCCACCGCTCTGGCCAGGTCCATGGCGTCGCGAACATCGAACAGCCAGTCGTGTTCCGACGACTCGAGTTCCGCCTCGCTGGGGTGCGGCATCGCCGAACCCGCTTCGGCATCGGTTGCGGGGCCGAACAGGTGCCGCATGCCCGCGGCCACCGCCAGCGCCAACTGCGTGCCGCTGCCCAGGCCGGCGTGGCCCAGCGGCGCCGTCAGCACCTCGATGCTGCAGCCTGCGCCGTTCAGGTTCCAGGCCCGCTGGCAGGCCTGCCCGAAGGCCAGGGCCCGTTCCGCGTGCAACCCACGGGCCTCCAGCCGATCGGCGCGGCGCAGGCGCAGATGCACACCGGGGCGGTCGACCATCACGCCCACGCCGCCGAAGGACCGGCTGCGGGTGTCTCCGAACGAGAGCATTCCCAGGTGCAGTCGGGCGGGCGTGCGTACCTCGACGGCGGTCGGCGACCGGCTCGGCCCTGTTCGGTCTGGCTT
This sequence comes from Planctomycetota bacterium, assembly GCA_003671185.1. GTDB lineage: Bacteria > Planctomycetota > Planctomycetia > Pirellulales > UBA1268 > QWPN01. The sequence goes on from QWPN01000003.1 coordinate 18,946, forward strand.
CATCGCGGCCATCATACCGCACCGTCGCCGCCGCGCCGGCCCGTGTCCCGCGCCGCCGCGGCCCGGCCGGCCAGCAGCGTGAACGCCTCCTGTTCCCGCCTGCCGCCGGTCTTGTCGACGAGCACCGCGAGTTCATCGAGCCGGCGTTGCACCTCGGCCGGATCGAGGAGGTGCAGGCGGGTGACCACGATCGCCGCCTCCACGACGGCGTGCGCCGCGCGGTTGAAGCCGATGAAGGGCCGCCCGGCGTGCTCCGCCACCACGCGGGCCTCGAGCCGCACGCGTTCCTCCGACTCGTCGCGGGCGTCGACGACGAACTCCCAGGCCCGACAGGCGTCCACCAGCACGCGGCCGCTGATCGCCGCCGCCGGCCGGGTGGGCGGCGGCTCGAACCCGCCGATCACAACCCGCGCCAGGAGCAGCACGTCGTCGGTGACGTGGAACACGCCCTGCGGATGCCGGGCCAGATGCGTTGCCGTCTGGCTGCTGGCGAAGGGCCGCAGCACGAGCCGCTCGATGCGGGCCGCCAGACGCTGGCCCTCGTCGACCCACGGGCCCATGGCGGCGACATGCACGCCGCCGGCGGCATCGACGCTGGTGACGAGTCCTTCCAGGATCATGGGCTGACCGGCGGCGGGAACGGGCGAACCACCGCCGCAATGATAAACTTCGGCATCCCGGCCCCGAAGAGGCACAGCGTCTTGAGCGTCCCGCGTCCCCGCATTCATTTCGTGACCGGCCGCCTCGCCGAGCACTCGCTGCGGCAGGTGCTGGAGCGGCTCGCGCCGCGCGCCGGATTCGACTACACCGTGCAGGTGATGCCCATCACGGTCGCCGCGCTGATGACGACCGCCTGGATCGCGCGGCGGCTGCAGGTGCCGGAGGGCACGGCGCGGGTCGTGCTGCCGGGGGGGTGCCGTGGACCGCTCCAGGCCGTCTGCGACGTGTGCGGCGCGCCGGTGGAGCGTGGCCCCGAAGACCTGCGCTGCCTCGACGAATTCTTCGGTCAGAAATCACACGACCTCTCCGGCTACGGCCGTCACGACATCGAGATCATCGCCGAGATCAATCACGCCCCCACGCTGTCCCGCGACGCCATCCTGGCCGCGGCCCGGCGCCTGCGGGATGAAGGGGCCGACCGCATCGATCTGGGCTGCGATCCGGGCGGTGGCTGGTCGGGCGTCGGCGATGCCGTGCGCATGCTCGTCGACGAGGGACTGACGGTGTCGGTCGACAGCTTCGACCCGGCCGAGGTGGCCGCCGCGGTGCGGGCCGGCGCCAGCCTCGTGCTCTCGGTGAACTCGGCGAATGCCGTGGCCGCGGCCGACTGGGGCTGCGAGGTGGTCGTGGTGCCCGACGTGCCGGCCACGATGGAGGGCTTCGACGCCACCGTCGATCTCCTGCGCCGGGCCGGCGTGCCCTTCCGGCTCGACCCCGTGCTGGAGCCGATCGGGTTCGGGTTTGCCGCCAGCCTGGGCCGCTACCTCGACGTGCGCCGCCGGCATCCCGACGCCGAGATGATGATGGGCATCGGCAACCTCTCCGAACTCACCGATGTCGATTCGGCCGGAGTGAACGTGATGCTGATCGGCTTCTGCCAGGAGGTAGGCATCCGCTCCGTGCTCACCACCGAGGTGATCCACTGGGCGCGCAGCAGCGTGCGCGAGTGCAGTCTGGCCCGCGACTTGGCCTGGCACGCGGTCACGCACCGCACGCTCCCCAAGCACGTCGAGCCGCGGCTGGTGACGCTGCGCGGCGGCAAGCCGCAGGAACACGGCCAGGACGTGCTCGACCGGTTGGCGGCGGCGATCCGCGACCCCAACTTCCGCATCTTC
>QWPN01000142.1 GCA_003671185.1 Planctomycetota bacterium
CGGAATCGGTGGTGTCGAGCATCACACCGTCCCACTTGTTGGTGTTGCTGCCGCTGCCACAGTTGCCGGCGTAGGCGAGCGTCGGCTGTACCTGCGAGTCAGGGGGCGACGACGGGCAGGAATACAGCTTGATGAAGGGGGCCGCCGTGCTGCCCTGCGCCCACTGTGTGTAAACGTCATTCCGCTCGATGAAGGGCAGGAGCGGCACCGGCCACGACGGCGTGTTGACGAAAGAAGACCCGGACACGTCGGCAGGATTCGGGCTCCGGTTCCGCCAGCCGGGCAGAAACCCCGATTGCTCGTTGAATCGGTTCGCCGCCAGCGCCACCTGGAAGAGATTGTTGACGCACTGTGTGCGGCGGCCCCCTTCACGGGCGTTCTGCACGGCGGGCAGCATGAGTGCCATGAGCATGGCGATGATCGTGATCACCACCAACAGTTCCACGAGCGTGAACCCGGAACGACTGGCACGGCAGGCGGGGCGGAGCATCGCGTCATCTTCCTTGAAGAGAGGGAGTGGGGTTGGCTGCGAAGAACTGAACGACATCCTACATCATGGCCGCTGGAAGGTGTGCCTGATCGTCATCTGTCGCACCTGGCTGCTGGAGGCATCGTAGCAGCGGATCCGCACCTCGATGCCGCGCAGCGGCGTGGTGTACGGTGGAGGTCTGACGAGTTCCCCCGAGTCGTCGGGCATGCCGTCGCCGTTGTCGTCCTGCCCATTCGTGCCGGCGCCGTTGAACTCATAAGCCAGGGTCCAGGTGTCGTAGGAGACCGTGGTGAGGCCGCTCTTGGCATTGGGGGCCAGACTGAGCGCGCCGGCGGCCTGTCCGGCCCCCAGATCGACGTAGGCCCCCGCCGGGCCGGTGCCAGCCACGTAAGTGGGATCGCCGGGATAGCGGACGATCGTGCTCACCACCTGGGCTCGCGCCTGCGGATCGAAGACGCGCACGTCGAAGGAGATCACGTTGGAGAGGACCACATCCTCCCCGTCGCGGACGGTATTGCGGAGGGACGCCGTGCTGTACACGAACCTGTTTTCCCGCCTTCCCAGATCGCCGAGCGTGTTGGGCACGAGCCTGCCGGCCTCGGTCCGCAGCGAGATGTCGTAGAACTGCTGCGCCGACGCGACCGCGGCGCCAGACAGGGAATTGCCCGGGTCGAAGGGGCTCTTGCCCACGAAACTGGCGACCACGAACTGCCGCCGGCAGAGGTCGTAGAGCGTGACCCCCGGCACGGTCTGGCTTGCGGCAGGCAACAGCCACCAGCCCACTTCGGCGCAGGGGGCCTCGATCGTGTCCGTGTTGTAGCGGGACGCGAAGGGGCCGGGGATGGCCCGCGTGGTGAACTGGAGCACGTCGTCGGTGTCGGCTTCCAGGTTCGCGGTGTTGGCGGCGGCATTCGAGTCTCGCCTTGGCCCCTCGATCAGCGAGAAATAGCCCTCGTCGGCCTCCGGGTTGACCCCGGGAACGACGTCCAGCGTCACGCCGGCGAGATCCTGCCGCAACTGCCAGGCGGCGGTCCGCATTCGGGCGGTGAGGTCGAGCGTGCCCTGACTCTTCGAGAGGGCGCCGCTGAACACTCCGAGCAGCGTGGCCACGGCCCCCATCACGACCAGCGCGATGGCGCTGGCCACGAGCAGCTCGGAGAGGCTGAATCCGCGGCGCGTTGCCCGGATGTCGGGAAGCAAAGCGGTCCGTGTCATGGCGTCACTCCAAGAACCGCTGCAGGCGGATGGTGTCGCGGACGTTCAGGTTCGCCCCCTTAGAGAAGCCTACGGGAATGGAGCGGTCGACGATGGCAAACACCCGGTCGTAGGCCTCGGCTGGTGCTCCCGCCGACGTGTCGGTGGTCTTGAGCGTGATCCACACGGCGAACACGTGGGAGCGGATCGTGGCCACGTTGGCGATGCGGTTGGCGGTGGCGTAGTTGAAAAAGGCATCGCCGTCGCGGGGTGCGGCGGGCGCTTCGAAGTAGGGCGTGCCGCCGGCGCCGCCCAGGGACACCAACTTCGTGAACGAGTCGGCCGCGTTGTTTGCGAACGGATTGGCCGGGGGGCCGCCATCGCCCACGGTCGCCTTCCACACGGCATCGTCGAGCACCGACACCGAGTTGCCCGTGTTGGGGGCGATGGTGTTGACGTTCACGCGGCCCGGTTCGCGCCAGCGGGGGATGCCGTTGGAGGCCACTCGCTCGTTGGCGATCAGGGGCGTGAGCACGTCGTTTGCGCCGCCGAAGGGCAGGACGGTCGTGGCAAACCGGGAGGGGACGTGAACGGCGTCGACGACGCCGCTGGCCGGGTTTGTGAGTGGAGTGGGGAGCGGGGTGCCGGCGGTGGGCTGGGCGAAGTTCGCCAGCATGTCGTTGGCATTGCCCGGTGGCACGAGCGCGAGTTCGGCCACGCTCACGAACGGACGGTTCGGCCAGTGGAACCAGGGAGCGAGCGATGGATACGTGGCCGGCACCGTGTCGCCGGGCCCGGCAGCCGACCAGGCCTGCTTCCAGAACGTGACGGAACTCCGCCGCTGCTTCTGCGCGCTGTTCTGATCCTGGGCGACCGTGAACGGTGCCCGATCGACGGTCACATAGGGATTGAAGTCTTCGCTCGTCTGGTCGTTGTTGAGCGCCTTGGCGGGGTCGGTGAGCCGCTCCAGCACGACCGTGCCCACGGGCGGAGCCACGAGCGCAGAAAGGGTGATCTTGTTGGAGATGGCGGTGCCGCTGTCGTCGCTGGTTTGCACGACGGCGTACGTGTTCGGGCCGAGGTTGCAGGTCGTGGCCGGCTGCCCGGCCACGGCGGCATCGCCCAGGCCCACGGCTGGGCCGCCATCCACGCGCAGCCGCCACACCGAGTCGTTGCCGGACTTTTTCGTGAGTTCGACCATGTTGTTGGCGCCCAGCGACGGATTCACCAGCTCCGTGTCGACCGACGCGTTGCCGGCATCGACGCGGACGGCCTTCCAGGGGTGGTGCAGCGTCACGAACAGCTTCCCCGACCAGCCGACCGTCTCCGTGATCACCACGTCGGGCCGCTCGGCGCCGAACACGGTCATGCCCCCCGCGGCCTTCCAACCATCGGTGATCGTGGTGTCGATGCGGAACCGGGTCATCGCCGAGTCGCTGTCCCGGAAATCGCAGACGTTGGCGGCCCACTGCGCCGTCTCAGCGCCAGCCGGCGCTCCCAGCGCGACGAGCAGCGTGTAGAGGTGCTGGCAATACCGCTCCTTGACGCTGGGCAGCAGACCGGCGGGCACCGACGGGTGCTCGAGGGGACGGTTGATGTCGAACCGCAGTCCGGCGGTCACGTCGGGGGAGAGCGCGTCGTAGACGGCATACTTGGCAGCGTCGTCGTCGGCGTTGTTCGCCATCGCCCTGGTGGGCAGGGTCGGTGCCGGGAACTGCCGCATGAAGTCCCGCACCTTCTTCAGGGCCGTGCCCGTCAAGGCCGGCGTGTCCCACGAGTCGGTGGTGACGGTCATCCGCGAGCGTTCCGCATAGCCATCCAGCAATGCGGCGAGCCGCTGCGGCAGGAAGGAGGCGTCGGCATCGAACTGCCGCAGGATGCGTTCCAGTTCGGCCGGCGTGAACGGGTTGTCGCCGACGGCGTTGCGGATCGCGGCGCTGCGCGGCGCGTCGCTGTCGAGCCGCAGTTCGTAGGGACTGACCTGGAGATCATTGATGTTGTTGGGGGTGAAGAACGTGAGCGTGGGCACGCCGGCGTTGCCGGCCGGTGGCTGCAGATAGGCCCGCGTGCGGGCCTGCAGATCGGTGGGCGAGGCGCCCGACACCGCGAGTTGCTGCAACAGCGGCAGCCCCGCCCCGGTGCCTGGGACCTTGTCAGTGTACCGGCCCTCCACGGTGCTGGTCGCGGCCGCGACCAGCACCGGTGTGGGGCGGCGCTGGTCGGCGTTGGCGGCCGTCTGGGTCGGTGCGGCCGTGCTGCCCTGCACCAGGTTCGACCAGCGGACCGATGGAAAGCCGGGAACCGTCGAGGCATTGGGCCCCCCAGCCAGCAGCCGGGAGGCTTCGACGTCGGCCGGACCATACCCCAGGCCCACCGGCACGCCGCCGATGGCCAGGCCGCCCACAGTCCCCGGCCATGAAGCGGCCGCCTGCGTGGCCGCCAGGGAGCCATGGGCGTTGACGTTGATGCGGCCGTCGAGATCGAGCACCAGGTACGAGACCTCGTACTTGAGCGTGCCCCCGCGGGGAGCCGGGCGGTCGGGCAGGACACCGCTCAGCCAGACGCCGTCGGGCACGCCGTCGTTGTCGTTGTCGCAGGCCGCGGTCGTACCGTACGTGCACTGCGAGAACTTCGTGACCCGCGAATCCTTCAGCTCCGCCCGGGCCAGCCAGGGGTCGGCATCGAAGGAATCGTGGGCCTCGTTCAGGAACTCCGGCCCGTTGACGACGATGTCACAACGATTCTTCGGCAGCACGGCGGACCTGTTCGAGGGCGTGTTGGCCAGGAACACCGTGAAGGGCTCCGCCGTGCCGGTCGTGCGCAGGATCCGATAGCTGGCGACGGTGCCGTCATCCGGGGTGGGCCTCAACGTGATAATGCGGCCGTTCAGGTCGCAGGGATGCGTGACTGCGGGAGACAGCTTTTGGATCGACGCCTGCAGGATCGCCTTGTAGCCGTTGAAGGTTCCCATCGTGAGCTGCCGTACGGATCCAGCCACCGCCTCGCCCGTGGTGGCCGCGCCGTAGCGATCCTCGAGGATGCTCTGGCCGCGCATCGGCTGGGGAAGGCTCGCCTCGTTCGTGGCCCCGCGCAGCAATACCATCAGGGCCTCGTCGAGCACGCCTTGCGACTGCAGGGGGCCGGCGGTGGTCGTGGAGGTGGCGTCGGCAAAGGCTCGGGCGGCGATCCGCGTGCGGGTGGCGAGCGTCAGCATCAGGCCCCCGATGATCACGAACAGCGTGAGCATGCCGAGCACGAGCAGCAGCAACGCGCCGCGTCGGTCGGCGGAACGGACGAGAGGTTTCATGACGTGGGTTCCTGCACGGCAACCGGGCCCTGAACCGGCTGCCATGGGTGGTGGATTGCGTGGATTGACGGCGCTGCTGTGCGGATGCCTCAGTTGAGCGTTACTGGATACTCGACCACCCGCACGAGGCCATCGAAACCGATGACGGTGGGACTGCCGCCGGCGGCCGCGGAGTCGGTGAAGGTCACGAACGACTCCGGCGTCGTCGTGCCACCGGCTCCGGTCTTCCACGAGGAGGCGACCCGCAACCAGCGTGGCGGGCCGCTCGTGGGCATCGTCAGCACGTACGTGCAGGGCTTGAAGTACATCTTCAGGAAGTCGGTGTCCGCCGCAGCGAGTTTGTACGCGCCGCCCTGTGAGGTGAGGGCGAACTGGCGGGCCTGACCGAGTTTGCGGAAGATCGCCACGCTGAGCAGCGCCGAACCCCCCGGCGCCGCCGGGGGCGTGGAGGGTGAAATCATCACCCCATAGCAGACGGCCTCCCGGAAGTCGCGGAACACGACGGTCCCGGACACGCTCCGAAACGTGTTGGAGGGAACGGAGCCCGACACGGCGGGCGAGAACAGCACCTCGTCCTCGAGCCAGAACGCCCGCGCTGTATCGACGTAGCGGGCGAGGGTCGTGGCATTGACGGCCGCCACACCGGCGATTCCGCTCGTGGGCAGCACCCTGCCGAAAACCACCGGCTTCGCCGGGTCGGAGAAGATGGCCGACGTGACGAGGCCGCGATTGACCACGTCGGCAAAGGCATTGGCGGCGAGCACCCCGCAGCGATCCTCGAGCGCGGCTTCCGCCAGGCGGGCGCTGGAGGCGGGGAGGATGGCCGCCACGCTTGACAGACCGATCACGAGAATGCCGCAGGAGATCAACACCTCGAGGAGGGATAGGCCGGCGCGGGCGTGGCGCGGTGGCGCTGCGTGTGCGACGGCTGGCATGACGTCGGGCATGGGCTCACTTCCCGATGGGAACACCGTTGCGGGCGTTTTTGCGTGCCAGGTTAACGGCGGTGGCACTGGTGCCGTTTTGCGGAAGGTTCGAGGACACGGTCACGCGGCCAGTCTGATGATGGACCACGACCCACAACGACTGCTCGCTGGCGAGCGTGTTGATGGCGGCGTCGTTCAACTCGC
>QWPN01000057.1 GCA_003671185.1 Planctomycetota bacterium
GGCCTACACAAGCGCTATCGTTCGGGCGGCGGCACGCTTGAGGTGCTGCGCGGAATCGACCTCGAGGTGGCGGCGGGAGAGTTCGTGGCCATCGTGGGGCAGAGTGGTTCGGGCAAGAGCACGCTCCTGCACCTGATGGGCCTGCTCGACGCGCCCGACGCCGGCGAGGTGCATCTGGCGGGCACGCGCATCGACGACCTGCCGGCACGGCAGCGGGACAGGCTGCGGAACACCGAGGTCGGCATGGTGTTCCAGGCGTATCACCTGCTGCCGGAACTCGACGCCCTGGAGAACGTGCTGGCGCCGCTGATGGTGCGGCACGGCGTGGCCGCCTGGTGGCGGCAGCGGCACGAGGCCCGGCGCCGCGGGCGGGGGCTCCTCGAGCGCTTCGGCCTGGGAGGGCGGTTGCACCATCGGCCGCGGCAGCTGTCGGGGGGCGAGATGCAACGGGTGGCCATCGCCCGGGCCCTCGTGGGGCGGCCACGGCTGCTGTTGGCGGACGAGCCGACGGGCAACCTCGACGCCGAGAGTGGCGCAGGAATTCTCGACACGCTCTGCGAGTTGAACCGCGGCGACGGCCTTTCTATAGTGCTGGTCACGCACGATGCCTCGATCGCACGGCGGGCCGACAGGATCGTGCGACTGGTAGCCGGACGCGTCGAGATGGCCTGACCGCGGGTTCCGCTCCGCCTCGGCCGCCAGGATCCCCACGCACGTTTCTCCAGGGTCGCATTCCATGCCGCGGATCATCTTCATGAACGACCGCCTCGTCCCCGAGGACGAGGCCCGCGTCAGCGTCTTCGACCATGGCCTGCTCTACGGGGACGGCGTGTTCGAGGGCTTGCGCAGCTACTCCGGCCGCGTCTTCCGCCTCGACGCCCACCTCGACAGGCTGTACGCCAGCGCCCGGGCGATCTGCCTGGAAATCCCGCTGGCCAAGGAGCCGCTGGCCAGGGCGGTCAACGACACGCTGGCCGCCAACACGTTGTCGGACGGCTATGTGCGGCTGGTGGTGACCCGTGGCGCGGGTTCGTTGGGCCTCGATCCGAACCGCACGAAAAACCCGCAGGTGATCGTCATCGCCGACACGATCAGCCTCTATCCCCGCGAGCACTACGAGCAGGGCCTGCGCATCGTCACGGCCGCCACGCAACGGACGCAATCGGCGGCCCTGTCGCCGCGTATCAAGTCGCTCAACTACCTCAACAACATCATGGCGAAGCTGGAAGGCCTGCAAGCCGGCTGCGTCGAGGCCCTGATGCTCAACCACAAGGGCGAGGTCGCCGAGTGCACGGGCGACAACGTGTTCGTGGTGCGCGGCGGCCGGTTGCTCACGCCCCCGCCTGACGCCGGCATCCTCGAGGGGATCACGCGGGGTGCGGTGATGGAACTGGCCCACGCCGCGGGGATCCCTTGCCGCGAGGCCACGCTCGAGCGGCACGACCTGTACACGGCCGACGAGTGCTTCCTGACGGGAACCGCCGCCGAGGTGATCCCCGTGGTGGAGATCGACGGCCGGAAGATCGGCGCGGGCCATCCCGGGCCCGTTACCGCCCGGCTCACGAAGGATTTTCACGCCCTGGTGCGGGCCTGATCGGCCACGGCCGGCGACGGCAGCGCGTCAGTGCCGCGGGCGCTCCTCGTCGCCGATGGCGTCATAGCGGGACACGTAGCCCGGCTCCCGGGCGCGGACCAGTTCGGCCTCGTATTCGCTCACGATCCGGGCCTGCAGCATCTCCCGGCAGGCCGCGTTGATCGGATGCGCGATGTCGGCGTAGAGCCGCACGCGGCCGTCTCCGTCGCGCTGGGTCTGGCTGTCTCGCAGTCGCGTGCCGCACTGGTTGCAGTAGCCCGCCCGGAGCGGGTTCTTGAAACCGCAGGAGTGGCAGTGGCTGCAGAGCTTGCGGCTGGGCATGGCCACGAAGGGCCCGTTCGGCCCGCCGATGATCTTCAGGTCACGGACCACGAAGGCCGCGTCGATCGTGATCGAGCAGAATGCCAGCAGCCGCTCCGCGGCATTTTCCACCAGCTTGATGCGGACTTCGGTGATCTGCATGCCACCGCCCCCTCGACAGCCGCCCCCGGCGCGGTGGTCGGCCCCGCTTCCGATCCCCCGTCCAGTCGTCAGTCGTCAGTCGTCAGTCGTCAGTCGTGCGTGCCAGCCCGGTTCGAGTCTGGCACCGCGTCGGCGCGGCACGGCCAGCCAGCCTGACCACGAACACACCCGGCCAGCGCGGGCCGCCAATTCCGCGCAGCGCCGCCAGTCGGGCGGCGATGCCGCGGGCTTCGGCCATCGTGCGGGCCAGCGTGAAGCAGGCGCTCCCTGAGCCGGTGAGCCGCGGCGCAAAGGCCCCGCAGCGGCCCATGTCGACGAGCAGGGCGTCCACGTCCGCGCACAGGGCTCGCGCCGGCGGCTCGAGCGTGTTGGTCATGCAGGGCAGGCCACCGCGGAGGTCGCCGGCGGCGAGGGCTGCCGCCAGTCGCGCGGCCGCCCCGCGGCTCCGTGCATCCGGCGCGCAGGCCGCGTAGACGGCGGCAGTGGAAAGCCCGGTGGCGGGGCAGGCGATCACGGCCGCCAGCGGCGGCAGTTCCGCGACCGGGGTCACGACCTCGCCGCGACCTGCCGCGATAGCGGGGCCGGCGGCGAAGAACCAGGGCACGTCGCTGCCGATTCGCGCGCCAAGCGCCGCCAGCCGGCTGGCCGGCCAGCGCAGATCCCAGAGCCGGTTCGCCGCCATCAGCACCGCCGCCGCATCGCTCGAGCCGCCACCCAGACCGGCGCCCGAGGGAATCTCCTTGACGAGTTCCACGTCGAGTCCACCGCAGGCCCCCGACTCGTCGGCCAGCATCTGTGCGGCCCGCACCACGAGATTCGAGGCATCGACGGGCACGTCACGGGCCAGCGTGCGGCCGGGACCGCCGGCCAGTTGGCCGCCGAATCTCACGGCCAGGCGGATACCGGGTGCGGTGCTGCGTTGCACCCGCAGCGTGTCGTGCAGCGTGACGGGCACCATCAGCGATTCGATGTCGTGGTACCCGTCGGGGCGGCGTTCGAGCACGGCCAGCGACAGGTTGAGCTTGGCCGCGGCGCACACCACGAGGGCGGCGGGTGCGGCGCGATCAGCCGGCCTGGCGGCAGCGAAGGTGAAACGCCCCTGATCCATGACAGCCCCCTTCCGAAGGGGCACTGTAGCGTCGGCCGCCGCGTCGGGTCAAACCGGGCTGGCTAGCGCCAGTTGGCCAAGAAGGCCAGCGTGATCAGGGCCAGGACGAGGCCCACCGCCACGAGCACTGCCAGGAGCACGGCGATGCTGCGGCCCGCCCACAGGTCGTCGTGGATCATCTCCGTACGCTCGGCCTTGTCGAAGGATCCATTCCAGATCGGGAAGGCCCGCTCGTCATAGACCCACTGCGTGCGTTCCTCGAGACGCTGCTGGTTCATCGGTGAGGATCGCTCCTGGGGTGCTCAGTGCCGGCCCGCACGGCCGGCTCGCCTCGCGGCAGCGGGTATGATTGATCGGGCCGCGTGGAGATTCAACCCCGGCCCGCCCCGGCGGCCCGGGCCCGCCGCCCGGTTCAATCCGCGGAGCCGCCGCCATGGATTCCCCCCCCTCGCCATCCGCCATGATCGGCGCCCCCGGTACGGCCGCGCAGCGTCACGTGCTCGATCCAGGAGGCGGGCTCGGCGACTGGCTGGCCGCTCAGGGACAGCCGGCCTGGCGCGGCCGGGTGATCTGGCGCTGGCTTCATGGCCGCCGGGCTGCCTCGTTCGCCGACATGACCGACCTGCCCCGGAGCCTGCGGGCTGGTCTGGAGGCGGAGTTCCGCATCTGGACCACCACGGTCGCCCTGCACCGCCGCGCCGACGACGGCACCGAGAAGCTGCTCCTGCAACTGGCAGATGGGCAGCGCATCGAGTGCGTGCTCCTGCGCGACGGCGAGCGACGCACCGTGTGCATCAGTTCGCAGGTGGGTTGCGCGATGGGCTGCGTGTTCTGTGCCAGCGGCATCGACGGGGTGGTGCGCAACCTCACCACGGGCGAGATCGTGGAGCAATTGCTGCGCCTGGCCCTGCTGCTGCCGGCCGGTGAGCGGCTCAGCCACATCGTGGTCATGGGCATGGGGGAGCCGCTGGCCAACCTCGACCGCCTCCTGCCCGCGCTCGCCGAGGCGCAGGATGCCGAGGGCCTGGGCATCTCCCAGCGGCGCATCACCGTGTCCACGGTGGGTCTGCCGCCGGCCATCGACCGCCTGGCGGCGCTCGATCCCGGCTACCACCTGGCCGTCTCGCTGCATGCCGCCGACGACGAGCTGCGCACACGGTTGGTGCCGGTGAACAAGGCGATCGGGCTGGCGGAGGTGATGGCCGCCGCCGACCGTTACTGGGAGGCCTCGGGCCGGCGGCTGACGTTCGAGTACGTGCTGCTGGGTCGGGAGAACGATTCCGTGGAGGACGCCCGGCGGCTGGTGAGGCTGCTCGGCGGCCGGGCCGCACTCGTGAACGTGATCCCCTATAACGCGGTGGCCGGCATGCCCTGGCGGGAGCCCACGCCGGCGGCCCGCGACGCCTTCCTCGACGTGCTGCGCTCCTCCGGCGTGAACGTGCAGGTGCGGCGGCGCAAGGGCGCGCGGATCGACGCCGCCTGCGGGCAGTTGCGGCGCATCGCCGCAACCCCCTGACGCTGTTCCGATGTCCGCGCTACACCATCCAGCCGAGGAGCAGCACCGCGGCCAGCACGAGGCCGAGGATGCCGCCCAGCCACACCGCCCAGTGCACGGTGGCCATGCCGATGGCGGCGGGATCCTCGTGGTGCGTGGCGGCGAAGATCAGGCTGGCGAGCGCCAGCAGCGGCATCCCGAAGACAACGCCGGGCACGCTGTCGGCCAAGGCCGCGATCAGCAGCGGAAAAACCGGTTCCATGGTCGTTCGATTCCTTTCTCGTCGGTCATCGTGCCGGGCGGCCCTGCCGCCCGGGGTCGTCGGCGCCGGGCTCCGCACCCGCGCGGTCCTTGTCCGCCAGCCGCATCGGCCCGCACAAGGCGTCGTAGATCACCAGCAGATTCATGAAGCCGGCGATCACGGTGTACAGCCAACCGATGTCGTAGAACCGGCCCAGTCGCCGGTGCCAGGTCGAGAGGTCCTCGCCGCCGGCGAACAGGTGCGCCGTGGCGATGGCGGGCAGGGCCACGCAGCCGATCTCCCCCTGCGTGACCAGAAAAAACAGGTGCTGCCTGCCCGACCCCGGCCGCGGATCCCAGAAGGCGGCGCGGCCGGCGGAGAGCCACAGTCCCGCGAGCACGGTGGCCAGGATCGGCAGCATCACGATCAACCCCTTGCGCGTCCGTCCCTGGTAGATCTGCCCCAGGCCGGGCACGAGCCAGGAGAGCAGCGCTGCCAGCAGCGGATTGCGCAGATCGATCGCGGTGCCGTCATCCGGCGAGATGGCGACGATGCGCCGCACTGCCGGCGAGGAAACTGCCACGAAAAGACCTCCGGGAACGAAGGCTAGGAGTCTATGCCAGGCCCGGTGCCGCCGGAATCACCCACGCGCCGCGCCGGGAATTTCGCCGCTTCGGTCTTCCGTGCTACCATCGCCCCGGCGGCGCGCAGACGCGGCGTCGGAGGCACGAAGGCGATGCGACGCAGAACCTGGCTGGTCGTGGTCGTGGCACTCGCCACGGGCTGCTCCAGCGGCCGAAAAAAATCCAAAAAGGTGGCCTCGTCCGGGCCGCGCGTCAAACGGCCCAAGGGGCCGCAGACGATGAGCAACCTGCTCGTGGACGGCTACATCGCCGACCTGCGCAGCGACTCGGCTGAGAAGCGCATCAAGGCGGCGCACGAACTGGGCAACATGGGCTCGACGGCGCGGCCGGCGGTGCCGACGCTGGAGAAGATGGCGCAGGACTCCAATCGCCAGGTCAGTGCCGCCGCGAAGGCCGCGCTGTTGGCGATCCGCAAAAAGTAGCGCGGCGGCGCGCGGGTCGGCATGGCGCTGGTTCGCTCGCCGGCGCGATCACCCCCACAGCCGTCGCACGGCACGGACTCGCGGGGCGGCGTGGCGCGGGGGTTCGTGGGCGGCGGCGTCAGCGGCCACACCGTCGCACACGAAGTCGCCGTCCGGTGCCAGTTCGCGCCAGGCGCGTTCCACGGTCGCAGCCTCCACCCGCTCTAGTCCCTCGCCGGCCGCGGCCACGGCGGCCAGGTGGGCGAGTCGGCATGCCAGCCGGGGCACGCCGCCGGAAAACCGTCCCAGCGTGGCCACGGCCGCAGGCGTGAAGGCCTCAGGGTCGGCGCCCACGCGGGCCAGTCCCTGGGTCACGTAAGCCGCCACATCGGCCGCCGACCAGGGGTCGATCTCGATGCGCACGGCGGCCCGCTGCCGGATCGCTTCGGGGACACACGCCAGTCCCGCCGGAGTGGACGTGCCCACGACCAGCGTGGAGGAGAAGCGTGGTTCCCCTGCGGTCGCCAGCCAGGCGATGCCGTCGCGGGCATCGGCCGGCGCCGCATCGAGGTCGTCGAAGAGGAGCACGGTGGGCCGTTCCATGAGCGTGTTTTCCCGGAGCCGGTTTTCCAGCTTCAACCAGGAGCGGATCGGTTCGGACCGGCTGCCGGGATCGAGCGGCAACCGCCCCAGAAGCATGTCGAGCCATTCGCCTTCCGGCAGCCCGCGCAGCGACAGCAGCGCGACCTCGGCCCCCAGCCCGCCCAGCCGCCGCATGGCCATCGCCGCCAGGTGACTCTTGCCCAGCCCCTCGGCCGCCACCACCAGTCCGCAACGTTGCCGCTGCTCGAGGAGCCATTCAAGCCGTGCCAACACCTCCTCCTGAGCGGCGCCGCAGAAGAAAGAGGCGGGATCGACGGAGCCGTCGAAGGGGGCGGTCGTGAACTGGAGCGGATCGCGTACCATGGCCGGAGTCTAGCGGCACCTCGATTCCAGGTCAGGACGACTTTGCCGCGGCTTTTTCCCGTTGCCCAAGCGGCGTGACGCGATGAGCGAACGGTTCTTTCTCGAGACGGTGCCGCGGGACGGTCGGGCCGTGCTCGTGGGCGACGAGGCGCGGCACCTGGCCCGCGTGCTGCGGGCGGCGCCGGGGGACGAGGTGGCGGTGTTCTCGGGCACGGGCACGCAGTGGCCGGCGCGGGTCGTGCGCATCGGCCGCGACGAGGTCGAATTGGAGACGGGCCCGGGCCGCGCCGATCCTCCCGCCGCCGGCCCGCCCCTGACGCTGGCCGTGGCGCTGCCCAAGGGAGAGCGGCAGAAATGGCTGGTGGAGAAACTCACCGAACTAGGCGTCACGCGACTCCTGCCGCTGCGAACCGAGCGGGGCGTGGCCGAGGCCACGCCGGCCGCCGTCGAGCGGCTGCGCCGAGGCGTGATCGAGGCCTGCAAGCAGTGCGGTCGCAACACGCTGATGGAGATTGCCGCGCCGGCTACGGTCGCCGAGGTGCTGGCAGGCCTGACGGCCGGCTGTCGTGGCGTGGTGGCCGATCCACTGGGGCCGGCGCTCGATGCCGCGGCGCTCCGGAACGGCGCGGGAGCGGTGCTGGCGCTCGTGGGGCCGGAGGGGGGTTTTACGGCCGCCGAATTGGCCGCCGCTCAACAAGCGGGTGCGGGTCGGGCGACCCTGGGTCCGCACATTCTGCGGGTCGAGACCGCGGCCATGGCGCTGGCCGCGCGGCTGGCGTGACGGGGCTTCAGGCCAGACCCAGCCAGGTCGCCAGCCGCGGGATGCGCCGCAGCACGAGTCGCTCGACGAGCAGCACCGCGGCGAGCGACGCGCCGAAGAGGGGCAGCCAGATGCCGAGCACGAGGACGGTCGCGCCCACCGCGATCGCCCCGCGGCCGCCATCTCCGCCGACCGTCGGCGGGGCGCCGAGCGAGCCTCGCTGCCGCCGCCGCCACCACATCGTGGCTCCGCTCGCCGATACGAGCACGAGCCCGCAGGCGGTGAGCAGTCCGAGTGCCTGGTTGGGCCAGCCGAAGAGTCGCCCCTCGTGGGCGGCGATGCCGTATCCGACGACCCGGTCGACGAAGTGCCGGTCGTGGAAATCCTTGCGGCTCAGGACGGCGCCACTCATGCCGTCGACGACCGCCTCGGCGCGGCGTGGCCGATTCAGTGTTTCCGATTTCACCGTCCAGGTCCCGCGGCCACCCCGCTCGGGTGCGATCGTCACCGGCGGTTCGAAATGCAGCGTCGCGGCACTGGCGGACACCCGGTCGAGCGTCGTGAAATCGACGTCGCCGGCGGCCCGTTCACTGTGGGCATGGTCACCATGGCCGGCAGGCGCCGCGCGGCCGCTATTCCAATCCTGCACGGCCGCGGTTCCGGTGAGTCTGCGGGCCAGTTTCAGGTAGGCGCCCCAGGATGTGGCCCACGGCAGGCCGCTGGCCAACAGGAACAGGGCACATCCCGACACCCACACGCCGGTCACGGCATGCAGGTCGAGCCAGAACACCCGGGGGCCGCCGCGCAGCCGCGGGTAGACCACGCCGGCCAGCGACCGCGCCTGCCGCGGCCACCACAGCCACAATCCCGTGAGGATCATCACCACCGCCCAGGAGGCGGCTAGCTCCACGATCATCGAGCCTGGATCGCCGAGCAGCAGTTCGCCGTGCAGCCGCGCCACCTGTCGCATGAGGCGGTCGCTTTCCGGCAGCACCGCCAGCACGTCGAGCGTCGTGGGATGCACGTAGGTGCGGAGCGCCTCGCCATCGCGGTCGAGGATCACGCGCGTGGCCGGGGTGAAGACGGCCCCATCCCGAACCGGCCCGGGCAGTTCGTACGCCTTGAACGTCGATCCCGGCACGGCGGCCAACGCGGCGCCGACCCGCGCGGCTGCGGTCTGCGACGGCCCCACGGTCGCGAGCCGATCGTAGGGCCGCTCCAGCCACGACTCGACCTCCGCCTTGAACAGGTAGATCGCGCCGCTCAGGGAGAGCACGACGACGAAGGGAATGCAGAACAATCCGGCATAAAAGTGCCAGCGCCACACGCTGCGGCGATCGGGCCATGGCCGGCGGGATGCTGTGGTCGACATGGATGGCACCTTTCCCGTGATCTCAGGGGTTCGCGCTCGCGGCTTCGCCGCCGTTGCGGCTGTGCAGGGCCCGCTGCACGGCCGGATCGATCTCTTCGGCAAGGAGGCGCGTCGAGGCATCGCCGAACACGGCGTGGGCGCCGGCGCGATGATAACTGCGCGGACCGAAGAAACCCGTGGCGTGGATGATCACGTCAGGCACCCGGCTGTTGGGCGTCGAGTAGCCGTTGGTGAGCGTGTTGGCAGCGCCGCTGGTGGCCCACGACGAACCCCGGCCGCGGAGCGTGTTCGTGTTGGCACCCCACCACGTGGGGTTGGCGATCGCGGGCCAGATCGTGGCCAGGTCGGGATTCTGGATCATGCCGCCCACGGCAGCCGCCGACCAGGGGCTGCCGCTGGGCGGATATCCCGGCGTCGTCTGTTTCGCGCTGCTGACGCCGGTCGAGCCGTTGAAGGTTTTCTGGTAGGGCGCCGGAGGCGTCACGCCGGTGCCGGGCGTGACATCGTCGCCCGCGCTGCGCACGGCCTCGCTCATGAACACGGTCTTGGAGGTGCCATCGCTGACCTGTGACAGCCGCACCCGCGAGCCCTCGTAGACGATTCCGTCGGTGGGCCAGCGCTGGTCGTAGGTCGTCCCGCTGCCCGAGCCCATGCTCACCATGTAGTTGAGGCCGGCCACGGTGAACGCCCCGCCTGCCACGACGGTGACCGTGGTCACGGCCGGGGCGGCGTCACTGGGGCAGAGCAGGATGGGAATGGGCGTGGCGAAGGCGCTGGCGAAGGCCGGATCCGGACGCTGGGCGTTGAAAGCCCCCGTGGTCGCCGGCTTCGTGAAGTCGAGCATCTTGGCCAGCGCCGCATCCTCCACGTAGGGGAGCAGTCGGGCCTGAATGGAAAAGCCGCCGGGCAGGTCGGTGGGGGGAAACGACCGGCGCGCCGATTCATAGCCCAGCAGCGCAAACCCCATCTGCCGGATGTTGCTCGAGCAGGTGCTGCGCCGGGCCGATTCCCGTGCCGCCTGCACGGCGGGGAGCAGCAGGCCGATGAGCGTGGCGATGATCGCGATCACGACGAGCAGTTCGACGAGGGTGAATCCTCGCCGTTCGCCCCCGACGGGCGCGCAGGTCCACATGGCATCTCTCCAGGGCGCGGGCATGGGGCGCACGCGGCCTGGCATGCGCACGCTGCGCGATGGCTGCGGCCGGTTGCGCCCGCCCCGCCGCCGCGGCACGGTGTCCGCGTGGCGGGGCTGACGGGTGATGGTCCGGTTCAGGCAGCCCGCGGGGGAGGAACATCGAGATCGTCGGCACGGCAGGCCGGGGCAAGATCCTCGATGCACAGGGTGTCGATGCAGTGACAGCAGGACGGCATGTCGATCCGCGCCGGTGGCGGTGCCGCACCGACGGCGCACCACTGGGCCACGATGCCACCGCAGGCGAGCATCGCGCGGAGGACGACGCAGCCGGCAGCCGGCGCTTCGTCGCCGGCCGGTTTCGCGGGACCCGGCATCGCGGTCGGCTTGGCCCCGAGCGAACGGTCAGCGCTGCACACGTCGTCGCCGCCGCAGGTGTCGTCCGCCGCCGTGCAGCAGGAGGGTTGTGCCGCCTGGGTGGCGCAGCACGACGCCTGAGCCTGCGTCGCCGGAGCCTCCTGCGTGGCGCGGCGTGCGAGTGCGGCGATCAGGGCGGGCTCGAGTCCGCGGGCCCGCGCCTAGGCCAGCGTCTGGGACGGCGTGTTGCAGCAGCAGTTCGTGAAGCACTGCTCGGCCGAGGCACAGCCGCAGGGGGTGTCCATGCAGGGAAACGGCCGCGAGCGATCCTTGCCGGCCAGCCGCTTGGCGGCCACGCCATCGGCGGCACCGGGGAGCAGGCCCCCCACTGGCAAGGGCAGCCCCGACGCCACCAGCCCGTAGCCGAGGATCGCCATCCACGTCGTGATGCGGGTACGGAAGCGGATCATCGTGCACGTAGTGTAATCCGGCGACGGAGCCGATCCTAGCAATCGGTTTTTCCCGTCATAACGCCCGCAGGGAGGAGATGGCGGCGGCGAGTTCGGCCTCTGCCGCCCGATCCTCGACGGGTTCGAGGCCAATCCAGCCCCGGTAGCCCCGCTCCTCGAGTGCCGCCAGCACAGCGGCCACGTCCACGTCTCCCGTGCCGAGGATGACGGCCCGGCCGCGTCCCGCGAACGCTCCCGCCACGGCGTCGGTGACGTGCGCGCTGGCCACGTGTGTGGCGAGCGATTCCACTGCGGCCACCGGGTCGTGGCCGTGCACGACGAGCGCTCCGGTGACGATGTCACACGTCAGCGTCCCCTCGGGCAGCGCCGCCAGGAGTCGCAGCAGATCGGCCGGCGCCGCCCGCCCGGACTCCGCACAGAGCATCGCGCCCACCCGCTGGCCCCACCCGCCCAGGTCGGTGAGCACATCGACGAGCAGTTGCCACTGCGGACCCTCTGATTCTGGCGGGATGTCCCCCACGTGGTTGAGCACGATGCCCGCACCCAGCGCGTGGGCCAACTCCAGTGCCGCCTTCGTGGCCGCAATGCGACCCTCCAGTCGCTCGGGATCGGCGTAGCCGCCCCGGGTGCGGAAACTCACCGCCGACACCACGATCCCCTCGTCGCCGAGCCACTTGCGGATCTGCCGCAGGCCGGTGCCGGTCACCTGGGCCGGATCGAGGCCTTGGCGGGCGTCGAGTTCGATGCCTCGCACTCCCAGATCGCGGGCCCGGCGCAGCGCCGTGCGCAGGTCGGTCGAGAGCGACAGAGCGGCGACGGAGAGGCGGGATGTGTCCATGGGGCGTGCCGGGGGAGACGGGATCGCAGCCACACCGGCAGCATAGTATTCTCGCCCCATGGCCGCACTCGACGCCGTCACGTCTGCGCTCGAAGGGATCGCCCCGCTGCGGCTGGCCGCCGACTGGGACGCCGTGGGGCTGCTCGTGGCCCCGCGACGCGCCGAGGTGGAGCGGGTCATGACCTGCCTGACACTGACGGCGGACGTGGCCGCCGAGGCGGCGCAGGAACGCGTCGATCTCGTGGTCAGCCATCATCCACTCCCCTTCCGGCCGCTGGCCCGCATCACGGGCGGCAGCGGCACCGGCCGGGTGCTGCTCGAACTGATCCACGCGGGCGCCGGAGTGTGGAGCAGTCACACGGCGTGGGACTCGGCCGCCGGCGGCATCAACGATCAGTTGGCCGCGCTGCTCGGGCTCACGCACGTGTCGCCGATCGAGCCGGACGCCGAGGTGCCGCTGGCCGGCTTCGGCCGGGTGGGCACGGCGCCGGCCGGTGCCACGGTGGCCGACGTCGCCCGCCTGGCCCGGGAGCGGCTGGGCTGCAACGTCGTGCAACTCGTGGGCGATGCCGCCCGGCCGGCGGGTCGCCTGGCGATCGTCTGTGGCAGCGGTGGCGACCTCGTGGAGGCTGTGC
The DNA here is from genome assembly GCA_003671185.1 of Planctomycetota bacterium. Classification (GTDB taxonomy): domain Bacteria; phylum Planctomycetota; class Planctomycetia; order Pirellulales; family UBA1268; genus QWPN01. The sequence continues at coordinate 12,476 of QWPN01000057.1, forward strand.
GCCGGTCTGGTGCGGCCACGTTCCTCACCGGGGAGCTCAAACTCCATCAGGCGGTCGAGGCGCAGGCGGCCGGATTGGCGGTGGTCGCCGTGGGGCACCACAGCAGCGAGCGATTCTCCATGGAGCGGCTCGCCGCCCGACTGGCGGAGGCGCTGCCCGGCCTGGCCTGCTGGGCCAGCCGGCAGGAACGCGATCCGATCGCCGTGCTGGGCCGCTAGCAGACGTGAAGATACAGTCTGCCGCCGCAGGCTGGGGCGACCGGGTGGACAGGGGCGGGGGTATGTCGCCGTCGGCGGACAGCGATCCCCCGCCGGCGCGTTGCCCCGCCCGTTTCCTGCGCTACACTTGAGGCATCTCGACCGTGCCCCCCGGAAGCCCCCGCGCATGCCCCGTTTCCTCACCGCCCTGCCGGTCTACAACGAGGCCGGCCACGTGGCGGCGGTGCTCGACGAGGTGCTCCGATTCGCCTCCGACGTGCTCGTCGTGGACGACGGATCGAGCGATGGCACGTCGGAACTGCTGGCTGCCCGCGGCGACGTCCGCGTGGTCCGTCATGCCGAGAACGCGGGCTACGGCGCCGCCTTGGCCACCGCGTTCCGCGAAACCCTCGCCGGCCCCTGGGACGGTCTGGTGACGATCGACTGCGACGGCCAGCACCAGCCGCGGTTGATTCCGGAGTTCGTGCGCGTGGCCACCGATCCCACTGCTCCGGTCGACATCGTCAGCGGCAGCCGCTACCTGCAGCGCTTCGCCGGCGACAGCCAGCCGCCGGCGGCGCGACGGCGGATCAACGCCGAGGTCAGCGCCGAGATCAACGCCCGCCTCGGCCTGCACCTGAGCGACGCCTTCTGTGGCTTCAAGGCCTACTCACGCCGCGCCCTCGAGCACCTGCACGTCACCGAGAGCGGCTACGCGATGCCGCTCGAAGTGTGGGTGCAGGCGGCGGCGGCGGGGCTGCGAATCGTGGAAATGCCGGTGCCGCTGGTGTATCTCGATCTGGCCCGCAGTTTTGGCGGCGCACTGGACGATGCGGCGACCCGTCTGGCCTACTATCGCCTCGTGCTCGATCGGGCCGAGGCGGCCGTGGCCGCCGCCGCACACTGACGGCCGCTGCGGGCGTCACCGCCTGCACGCCCCGGGAAGGGCCCAGTCTTCGGCCATGCCTCCGCTGCGTCGCATCCACGAGCCGCCCGCATCCTCGGGCGGCAGGCTCGTCGATCCGCCCGTGTTGCCCGGACCCGGCACGGGTTCGATCGAGGCCCTCGTCGACAACAATCGCCTGTTGCGATCGGCCCTCGACCTGCGCATCGGCGACATGCGGCTCTGGGAATTGGTGGCCGCCACGCGTCGCGAGGTGCTCACCGTGGCAGCCGCCTACACCGGCCACTACCGGGAGGCGGCCCGGCCGGTCGACGTCGCCGATTGGATCGCCCGGCCGATCATCATGGGGGGGCACCAGCCGGAGCTGTTTCATCCCGGCGTGTGGCTGAAGAACTCCGTCCTCGATGCCTACGCGCGGCAGGTGGGAGGCACGGCGCTGAACCTAGTGGTCGACACCGACCGCTGCGCGAACGTCACCGTGCCGGTGCCGGTGGGCACGCCCGCGGAAGCCCATGCCGAGCAGGTGCCGTTCGACGCCTTCACCGGCGAGGTGGCCTGGGAGGAACGCGGCGTCGTCGATCCCGAGTGCTTTGCCTCGTTCGGGTCGCGGGCCTGCGCGCTGCTCGCCCCGCTCGTGCCGGCGCCGGTGCTGGCGCGGTGGTGGCCACTGGCGCTGGAGCGGGTCGGGGAAAGCCACCGCTTGGGGCTCGGCCTGGCGCAGGCGCGGCACATCGTCGAGGAGCGCTTCGGCCTGCAGACGCTCGAGTTGCCGGTGAGCGAAATGGTGCGGCTGCCCACCGTGATGGTGTTCATGGGCTGGCTGCTGGCGCACGCGCGGCCGCTCCACGAGGCGTACAACGCGGCCCTCGAGTCGCACCGCCGGCAGCGGCGGGTGCGCGGCCGGGGCCGCCCCATGCCCAACCTGGCCGTGCGGCACGACGCCTCCGGCGAGTGGATCGAAGTTCCCTGGTGGCTCTGGTCGCGGGACGACCCGCGCCGGCGGCGGGTGTTCGCCAACACCGACACCAAGGGCGCGCTGGCCCTCTCCGACATGGAAACGCTGCGGGTGGAACTGCCGATCACGCCCGATACCTCCCCCTCCAAGTGGGTCGATGCCCTGTCGCGCATGGAGGAGCACAGCCTGCGGCTGCGCCCGCGGGCGATCGTGACCACGCTCGTGTCGCGGCTCCTGGTGGCCGACGCGTTCGTGCACGGCATCGGCGGGGCCGCCTATGACCCGATCACCGACGACATCGTGCGCCGGCTGGTGGGCTCTGACCCGCCGCGGCACGCGGTCGTGTCGGGCACGTTGCGGCTGCCGCTGGAGGGTGTTTTTCCCGGGCTCGAGGCGGCCGATCCGGCGGCGGAACTGGCGGCGGCCCGGCACACGCTGCGGGACATCGAATTCCATCCGGAGCGGCACCTCGAGCCCCACGATGCACAGCCCGACGAGGTCCGGGAGCAGATCGCGGCCAAGCGCCGCTGGATCGACACGCATCCCACGCCGGCGCTGGCTCGGCGCCGCTGCCGGGAGATCCGTGCCGTCAACGAACGGCTGGCCGGGCGTTTGGGTGCGCTGCGTGAGAGTCTCGCGGGCCGCAGCGAGCCACTGGCGACGGCCGCGCGGGCCCGAGAGGTGCTGCGGGCGCGGCACTATCCATGGTGTTTTTTCCCGGAAAACATGCTCAAAAGGTTCCTGCTACTGGAAACGGGCTGAATCCCCGCATATCTTGATCGCCAACGGACTGGTTTCTTCGCTCCAGGGAAAGGAGTCATCATGCAGCGGGCAGGTCGTACCCCGACACGGTTTCCCACAGGCAGTTTCGCTTCCCCTCGATGCCGCCCCGTGCGGGCATCACGCTCGCTGGCCCGCTCGGCCGGCCGCGCCATGCGGGCCGCGGTGGCACCTGCCAAGCGGAAGAAGGGGGCCGCCAAGGCCCGGCTCAAGATTCGCGTGTCCGGTGAGCCGGTGACGGTCAAGGCGGCCGCCGCCGGCAAGGCCGCGCAGCGTCGCGAGGACGCGTCCGCCGCGGGCCGGGAGGCGGTGCGGTTGGCCCAGGGGACGGACCGTCGCCAGCCCGCCGCCAAGTCGCGTTCCGGAGAGCTGCGTCCGGCTGGTGTGCCGCGGGCCGAAGGGGCCGTGGCCGCCGTGGAAATCAGGCCCTCGGGCACGGTGGTGAGCCGCCGCCCGGCCGTCAAAAAACCGGCCATTCAGCATGTGCCGCACCACCCCATCCTGCCGCTCAAGCCGCCCGCCTGGATGCTCGAGGAGTGCCACGTGGCGCCCGCCCGGGCCGGTGACCAGAGTGAGATCCTGCAGTTGCTCGCCGGGCTGCCCGCACCGCCGTCGCGTGCCGAGTTCCATGCCGCCGTCGATCATCCCGATCACGACTCGGCGAACCGGTTGGTGGCGCGGCTGGCTGGCCGCATCGTCGGTCATGCCGAGATCGTGCCGCGGGACCTGCTCGTGGGCGCGGCCGCCGTGCGCGGCGCGGTGATCGACCGGGTGGCCGTGCTGCCCGAGTGCCGCGGCGCCGGTCACGGTCAGCGGCTCGTCCGCGCCGCCGAGGAGCGGATGCGGCAGACGGGCGTCGTCGCGGCCTTCTCGCGCACGCGCATCGCGCCCTCGTTCCACGAACTGGGCTGGAGCGTGCTGGGCCGCGACTGCGCCACGCCGGGTCGGCCCACCGACATCCTGGCGCGGCTCCTGGAAGGGCAGCGCTGGAACGGCGAGGCCGTCACCATGCGGCAGTGGCGGCACGTCGAACTGCCCGCCATCCTGCGGATCTACAATCAGAACGCCTCGCGTTTCGTGGGGCCGCTCAATCGCAGCGAGAACTACTGCCGCTGGCTGGTCAGTCGTGGGGCCTTCGATTCGATCATCGTGGCCCTGGTCGGCCAGGATCGCTACGAGTTGCACGAGTCGAGCGCCAGAATCGTCGGGTACGCGATCCAGTCGGGCAACCGCGTCCTGGAGATCATGGCCGATCCCGAGTTCACCGGCCTGGAGCGGGAGATCCTGGCCCGCGTCTGTGCCGAGGCGATCGAGAACGACCGCCAGGAGATCGTCTACGAGTCGAGCGTCGCGGATCCGTTGCATGCGGCGGTGTCCGGCACCGAGAGCCTCGTGCAGGGCGGAGACCGGATGATCGTGGCCAAGGTGTTCAGGCCGCACGATCTGCTCGCGGCGCTGGCTCCGGCCGCGGCGGCCCACGTGGCGGCGGCGGGCATCCGCGAGACCGTGGAATTGGGCCTCGAGGCCCCGAGCTTCCGGGGCTCGATCATCGTCGCCGAGGCCAAGGGAGCCGAGGGCCGTCAGGCCACGGTCCATCCGGGCCGCGTAGGCCGCAGTTACTTGCGGCTTGCCGACGACGAGTTGGCCCGGCTCCTGCTCGGCCAGTGCGATCCGGTCGAGGCCACGGCCGCCGGTCGCATGGAGCCCTCCACGCAGGTGGCACAGAAGCTCGCCGCGCAGCTCTTCCCGCGGATGCCGCTCTGGTCACCGATGTGGGACGACCTTCCGGCGTGAGTGACGGCCGAGCAGGGAAGCTCGGCTTTCGAGACGGAACGGCGGTTCCGCAAGCGAGGACCGGCCGGACGCCGGTGCCTCGCGTGCAGCAGCCGTCAGCCGTGGCCGCGGGACCCGGCCAACCACTGGTCGGCCCAGGAGCGCACACCGTCGACGCCCTTCCGATGGCAGAAGTCGCCGAGTGTCTCGCCGGGCTTGCGCTCGGCCTTGAAACAGGCGAGGACGGCCGTGATCTCCTGGGCAAGATTTTCGAAGGGTACGACGTCCTTGTACTGCTCGTTGAGCCGGTCGCCGAGGAGCCGGCCACCGAGGAAGATCGTGTACTTGCCGAGCGTGCGGCCCACGATGCCGATGTCGGAGTTGTAGGGCCGGGCACAGGCGTTGGGGCAGCCGGTCATGCGCACGGTGAAGGCGTCGTTGGACAGCCCCAGTTTCGCCACCTCGGGCTCCAGTGAATCGATCAACCCCGGCAGTACCCGCTCGCTCTCGGCCACGGCGAGACCGCACGTGGGCAGGGCCACGCAGGCCATGCTCCAGCGCCGCAGCGTGGAGATCTCCTCCGATGTCTTCACGCCGTGGTCGTGGAGGATTTTCGTGATTCGCTCGCGGTCCGTGACCGCCAGGCCGGTGAAGAGCAGGCTCTGGTGCGCCGTGATCCGCACACCCGGCTTGAGATCGTGGAGAATCCGCCGCAGCGCCGTCTTCAGCCGGAACGTGCCAGTGTCGTGGACGCGGCCGTTCTCGACGTTGAAGCCGTAGAAATAGTTTCTATCCCCCTGATCGTGCCAGCCGATGTGGTCGTCGAAGCCGTGGATGTCGGCCGGATGGCAGGGGGCCAGCGGCTTGCCGAAGTATTCCTCGACCTTGGCCCGGAAGGCGTCGAGACCCATGGTGTGGATCGTGTACTTGAGGCGGGCCGTCTTGCGATCGCTGCGGTTGCCGAAGTCGCGCTGCACCTTGACGATCGCCTCGGCGATGGCGAGCACGTCCTCCGGCGGCACGAATCCCAGCCTCTTCGCCAGAGCCGGAAACGTCTTGGCGGCGCTCGGCGTCACGCCCATACCGCCACCGGCGAGCACGTTGTAACCGAGGATTTTCCCGTTCTCGTGGACCACGATGAAGCCGAGGTCGTTGGCGTAGACGTCGGTGCAGTTGTCCTCGGGCAACGCGAAGGCCGTCTTGAACTTGCGGGGCAGGTAGGTGGGGCCGTAGATCGGCTCCACGTCCTTGTCGGCCGACGTGCCCCCGGCCAGTGTCTTTTCGCCCGTGTCCGGATCGGTGAGCCAGATCTCGTAGTAGGCGCGCGTCCGCGGGGCGAGGTGCTGGGCTAGCCTGTCGAGCGTGGCCTGCATCTCGTCGCGAACGGGATTATTGTGGAGTGGCGCCGGGCAGCACATGATGTTCCGCTCCACGTCGCCGCAGGCGGCGAGCGTGGACATCTGGATGTCGTGGATGCGCTGCATGAAGGGCTTGAGATCCCCCTTCACGACACCATGGTGCTGGATCGACTGCCGGGTGGTGAGCCGGATCGTGCCGTTCCCCACCGCGTCGCCGAGGTCGAGTGCCGCGAGCAGCTGCGCGGCCGTGAGCTTCCCGCCCGGCACGCAGGTGCGGATCATGAAGGAAATCTCGCGGGCGCTCTTGGCCCCTTCGCGGGCCTTCCGCGCCTCGCGGTCGTCCTGCTGGTAGGTGCCGTGGTTCTTGAGCAGCTGGATCGAGCCCTTGCCGAAGCCGGGGGCACCGTCGGCGAGCTCCCGGGCGATGTCGCCGCGCAGGAAGTTGCTGGCGGTCTTGGCGACTTCGACGGCAGTGGGTTTTGCCGCAGCGCCGGCGGCCGGAGACGTGGGCTGGTCGTCTGACATGGTGCTCGTTGCGGGTCGATATCGGGAAAATCACCGGAAAAACGGTTCTGAACGTCTGCCGCCAGCGGGTGACGACTCTTTTTAGAATAGGCGAAACGGGTCGCCGGGACGATACGAGCCGCCATTCTGAAGGACGGTAGACAAAAATCGCCCCGCCGAGACCCCTTGGATGCACGCCCGGCGGAGAAGAGACGGTGGCGGCTACGCTCGCTGAATCACTCGCTGCCGGGGATCCGCAGGCATTCGCGGCCCTGTACGACCGCCTGGCCGCCCGGCTCCTGGGAGCCGCCCGCACCATGACCGCTGCGTCCGCCGATGCCGAGGACGTGGTCCAGGACCTGTTTGTGGAACTGGCCCGGGGTCGGACCCATCTGGCCACCGTGGCGGATCTCGAGGCCTACGTGTTCACGATGCTCAGGAACGCCGTGCGCCGTCGCAGCCGGCGCGTTGCGATCGGCCGCCGGGCCGTGCTCGCGATCGCCGAGCGCCGTTGCGCGGCTGGTGGCTTGCTCTCGGCTGCAGCCGACCTCCCGGACGACCAGCTCGCCGCGGCCGTGGCAGCGCTGCCGGAAGCCCAGCGGGAGGTCGTGGCCCTCAAGATCAACGCCGGCTTGACCTTCGCCGAGATCGCCGCCGTGACCGGCACGAGCCTGAACACGGCCGCCAGCCGCTATCGCTACGCACTGGAAAAACTTCGCACGGCTCTCACCGTCCAGGAGGAGGAGTGATGAGCGCCATCGACGACCCAATCCTCGACGCCATCGAGAGCCGGCTTGCCAGCCGGGCCGGCCTCAGGACCCCTCCCGGGCATCGCGACCGCGTGCTCGCCGCAGTGCGAGACACGCTTGCCGAGCGCCACGGCGGGCCACCCCGGACCGGTTCCGGCATCGACGCCGGCGGCAGCGCCGCGCTCGTCGCACTGGCCCTCTCGGCCATGGTGGCGGTCGTCATGCCGTGGCTGGCCCTGGCCCGGCCTGTGGATCTGCTGCCCATGGAGCCGCGGATCGTGATACAGGCACGAGCCGCCGGGATCAAACTGCCAGTAGCGCTCGCCAAGGCCACGCCTGAGCCGGCCCGGGAACTGCGTTCCGACGCCGACGGGCTACGGGTCCGACTCTACGACGCCTGGCGGCTGCAAAACCTTCTGACGGGGGAACTCTGAGATGGGCCACTTCTTTTTTTATCTCGCC
>QWPN01000021.1 GCA_003671185.1 Planctomycetota bacterium
GCCGCGCGACCTTGCCGCCCACGAGCGGTTTCGCGACGCCTACGACCAGCGGCTTCGTGAGCGGCCCCCGTCGCCTCGTGTCCGACGGATGGCCCAGGAAATCGCCCACCGCATCGTGCCCTTCACGGCCTTCATGTCGGGCTCGACCGTCGCTGCCCACGTCGCGCGGCACATCGACCCCGAGACGAGGCAGTTCCTGTTTCCAGACGGCGAGGTTCCGGAGGAACTGGAGCGGCGGCGGCAGGAATGGCGCCGACGGCAGAAGCGACAGCGAACCCTCGCGGACATTCGCGGCAAGTCGCAGGCCCGGCGGGCGCTGGCCCTGCGACCCGATGTGGCCGCGCTCCACCGGGCGTATCACGAGGCGTTGCGCGTCAACACCGACGACGCGATCGACGACCGGCTCGTGGGCGCGATCCTGCTCCATGCCCTCGACGCCGATCCCTCCTGCACTCCGCCGCTCGAGCGTCGGTCGATCGAGCTCGCCTCCGGTGAGGCACTGATCCGGCAGGGACAACAGGTGGGCGAGATGTACGTCGTGCTCTCCACGACCGCACCCCTGGTCGTCATGCATGCCAGCGACGCCGCGGAGCCGCGACAGGTAGCCGTGCTCGCCGCGCCCACCGTGCTCGGTGAGATCGGGATGTGGCGGGGCCAGCCGGCCGTGGCGACCGTGACGACCCAGGAACCCAACCGCCTCGAGATGCTCGTGATCGATGCGGTGCGGTTTGCGGCGCTCAAGAAGGAGCCCGGCTTCCGCGCTGCCACCGCCGCCGAAGTGCAGCGTCGGCTCGCGCTCAACTCGGCCCTCCTCGGCACGCTGCTCGACGATGCCGCCGCCAGCACCACGAGCCCGCTGTTGGCGTCGATCGCGCAACTGTTCCGCTTCCTCACAGGCGACTCCCACGTCGCGCTCGACGTGGTCATCGGCCTGCCCGAGCAGGCCACGCCCGATGAATGCGTCGAGGCGCTACGGACCCAGGTGGACGAGGCCATCCGGGCCGGCGGCCTGCCGCCGGAACTCGAACGGCACCTCGCCACCGTGGTGGCCACCATCGGCTGAGGCGGTGGCAAACAGCCGGCACGGGCCACGCGGGTTATTGACCTGGAAGCGGTTGCAAAACTGTCGAAGGGTGATCATCGGACAGGCGACCTTGGGGAAGGCCGGGAACATCGTGGACGTGCGCTCGTATCGGATGACGAGCCTGCGGACGTTGCCGAGCCAGACCACGGTCGTTTCGATGGTCCAGCGGCGGCGGTAGCGGATGCGTGCCCAGGTCTGATCACATCCGGCGGTAGCGGGCGGCGGCTGGCGAGCCTTGTGCCGGGCGCGTAGGATCGTGGTGCGTTCCGTGGCGCTCGTGAACCGGAGTGGCGGAATGGCAGACGCCATGCCGCGATGCCCCGCGGGCGACTCGCTCCGAGCTGCGGGGTACCATGGGTAGCGATGAACCGCCGACCGCGTCACGCCCCGCGTCGTTTATGCCGCCGTGCGGCCCTGGCCGCGGCCCTGATCCTCTGTGGCCTCGCCGCCGCCGATGACCGGGCCGACGGGATCGCGTTCTTCGAGTCCAAGATCAGGCCCGTGCTCGTGGACCGCTGCTACCAGTGCCATTCGGCCGCGGCCCTGGGGGACGGGAAACTGAAGGCCGAACTGCTGCTCGACTCCCGAGCCGGCATCCACAAGGGTGGCGAAAGCGGCGCGGTCCTCGTGCCCGGCAAGCGCGACGAGGGTCTGCTCCTCGACGCCATCCACTACCGTGGTCTGGAAATGCCCCCCGACGGCAAGCTGCCGGCGGAGGTGATCGCCGACTTCGAAGCCTGGATCGACATGGGTGCCCCCGATCCGCGCGACGAGCCGGCCGTGGCCGTCGCCAAGCGGGAGATCGACGTGGCCGCCGGCAGGGACCACTGGTCGTATCGCCGCCTGTCCCCCGTGGCACCACCCGAGGTGCAGGACACCGCCTGGGTGCGGAACGACATCGACCGTTTCATTCGCGCCGCACAGGAGGCGGCGGGCCTCACGCCCGCCGCCGACGCCGCCCGGGAGACGCTCCTGCGCCGGGTGACGTTCGATCTCACCGGCCTGCCGCCGACCCCCGAGGAACTGCAGGCCTTCCGCGCCGACGAGTCGGCTGCCGCATATGAGACGGTCGTCGACCGGCTGCTCGCCAGTCCCCGGTTCGGCGAGCGCTGGGGACGCCACTGGCTCGACGCGGTGCGCTATGGGGAGAGCAACGGTTACGAGTTCGACGCCGACCGCGGTGGAGCCTTCCATTACAGGGATTTCGTCATCCAGGCGCTCAATGCCGACATGCCCTACGACGAGTTCCTGCGGCTGCAGGTGGCCGGCGACCTGCTGCGGCCGGGAAGCTATCAGGCCATGTCCGCCACGGGGCTGCTCGTGGCCGGGCCGTATCCCGGGCAGGTGACGGCGAAGACGATCGAGCCGATTCGGTACGACCAGCTCGACGACATGGCCACCGCGATCGGGTCGGCCGCCCTGGGCATGACGATCGGCTGCGCCCGCTGCCACGACCACAAATACGACCCGATTCCTCAGCAGGACTACTACGCGCTGATCGCCTGCCTGCGGAACGCCGTCCAGGCCGAACAGGCGGTCGATCCCGATCCGGCGGCCACGGCCCGCGCGCTGGAAAAGTGGAACGCGGAGCGTGAGCCGCTCGCGGCCGCCGCGGAGCGCTACCGACGGGAGACATTCGCGGCGTCACTGCCGCGTTGGCGCGACACCGAGGCGGCGTTGCCCGCGGCCGACTGGATCATGCTCCGTCCCCAGCAGGTGTCGGCCCGCAAGGCCACGCTCACCATCGCGTCCGACGATGCCGTGATGGCGTCCGGGAAACTCGAGGCCGACGACGCCTACACCGTCGTATTTCGCACGCAGCGCCGCGACCTGGCCGGCGTGCGGCTGGAAGTGCTCGCGGTCACGGGCGTGCCCCGCACGGGGCCCGGCACCGGAGGCAACGGGGAGTTCGGGCTCACACGGCTGGCGGTGACGGCGAAGCCGCTGGTGGCCGCGCCCGACCGCAAGCCGCTGACCCCGACATTGCGGGCCGTGGCCACGAGCGCCGAAGCGCCGGGAGGGGCCGCGGCCCAGGCGGTCGATGACCAGCCGCAGACGGCGTGGTCGATCAGCGATCGCGTCGGCGAGGACCACGCGGCCGTCTTCGAGTTTGACCATGCCGTGGGGTTTGACGAGGGCACGGAGATTACCGTCGAACTGTTCTTCGAGGCCGGACAGCGCGGGCTGGCGCGGTTCCGGCTGGCCGCGGCCACCAGCCCGCTGCCTGCGCTCCTCGACGGCCCGACACGGTCCCAGGCGCAGGGCGAGGTGCTGGCGATCGCCGCGGCCGCGGAGGCGGCCGGCAAGCGGGCCGAAGCGGACGACGCCACGTGGCGCGAGGTGCTGCCCTGGTGCCGGCTCGTCGACCCCGAAGCGGAACGTGTGTTCGCCGCGCTGGCGGCCATCGACGGCCGCCGGCCGCAGCCGGCGCAGGAGAAGGTCTACGCCACCCGCAACGGCGCCTGGGTGATCTCGGGCAACAGTCAGGGCGTGAGACCGGGGAGCAACGACGTGTTCCTGCTGGCCCGCGGCGAGGTGGGCCGCAAGCTGGGGAAGGCGGCACCCGGATTCGTACGCGCCACCGTGGCCTCGGATGCCGCGCTGGAGCGGCTTTCGACCGGGGCCGATGGCCAGCCGCTCGGCGACTCGCGGCTGGCGCTGGCCGCCTTCCTCACCGACCTCGAGCACGGGGCCGGCCCGCTCCTGGCTCGCGTGATCGTCAATCGGCTCTGGCACCACCACTTCGGCCGCGGCATCGTGTCCACGACCAACGACCTCGGCACGCAGGGCGACCGGCCTGCGCACCCCGAGCTACTCGACTGGCTCGCCGGCCGGCTCGTGGCAAACAGCTGGAGCCTGAAGAGCATTCACCGGCTGATCGTCACGAGCGCGGCCTACCGGCAGGCGGGCACGGTCGTCGCGGCGAACCGGGACGCCGATCCCGAGAACCTGCTGCTCTGGCACCGGCGGCCCCACAGGCTGGAGGGGGAGGCGATTCGCGACGCCCTGCTCGCAGTGTCCGGCCGGCTCGATGCAACGATGCACGGGCCCAGCGTGGCCGACGTCAACACGCCGCGGCGCAGCGTCTACCTGCGCGTGAAGCGCAGCGAACCGATCTCGTTCCTGCAGATTTTCGACCAGCCGGAGCCCGTCCAGCCAGTGGGTGCGCGGGGCGTGGCGACGGTGCCGACGCAGTCGCTCGTGATGATGAACTCGCCCTTCGTGCGGGCGGCCGCCGAGGGGCTGGCTCGCCGTGCCCGCAGTCTGGCCGGTGCGGCGTCGCCGCCCGAACTGCTGGACGCGGTGATCACGATCGCGCTGGGCCGTCGGGCGACGGATGGAGAACGGGAGCGGCTGCTGCCGCTCCTGGCGGCGCGCGAGCAGGCTGCGGCGGGCGATGCCGGCCGGCGGGAAGCGGCGCTCGCTGACATCTGCCACCTCGTGCTCTGCCTCAACGAATTCGTCTACGTCGACTGAGAGGTCCGTCGTGAATCCGCACCACCTCGGCGAACTCCTGCTCCCCGCCCGCCGGCGGTTTCTCTGCGACTCCGGACTCGGGTTCGGCGGCCTGGCGCTGGCTGCACTGCTCGGCGCCGAGTCCCGAGCCGGCAACGGTCCGGCGGCCACCCCGCCCCACCATGTGCCGCGGGCGCGCCGTGTGGTCTGGCTGTTCATGACCGGCGCCCCGTCGCAGCTGGACACGTGGGACTACAAGCCGGAACTGCAGGCCCGCGGTGGCCAGCCGCTCCCCGGTGCCGACAAGCAGGTGGGGTTCTTCGGCACCAGCGGCACCTGCATGGCCAGCCCGTTCGCCTGGGCGCGTCACGGCGAGTCCGGGACCTGGGTGAGCGAGATCTTCCCGCACCTGGCGCGGCACGTGGACGACATGACCTTCCTCCACTCCTGCCACGTGCGGGCCAACAACCACGCCCCCGCCGCGATGGAACTGATGTGCGGCTTCAGCCGTCCGGGGATGCCCAGCCTCGGCGCCTGGCTCGATTATGGCCTGGGGTCGCTGGCCGACGACCTGCCGGGGTTCGTCGTCATGCACGAACGCAAGCCCCGCGGCGACGACCAGATCTGGTCGGCCGGCTTCCTGCCCCGCAGCCACCAGGCGATCGCCCTCGACGCCCGGCGCGCGGCGGCGATCGACGATCTCGCCCCCCGGGCCGGCCACGCGGCCGGCGGTCAGCGCGAGGAACTCGACGTGCTGGCCGCGCTGAATGCGGCCCACGCCGCGGCACGGCCCACGCAGGCCGACCTGCCGGCCCGGATGGCGAGCTTCGAACTCGCCTTCCGCATGCAGGCCTCGGCGCCCGAGGCCTTCGACCTGGCCAGCGAACCCAAGCACATCCACGAGCTGTATGGCACTGGCGATCCGCGCTGCCAGGTGATGGCCAGGCAGTGCCTGACGGCGCGGCGGCTCCTGGAGCGGGGCGTGCGTTTCGTGCAGATCTTCGCCGGGCGGAACACCGGCGGGGACGGTGCGGTGGACGATGTGCCCTGGGACGGCCACGACAACATCGAGACGAACCACCGCGCCTGCGGCGCAGCCACCGACCGGCCGGCGGCGGCGCTCCTGGCCGATCTCAAGGCCCGCGGCATGCTCGAGGACACGCTCGTCGTGTGGGGCGGCGAGTTCGGGCGGACGAGCGACTCACAGGGTGGCAAGGGCCGCGACCACAATCCCCAAGGGTTCACGATCTGGCTGGCGGGCGGCGGCGTGAAGGGGGGCTTTCACTACGGGGCCACCGACCCATTCGGCTACAAGGCCGAGCTGAACAAGGTGGGCGTCAACGACCTGCACGCCACGATGCTGCACCTGCTGGGCATCGACCATGAGCGGCTCACCTACCGGCACAACGGCCGC
>QWPN01000145.1 GCA_003671185.1 Planctomycetota bacterium
ATGACGAGAAACGGATTCTCCGTGCGCAGGAAAGGGGCGTAGATCGCCCGCAGCGTCTCCGCCACCGGCGTGGTCCTCGCTCCCACCACGACCCGGTCCGGCTTCTGAAAATCCTCGATCGCCGCCCCCTCCTTGAGGAACTCGGGGTTGCTGGCCACGCGGCACATGCGGCCCGTGCGCTCCAGCAACCGCCGTTCGATGCCGGCGCAGGTTCCCACCGGGACCGTGCTCTTCGTGACCACGATCGCGGCCTCGTCGAGGTGCGGCGCCAGGGCGTCGATCACGCCCCACAGGGCGTCCAGGTTGGCCGAACCGTCCGCGGCCTGCGGCGTGCCCACGGCCAGGAACACGAGCCCCGCGCCGTGGACTGCCGCGGCGAGGTCGGTCGTGAACCGCAACCTGCGGGCCCGCAGGGTGCGGTCGACGAGTTCTTCGAGGCCCGGCTCGTAGATGGGGATCTCACCCCGCTCCAGCCGGGCGATCTTGCCGGCGTCGATGTCGACGCAGGTCACGCGATTGCCGCTGTCCGCCAGGCACGTGCCCGTCACAAGCCCCACGTACCCGGTGCCGACCACGGCGATGCGCATGGGAGTGACCAGCGGATGGTCAGGCGGTGGGCTCGGGTCCGTCCACGATGGCGGGGGCGTCCGCCTCCTCCTGCTCGCTGGGCGGCACGGGCACGACCGCCGCCAGTGCGTCGCCGTCGTCGACCCGCATGATGCGCACGCCCTGCGTGTTGCGCCCGATGGGGTTGATCTCGCGGACGTTGACCCGCTGGATCTTGCCCCGTGCCGTCATCATCAGCACCTGGTCGTCGTCACGCACCGAGACGACCGCCACCACGGCGCCGTTGCGGGCCGTGGCCTTGATGTCGCGGACGCCCTTGCCGCCGCGGTGCTGGGTGCGGTACCGCATCCCGCTCGACTCCTCGGCCTCGTCGCCGGCGGACTCGGGAGCCTCGATCTCGGCCCCCTCGTCGGCCGCAGCGCCCTCGTCGCCGGGAGCGGGACCAGCCACGGGCGTGCCGGTGCCGAAGGGGGTGCGTTTGCCGTACCCGTTCTCGCACACAGTGAGCAGCGTGGCGTCCGGATCGGCCACCACCATGCCCACCAGGCGGTCGCCGGCACCGAGTTTGATGCCGCGCACGCCGCTCGTGTCGCGGCCCATCGGCCGCGCGTCGGATTCGGGGAAGCGGATCGCCATCCCCTTGGCCGTGGCCAGCACCAGTTCGTCGCCCGGCCTCGTGATCACCGCGTCCACCAACTCGTCACCCTCGCGAAGCTTGACCGCGATCAGGCCCTTGGTGCGCCGACGCCGATACTGCTCCAGGGCCGTCTTCTTCACCATGCCGCCGCGCGTGGCCAGCATCAGGTACTGATCGGGGTCTTCGAAGCCCGACACGGCCCGGCATTCGGCCACCTTCTCCCCGGACTCGAACTCCAGCAGGTTGACGAGCGCCCGGCCCTTGGCGTCGCGGGCCAGCTCTGGCAGCTCGAAGACCCGCATGGAGAACACCTTCCCCAGCGTGGTGAACACGAGCAGCCAGTCGTGCGTGCTGGCCACGAACAGGTGCTCGATCGGGTCCTCCTCGTCGGTGCGGGCCCCGGTCAGCCCCTTGCCGCCGCGCCGCTGCGCCCGGTAGACGTCCGCCGCGGTCCGCTTCACGTAGCCGGCCCGGCTGATCGTCACCACCATCGTGGCCTCGGTGATCAGTTCCGCCATGTCGCGGATGTCGCCCGCCTCGCCGCTGATCTCGGTGCGCCGCTCGTCGCCGTGCTTCCCCTCCAGTTCCGTCAATTCCGCGCGAATCAGGGCCCGGATATTCGCCTCGCTGGAGAGGATGCGCCGGAATTCCCCGATCTTGCCCAGCAGCTCGCGGTGCTCGCCGCCCAGCTTTTCCTGCTCCAGGTTCACGAGTTGGCCGAGCGTGAGCCGGAGGATGGCGTCGGCCTGCACCGGGGAGAGGCCGTAGGTCTCGGCGACGCCCCGCTCCTCTTGGAGGATGGCGAAGCCGTCTCCGCCCAGGGCCCGCTCCAGCAACGCCGCCGGGGCCTGCAACTGGCAGAGCCGCTCCTTGGCCTCGGCCTGCGACTTCGAACTGCGGATGATGCGGATCACCTCGTCGATGTTCGCCAGGGCGACGAGCAGGCCCTCCAGCGTGTGCTTCCGGCTGCGTGCCTTCTGCAGCAGGTGCTGCGTGCGACGCCGGATCACGGCGCTACGGTGCCTGAGGAACTCCTCCAGCATGCTCTTGAACGACAGGATGCGCGGCTTGCCGTCGACCAGCGCCAGGAAGATCAGTGAGAACGTCGTCTGCAGCGGCGAGAACTGGTAGAGCTGGTTGAGCACCACGTCGGGATCGGCGTCGCGCTTCAGCTCCAGGATCAGGCGCACCGGATCCTTGAGATCGCTCTCGTTGCGGATCGCCGAAATGCCCTTGATGCGGTCCTCGTTGACGAGTTCGGCGATCTTCTCCTCGATCGCGTCCCGGGTCTGCTGGTAGGGGATTTCCGTGACCACGATCCGCGAGCGGTTCTTGCCGAACTCCTCCACGTGGGCCCGGGCCCGCAGCGTGATCGTGCTGCGGCCCGTGAGATACCCGCGCACGAGCGCCTCGCGGCCCATCACGATGCCGCCGGTGGGGAAGTCTGGGCCGGGCACGATCTGCAGCAGTTCGGCCATCGACACCGCGGGGTTGTCGATCAGGGCCACCAGTGCCCGGCAGACCTCGCCCAGGTTGTGCGGCGGGATGCTCGTGGCCATGCCCACGGCGATGCCGCCGGCGCCGTTGACGAGCAGGTTGGGGAACCGGCTGGGCAGCACGACCGGCTCGGTGTTGCGCTCGTCGTAGGAGGGGACGTAGTCGACGGTGTCGAGGTCGAGGTCGTCGAGCATCATCGCCGCGATCGGCGACAGGCGTGCCTCCGTGTATCGCATGGCCGCCGCGGGCAGCCCCGCGATCGAACCGAAGTTGCCCTGCTTGTCGACCAGCACGTGCCGCATGTTCCATTCCTGGGCCATGCGCACGAGCGTGGGATAGATCACGCTCTCGCCGTGCGGGTGGTAGTTGCCGCTGGTGTCGCCGGAGATCTTGGCGCACTTCACGCGGGAGGCGCCAGGCGACAGGTTGAGGTCGTTCATGGCGACGAGGATGCGCCGCTGCGACGGCTTGAGCCCGTCGCGCACGTCGGGCAGGGCCCGCGACACGATCACGCTCATCGCGTAGGTCAGGTAGCTGTCTTTCAGCTCCTGCTCGATCGGCAGTTCGATGAGCCGGCCGCCGGAGCTATCCCGCAGCCCGTCGGCCGCTGGGCCACCGGCAGGGCCTTCACCGTCACCCGGGGGCGGGTTCTCTGCGTCTGCCAAGGAACGGTCTCCAACCGCGTGCGGGCCCGCGCTGACCATCCGTGGGGGCCGCGGCGATGCTTGAACATACCCGGCCCACGGGCAGGGTCAACCGGCCTGCAACACGGGAAAAACCAGGGTTTTTCCCGCCCCGTTCATGGCTTGACCCGCCGAACTTCAGGCCCCTACTCTCCCGCCCCCGACCGCTCCGCAGTCGCAGCCCCCTGCGCCCGGCGGCGAGGGCGCTCCGGCCGCAGGTTTTTCCGCATGCCGCTCCCCCGATTCCAGGGCCTGATCGTCGCCGCGCTAGCGGCTCTCGTGCTGCTGCCGAACCTTGGCGGCCCGCCCCTCTGGGACGACGACGAGCCGCGCAACGCCGCCTGCTCGCTGGCGATGTGGGAGAGCGGCGAATGGGTCGTGCCCACCTTCAACGGCCGGCTGCGGATCGAAAAGCCGGTGCTGGTGAACTGGCTGCATCTGACCGGCTTCGCCCTGGCCGGCGTCAACGAAACCGGCGCCCGGCTCCCCTCGGCCCTGCTCACGCTGGCCGCCTGCCTGATCACCTGGCGCATCGGCCACCTCCTGTTCGGCCCCGCTGCGGGCACGTGGGCCGGCTTGGCTTTGGCCACCTGCCTGTGGACCGGTATCACCGGCCGCGCGGCGACGCCCGACGCCCCGCTGGCATTCTGCACCACGCTCGCACTATGGCTTTTCGTGCGCGGGGCACGCGCGCCCGGCGCGGACGGCGTCGGCTGGCGGCACGGTCCCGTGCGGCTCTCCGGCGGCGCGGCTCTGGGAGTGGGAGCGGCCTGCGGTCTGGCCGTGCTCGCCAAGGGGCCGGTGGGGCTCGTGCTGCCGATGGCGGCATTCGTGGGTTTCGCCACGTGGCAGGCGGCGCTCGATCCGAGCCGCAGCGGCTCGCGACCGGCACGATGGGCGGCGGCCTTCCGCGACGGCTGGCGTGGCACCCGACCGCTGCTGATCGCAACCGCGGCGTTGGCCGTAGCCGGTCCGTGGTACGCGTTGGTCACGGTCCGTACCGGCGGTGAATGGCTGGAGGGCTTCCTGCTCGTGCACAACCTGGGCCGCTTCTCCGGCGCGATGGAGGGACACTCCGGTTCCGCGCTCATCTACTACCCGCTCGTGCTGCTGCTGGGCATGTTCCCCTGGTCGATGGCTTCGGCCCTGGTGGGGCACCATGCCGTCCGCACCGCGCGTTCGGTAACCGGACACGGCGACGAGCCCGGCATGCGGCTCCTCATCGCCTGGATCGTCGCCTGGGTCGTGCCCTTCTCGCTCTCCGGGACGAAGCTGCCGGGGTACGTGTGGCCGGCCTACCCCGCCCTGGCCGGCGCCGTGGGCCTGTTCGTGGCCGACTGGATCCGCCGTCCCGCGGCCGCCAGCGACGGCTGGATGCGCTGGTCATGGTCCTTCCTCGCCGCCTCGGGCGTGGCCATCGGCATCGGCATGCCGATCGTGGCCCGGTTCGTGGCGCCCGAAGCCGCATGGCTGGGGCTGGTGGGACTGGTGCCGCTGGTCGGCGCGGCCTGCGCCTGGTCGTACCAGTCACGCGGCTCACGGGCCTGGGCGGCCGCGGCCTGGGCGGCCACGGCCTGCGGCACGGTCGGACTGCTCATCGCCGTGGGCCCTTCATGCCTGGGCGGAGCGGGCGGCACCCGGCAACTCGTGGCCTCGCTCGAGCCCCGTGCCGCCCAGGGGCCGATCCACGTGGGATCGTACCGGGCGCCGCCCAGCACGTCCTTCTACGCGGGGCGCCTCACGAAAAGCGGCAGCGTCACCGAATTGAAAACGCCGCCACAGGTCGCCGCGTTCCTGGCCGCGCATCCCCAGGCCCACCTCGTCGTCGACGCGCGGTTCGAGCAACAAGTCGGCGCGGTGCTGCCCCCCGGATACCGGGTCCTGAACTCCGTCACGTCGCTTCCCTCCGCACGGCGCCTGCTGCTGGTGGGCCCGGCGCCGGATAGTCCCGCTCAACCGCTGGCCGTCGCCGGCAGTGGCTTCGAAGACACCGTTCTGCTTCGCTGACGCCCCTTTTTCCAGGATCGATCCCATGACCATCACGCGTCCCACGGCCCTCGTCCTGCTGGTTTCGCTTGCGGCCCTCGCCGTGGGCACGGTTCCCACGCCCCTCTGGGACGAGGACGAGCCCCGCTTCGCGGCCATCGCGCGAACGATGGTCGAGACGGGCGACTGGGTGGTACCGATCTACAACGACACGCTGGCCGTCGACAAGCCGGTGCTCATGCACTGGTGCATGGCCGCCGCCATGACCGTGTTCGGCATCAACGAGTTCGCGGCTCGGCTGCCGTCGGTGCTGGCCACGCTGGTCACCGCCCTGGCACTGCTGCGGGCGGGCACCCGCTGGTTCGATGCCACGACCGGCGTCGTGGCCGCGCTGGCGTTCGTAGGCTGCCTGCTGGTGGGCATCGAGGCCCATGCGGCCACGCCGGATGCGATCCTCGTGGCCCTCACCGCCTGGGCCACGATCCTGGCCGCCGAACCCCTGCTGCCCGCGCGGAATCCCGGCGGGGGAGCCCGTACGGCCACGACCGGGTTCCCGCAACTCTCCATCGGCCGCGCGGCCGGCATCGGTGCGCTGCTGGGGCTGGCCGTGGTCTGCAAGGGTCCGATCGGCTTCGTGGGCCCCCTGGCGGTGATCGTGCCCTGGATCTGGTGGCAGGCCATCGACCGCCGGCTCGATGCCGGCGGGAACACTCTGCGCGACCGTGCCGCCGCGGCGCTCGGTGCGATCCCCGACGTGATGCGCAGCCTGCGGCCCTTCACGCTCACCGCGGCGATGCTGGCCGCCGCCGCCCCGTGGTACGTGGCCGTGTCAGTCCGCACCGGGGGCGAATGGACGACCGGCTTCTTCTTCGTCCACAACGTGGGCCGCTTCCTCACACCGATGGAGAAGCACGGTGGCAGTGCGTTCTTTCATCCACTGGCGATGCTGGTGGGCTTCTACCCCTGGTCGTGCTTCCTGCCGCTGGCGATCGTCGTCGCCACCCGGCGGGTCTGGAAGCGGGCCGGCGAGGCCACCACCGACGCCGTGCTGGGACTGCTGCTCGTGTGGCTGGCCGTGTGGGTGGGGGGCTTCTCCGCCGCCGCCACAAAACTCCCCAACTACGTGCTGCCGGCCTACCCGGCCGCGGCGTTCCTGGTGGCCGTGCTGGCCGTGGAGGCCGTGCACCGCGGAGCCTGGGCGCATCCGCGCTGGATGGCCAGCGGGCTGGGGTGGCTGGCCTTCGGCGGCCTGGCCACCGCGGCGACCGTGCTCGTGACCGTCCGCTACGGTCTGGTCGGCGCCGAACCGGCGGCGCTGGTGGGACTGATCCCTGTGGCCGGAGCCATCGCCTGCGGCTGGTATGCCCGCAGCCGGCCCGCCACCGCGGTCGCCGCCTTCGTGGTCACCGGACTCGTCTACACGTCGCTGGCAGTCGGTCCGGCATCCTGGCTGATGGGAGACGCCAACGTGCTGCCCGACTTCGTGCGCCGGGTGCAGACGCGGGACGGGGCACCGGCTCGCATCGGCACCTACATGATGGCCAGCCCCAATATCGTGTTCTATGCCCGCGGCCACGTGGAACAGATCGGCGACTTCCGCACCGACGACGTGTCCCGCTTCCTGCATTCGGGCCCGGACGCCCTGCTGCTGATCCCGGAGCAGCACTATGGCGAGATCGCCTCCGTGCTGCCCCCTGGCTATGGCATCGTGGCCCGGACGAGGCCGCTGTTCCGCGACCACGACGTCGTGGCCGTGGGGCAGGAAGCGCACGGCGGCTCGCGCACCGCCAGTGCCGCGGGGACGACGCGATGAACCAGCACGCCCACGACGCCTCGGCGAGCCCGGCCCTGCCCGTCTGCGACGGCATCCTGCCCTGCGGGCCGGCGCGTCGGCCCGGCCGCGGCCTGCTCTCCGTCGTGATTCCCTGCCACAACGAGCAGGAGGTGATCGAATCGACGCACACACGCCTCGTCGAGGTGCTGCCGCGGACGGGGATGGATTTCGAGATCGTGTACGTCGACGACGGCAGCCGCGACGCCACGCTCGCCCGACTGGAGCGGATCGCCGCCCGGGACCCGCGGGTGCGGGTGATCGAGTTGGCCCGCAACTTCGGCCAGCAGGCGGCGATGTCGGCCGGCCTGGCGGCGGCCCGTGGCGACGCCGTCGTGATCACCGACGCCGACCTTCAGGATCCGCCGGAGGTGATCCCCGAGATGGTCCGCGTGTGGCGGGCCGGCGTGGACGTAGCCTACGGCCGCCGCCGCCGCCGCGACGGCGAAACCCGCTTCAAGCTCGTCACCGCCAGCCTGTTCCACCGGCTGTTCGCCGGGCTGATCCCCTACCCCATGCCGGTCGACACCGGCGACTTCAAACTCGTCGACCGCGCGGTCGCCGACGCGGTGGTGGCATTGCCGGAGAAGCGCCGTTACCTACGCAGCCTCGTGCCCTGGGCCGGATTTCGCCACGAGCCGGTGTGGTACGACCGCCATGCCCGGGCCGCCGGCGCCACGAAATATTCCCCCTGGAAACTGGCGCGGCTGGCCGGTGACGCGCTCGTGCTCTCCTCCGACGCGCCGATGCGACTCACCTGGGTCGGTGCCGGAGCACTGGGAGTCCTCGGCATCATTTCGACGCTCGTGGCCACGGTGTCGGCGTGGGCCGCGCCGCAGCCGGGGCTCTCGCTGGCTGCCGTCACGGCGGTGGCGAGCCTGGTGGCGGCGGTGCCGACGGCGGCCGTGGCCATCGTGGGCGAGTACGTGGTGCGCACGTATCGCGAGGCGCAGGGGAGACCCTCGTGGGTGGTGCGTCGCACAATCGGCGCCGAGCAGGCCCGCGGCAGTGGCCCCACGTCACGCGCGGCGTGAGGCCGTGGCCCCGTGAACCCTACCGTGCCAGGGCCGCCTCGATCGCCTTGGTGAGTTCGGGCGATTCGGGACCCACGCCCGACTTGTAGCGGCCCACGACCGTGCCGTCCTTGCCGATCAGGAACTTCTCGAAGTTCCAGCTCACTTCGCCCTTCGGATCGGCGGACTCGGTGAGCGCCTTGTAGAGCGGCGCCTTGTCCGGACCCTTGACCGTGATCTTGGAGAACATGTCGAACGTGACACCGTATTTCGAGGAGCAGAACTCGGCGATCTGGGCATCGCTGCCCGGCTCCTGCGCGCCGAAGTCGTTGGCCGGAAAGCCCAGCACCACGAGTCCCTTGTCCTTGTAGGCCGTGTGCAGTTTCTGCAGGCCGGCGTACTGGCCGGTGTAGCCACAGCGGCTGGCCACGTTGACGACGAGCACGACCTTGCCCTTGTAGGACGCGAGGTCCACGCTGCTGCCGTCGATCTTCTTCACCTCGCCCGAGAGCGGCGCCGCCGCCTCGACACGGGCGGCCGCCAGGGCGAAGCCGCACAGGGACCAGACGAGGACGAACGCCGACAGTTTTTCGATCGACATGGCAAGGCTCCTGGGCGGTGACGGGCTGGACGGAACATGCTATTAAAGCCGCTGACCCCCACGGCGACCAACTCAGCCCGCTGCGTCCGCCGCCGGCAGCGGCGTCCAGCGATCGAACGTGGCGGCCTGGCCGCAGTGGTTTCCGGCCGCGTCGGCCAGGTTCCACACGATCGCCCTCTCGATGCGGAAGCGTTGGCGGGTCGCCGAAACGCGCACGCCCGCATAGTCGTCCACGTAGCCGTGGCGTCTGGTCCGCTCCAGCAACCGCGCCCGTTCGTCGCGGTGCACGGGCTCGGCGGTGAGCCGCGAGGGGGTGCGTGTCAGTTCATCCCAGGTCATCTCCCAGAGGGCCAGCGCCTGCGCGTTGCCGTAGTTGAGCACGGGGTCGGACTCCGTGCCGTGCGACACGACGACGAACGGCGCCGCAAAGAGCCGCTGCGCCTGATCCAGGTCGCTCCCCTCGCGGGACAGGAGTTCGCGGCCCAGCAGTCGTGCGAAGGAGTCGAGCAGCAGGCGGGCGTGCGCGACCCGGTCGGCCCGCTGCCACGCCGCCTGTCCCGGGCCGGATTCAGCGGACAGGGGACCCGCAGGTGATGCCGCCATGGAAGCCTCCGCTGAAGTCCTCGCCAGGGCATCTGCAGAAACGTGCCCTTGCCAGCGCCCGAACGAGCCCGTCACGCCGGACCCGCCGCCAGCACGTCGGCGCCGGCCTGATCGGCGAACGTGCGAAAATTCTCCTTGAACCGGGCCGCCAAGCGAGCCGCCGCCTCGCGCCAGGCGTTCTCGTCGCCCCAGGCCCGGTGCGGCACGAGCAGTCGGTCTTCCACGCCCGGCACCCGCGTCACCGCGTCGAGACCGAACACGGGGTCGCGGCTCACCGCTGCGGCATCGAGCGCGCCGGCGTGGATGCCGTCGATGATCCGCCGCGTCGCGGCCAGAGCGATCCGCGTTCCCGTGCCGTAGGCGCCGCCCGCCCACCCGGTGTTCACCAGCCAGGCGCGGGCCTCGTGTCGCCGCAGTTTCTCGGCCAGCAGCCTGGCGTAGGCCGCGGGGTGCCGCACCAGGAACGCGGCACTGAAGCAGGCCGAGAAGGCCACCTGCGGCTCCACGATCCCCATCTCCGTGCCGGCCACGCGGGCCGTGTAGCCGGAGAGGAAGTGATACATGGCCTGCTCACGTGACAGTCGGCTCACGGGCGGCAGCACGCCCGAGGCATCGCAGGTGAGGAAGATCACGTTCCGCGGATGGCCCGCCACGCAGGGCACCTTCGCGTTGTCGATGTACTCGATCGGATAGGCAGCCCGCGTGTTCTCCGTGATCGCGCTCGACTCGTAGTCGACGGCCCGGGTGGCAGGATCGTAGACCACGTTTTCCAGCACCGTGCCGAAGCGGATCGCGCGCCAGATTTCCGGCTCCTTCTCCGCGGCCAGATGGATGCACTTCGCGTAGCAGCCCCCCTCCACGTTGAAGATGCCGTCGTCGCCCCAGCCGTGCTCGTCGTCACCGATCAGCCGGCGTGCCGGGTCGGCGGAGAGCGTCGTCTTGCCGGTGCCGGAGAGACCGAAGAACAGCGACACGTCGCCGGCGCCGCCACCCGCGGACCGCCCCTCGTTGGCCGAGCAGTGCATGGAGAGGATGCCGCGGCCAGGCAGCAGCCAGTGCATGTAGGTGAACACGCCCTTCTTCATCTCGCCGGCGTACTCGGTGCCCAGGATCACCTGCTCGTGCCGCTCGATCGAGAGGTCGATGCTGGTGCGGCTCGTCATCTGGGCCGTGAGCGGGTTGGCGGGAAATTGGCCGGCGTTGTAGATCACGTAGTCGGGCTCGCCGAAGCGCTCCAGTTCGTCGAGCGTGGGCCGGATGAGCATGTTGTGCATGTAGAGCGCGTGGTAGGCGCGGGCGCAGAGCACGCGCACCTTGATCCTGGAGGCGGGATCCCAGCCGGCGTAGCCGTCGCAGACGTAGATCTGATCGCGGGTGTTGAGGTAGTCGACGGCCCGCTGCCGATTGAGCAGGAAGGTGTGCTCCTCGATGGGGTGGTTCACCGGGCCCCACCACACCTCGCCCTCCGACTCCGGCCGGCGCACGACGTGCTTGTCGGCCGGGCTGCGGCCCGTCTTGGCGCCCGAGCGGATGGCGATCGCCCCGCTGGAGACGATGCCCGCCCGCTCGCGGGTCACGGCATCTTCGTAGAGCCGTCCCGGGGGCGCGTTACGCACCACGACCGGCACTGTGATGTCATGTGCCGACAGGTCGACGTGGACCGGCATGGGAAGCTCCTGGGGCGGGGACGGACCGGGCGGTCGATGGCTGCGACGACGGTACCCACAGCGCCAGCCACAGGGCACAGGCGATGACGGCCCCGCCCAGGCCCACGAAGGCCGCGCCCCACGGACTGCGGCTCACCCGCAGGCGCCGCACGGCCCGGCGCAGGCGGCGGCTGAATTCCGCCCATGACTCCGCCGGGGGCCGGCCGCCGACGGCGACGATGCTCACGCTGCGGGCCAGGCCCCGTCCATCGAGGTGCAACTGCAGGCCGCGGGCCGGCAGCGCCACCGTTTCTCCCGCCCAGCGGGCAGAGGCGTCGATGCCCGTGGCGAGTTCCGCCACGACAGGACGCAACTGGTCGATGCTGACGTTGTAGACGACGACACGGGGCCGCGCCGCGAGAATGCCGATGGCGACCAGCAGTGCGAACAGGAGCACGAGCATGGTGGCGGCCCATGGCGAGGTGCCCACCGCGGGCTGCAGCAGGGCCAGCGGACCGGCCACCACCAGCCCCAACACGGCCGCGGCGAGCAGCAGGTTGTCCCAGGAGCCGGCCAATGCCACGGGCCGTCGTCGCAGGTGCAGCCAGCCCACCAGGACGATATACAGCCCCAGCGGCACCAGGGCCGCCCACAGAGGCACGCTTCCCAGCGCCAAGGTCATGGCATCCTCGTCAGTGGCCCCAGGCCATCCAGGCCAGAGCCGCCAGCCACGCCGCCTCGGCCAGGATCGCGAACGCGAAGCCCGCCCAGGCGGGCCGCCCCGCTGCCGCCCCGCTCATACGGGGTCGGGCACGACGAACGACAGGTCGCGCGAGAAGGCTTCTTCGAATCCGTAGACATCGTGAAAGTCCTCCCGCTTGTCGCTGCGGGTCTTGCGCATCTGTCCGATATCAATCATGTTGAACACGATCTCGCCGATGTCCGCCGTGCGGCGGATGCCCCAGGTGGCCAGCACGGTCGGCGCCAGGTACCCGTACTGCTGCAGACCGTAGAGCCGGGCCGCCTCGCAGAGTTGCCGCCCCGACACGTGCCGTTCCGACTGCCGCTTCCGCCCCCGGCGCGGCCGGGGGGCCGGCTCGGCCTCGCCGCCGGCCGGTGGTTCGAGCTCTTCCAGGGCCGGCTCATTCCCCATGCCCAGCGTCTCTTGGGCGAAGGAGAGCGACTCCAGCACGAACAGGTAGGCGTCGAGCGTGTAGCGCTTGTCGCGCTGCAGGAGCTGAAACAACGGGTGAGCGGGGTCGATGGGCGGCATCGCGGCCTCGGGGATCTGCGGGTGCGCGAGGGTGGAGTATATCCGCCACCGGGCGAGCGACGAACAGCCGCCACGCCGTGCGCATGGGGAGCGCGGAAAAACCGCCTCGCGTGCCGTCAGCGCGGGGGCGGCACCGGCTGGGCCGCCTGTCCGCCCGGAGCAGCCTGGGCCTGCAGATCCTCGAGCACGTACTTGTAGCCGAACGGAGTCATCGGCTTGGCGAAGTCGCGAATCATGTCGAGGCCCTTGTCGATGAGATTCGTGCGCGGGTCGAACTGGTAGACGTCGCGATCCTGGCCGCCCGGCTTGTAGATCTGGATCGCGAACGGCATCAGGTCACGGGCCTGCAGGATCAGCTCGACCTTGGAGAAGTTGGCGGCGTCGGCCTGGAACCGCGGCAGCGCCTCCAGCCAGAACTGGTCCTTCGCATCGGCCGGGGTGATGAGCCGCATCCAGTAGCGTCGTTTCAACGTCTCGGACTTGGCTCCGAACACGAAGGGGAGCGGACCGTCGCTGATCGCCTTGCCGCGCATCTCCGGTGGCAGTTTCGTCTCGCGCAATTGCCGGTCGGTGTGCCGGAACTCGTAGATGCTCTCGCCGTTGCACACCCAGTGCTCCCCGGTGTCGGCGCCGCGCACCTCGTAGCGCCGCGCTTCAGGATTCCACTGCTTCATCTCCTTGACGCGAAACAGTCCCTTGTCGGGAGCGGCGTACTTGAGCTCGCCCGTGCTCTCCGCGAAGGCCAGCCGGTCGCCGCCGGCGCCGGCCGGGCTCCAGGCGTTGTATTCCCACTTGTGAAACGTGCACGACCAGGTCCGCACCGCGGCGTTGCGCGCCTCCCAGGCGGCGAGCAGCCGGTCGAGGGCCGCCTGCTGCTCCGGCGAGAGGGCGGATGGTTGCTGCGGCTGCGGCGGCTGGGCCACGGGTGCCGGCGGTGACTGCTGGGTCGGGGCCGGGCCGCGTGGCTCGGCCGGCGGACGGCCGGCGGCGGGCTGCGAACCGACTGGAACGGGGGGCGCTGCGCCCAGTCCCTGGCCACTGACGGGGCGCACGGTGGCCGTCGCCCAGAGCAGGCCCGCGGCCACGACAGCGAGATGGCTCAGCGTGATCGGGCGGGTCATGGAACGCGGCTCCGCGGGTGCTGTGGCAGGAGCGGGAACATAGCAAGGCCGCGGCGGCCGGGCGAGGGCGTTTCGCCACCGAAAATACCGCTTTCGCACCGTCTGGAACGGCCGTTGCGTAGACTTTCCCGCACCCCGGCCCCGGCCGCCGCCTGCGAAGGAACACCGCCATGCGGGTCGCCGCCTTCTCGATCAAGCCCTACGACCGCGAGTCGCTGGCGGCGGCCTCGGCCGGCCTGCCGCTGGAATGGGAGTGGCTCGAACCGCGGCTCGACCGCGACACGGCCCGGCTGGCCGAGGGAGCCCGGGCCGTCAATTGCTTCGTGAACGACACGCTCGACGCCCCCACGCTGGAGCGACTGGCACGGCTGGGCGTGGGACTGGTGACGCTCCGCTGCGCCGGATTCAATCAGGTCGATCTTGAGGCTGCGGCCCGCCTCGGCGTGGCCGTGACGCGGGTGCCGGAATATTCGCCCCACGCGGTCGCCGAGCACGCGGTGGGGTTGATGCTGATGCTCGACCGGCGGCTGCACAAGGCCTACAACCGGGTGCGCGAGGGAAACTTCTCCCTGGAGGGCCTGCTGGGATTCGACCTGCACGGCCGTACGGTTGGCGTCGTAGGCACCGGCAGGATCGGCCGCCGCGTGGCCGAGATCCTCCTCGGTTTCGGCTGCCGCGTGCTGGCCCACGATCTGCAGCCGGACGCGGATCTGCAGGCCCGGGGGGTGGTCTTCGTGCCGCTCGACGAGGTGTTCGCGAACGCCGACATCGTCACGCTCCACTGCCCACTCACGACCGCCACCCGCCATCTCGTGGACGGTCGCGCCCTCGCGCTGATGAAGCCGGGGGTGATGCTCATCAACACCAGCCGTGGCGGCCTGGTCGACACGCGGGCCGTGATCGACGCCCTCAAGAGCGGCCATGTCGGTCTCCTCGGGCTCGACGTCTACGAGGAGGAGGCCGACCTGTTCTTCGCCGACCACAGCGGCTCGATCATCCAGGACGACACGTTCTCGCGGCTGCTCACGTTCCCCAACGTGGTAGTCACGGCGCACCAGGCCTTCTTCACGAAGGACGCCCTCGATGCCATCGCCGCGCAGACCGTTCGCAACCTCGTGAACTTCCAGCGCGGCGCGGCGCTGGAGGCCGAGGTCCGGGCCTGATACGGCTGCCACGTGAGCCTCACGCGGCCTCGTCCTTCCTGGTCGATGATCTGAGGAGAGGATGCCCGTGCCCTCGGGCGGGCTGTGGAAGCAAGCGCAGCAAGGATTGCGAAGCGTAGCTTCCACCCCAGGGAGCACAGGGCAGGAAGCCCGTCGCGAACGTCCGGCGAGAGGGCATGGGCAGCCCCGAACGCCACGCCCGCGGATCATGCGGGAACCGTACCACACCGTCAGCGGCCCGCGGCGGCGCGAAGTTCGGCGAGCTCGCGGGCGAAGCCGCCGGACAGGATGGGGAACCGGCACCAGGTCTTGGGGTCGAGGTTCTCATCGTCGAGGTGGAATGACGGCGCGTAGCGCTCGCGCTTCCACTGGTTGCGGCTCCAGAGCGTGAAGAACCGTTCCGTCCAGGCCGCCAACTGCCGGGGAGCATGTGCGGGGAACTCGCCGCACAGCCGGCGCCAGGCCTCGAGCG
The DNA here is from genome assembly GCA_003671185.1 of Planctomycetota bacterium. Classification (GTDB taxonomy): domain Bacteria; phylum Planctomycetota; class Planctomycetia; order Pirellulales; family UBA1268; genus QWPN01. The sequence continues at coordinate 15,094 of QWPN01000145.1, forward strand.
GTGTCTGCTTGTCGCGGATCGCCGACCGCTCGATGGCGTCGAGCACGTCATAGGGCATGAGATCGGCCTCGTCGGTCTGTGCAGCCGACTGCGGCCGCAGTTCCGCCGTGGGGGCCTGGGAGTTCACCGCGGCCAGCGCCGGGATCGGCCCCAGCCCCTCCGGCCCCTGCCGTTCCAGCCACACCAGCCAGCGTCGCAGATAGGCCTTGTCGATGCCGGCGATCGGTGCGATGCCCCCCGAGGTGTCGCCATCCATGGTGGCATACCCTACCGCGGCCTCGGAACGGTTGCTGGTGGAGACGAGCAGGCCGCCCGTGATGTTGGCGAGCATCCACACGCCCGGCGAGCGGCTCCGGGCCTGGATGTTCTGCAACGCCACGTCGTCTCGCTGCCAGGTCAGCGGCCGGCCCACGGCGCCGGCCACCAGGGCCTCGTAGCCGCGCGCGATCGGCTCCACATCGAATTCGTGGAACGAGGCCCCCAACGCGGCGGCCAGTTCGGCGGCGGCGGCCCTGGTCACGGGCCCCGAGTTCGCCGTCGACTGATAGACGCAGGTAAGCGCGGCCCGCACGAGCCCGGCGGCGTCGGCCCACCCTGGGGCGGACTCCAGCCCCAACCGACGGGCCGCCATGGGCGCCGTCAGTTCGGCGGCGGCCAGCCGCATGGCCATCGCCACCAGGCAGGCCACGGCCGAGGAGTCGGCCCCGCCACTGGCCGAGACCACGAAGCCGCGCGATCGGCTCTTGCGCATGTAGTCGTGGAGGCCGAGCGCCACCGCACGGGTGAACTCCTCCTCCTTGACGTGGTCGCCGCGCTCCCAGGCATCGCGACCGTCGCCCCCGGCCGCGGGACCCGCGGAGTCGAGTTGCGCGGGCGTGAAGGCGACCGCCACGCGGTCGCCCGCATCGGGTTCCGTGGCAGGCCGCAGCCGCGACTGCGCCAGCCGCACGGCATCCAGGTCGATGAGGGCCGCCGTGCAGGCCTCGTCGGCGAAGGAAAAACGTCGCCCCGCGGCAGACATGGTGCCGGCCGCGGCCACCAGCACCCCGCCGTCGTAGATGGCACGGCCCGCCTCGTTGCCCACGAGGTTCGCGTACACGTAGCCACAGGCGAAGGCCCGCGATCCCTCCAGCACGAAGCGTCGGCGGATCTCGTCCTTGCCGAAGGCGAAGTGGCTGGCCGAGGGGTTGAGGATCAGGTCGACGCCGCGGGCTGCCAGGGCCGCGCCGGGACGGTCGGCGACCCAGGCGTCCTCGCAGATCTCGAAGCCGATCCGCACCCCGCCACAGTCGAAACGCAGGTCACCGATCGGCAGGGTGGAGCCTTCCACCACGAGGCTGCCCCGGCGGCCCGCCGGCCAGGGCCGGAACCAGCGCGGCTCATAGTGGATGCCCTCGCCGGCGAGATGCTGCTTGCAGGCCACGCCTGCGATCCGGCCGTCGACCACGAGGGCCACGCCGTCGTACACCCCGCTCTCGAACCGCACGGGCAGGCCCAACGCCACGGCCATGCCGGACGTGTGCGGAGCGATCTCACCGAGCACCCTCCAGGCCATGCGCTGCACGCCCGGCGCGAGAAAGGCATCCTCACAACCGTAGCCGGAAATACACAACTCCGGGAGGCAGAGCACGGACACGCCGCGGTCGCGGCCGCCGCGGATCGCCGTCAGGATGCGGTCCCGGTTGCCGTCCCAGTCGAGCGGCGTCTGGTTGAGGGCGCAGCCACCGACTCGGATCAGGTGCATGGAACCAGACTACCAGGCGGCGGACAGCTGGCCCGCCGCTGACCGCCACGGGGGTCGGTCAGGCGGGCTCTTCCAGATAAGTGTAGCCGCCCAGCCCCTCCTCGTAGAACTTGAGGAACTTGCCGGCCTGACCGTCGCAGATCCGGCCTTCGCGCACCGCCTGCTCGATCGAGTCGCGCAGCCGTTGCACGAGGTGGTTGGAATCGAACTCCACGTAGTCGAGGACCTCGCGGACCGTGTCCCCCTTGATCACGGCGTCCACCACCACTTCGCCGCGTTCGTCGGTGCTCACGTGCACGGCGTTCGTGTCGCCGAACAGGTTGTGCAGGTCGCCGAGAATCTCCTGGTAGGCGCCGATCAGGAAGGCACCCAGGTAATACGGCTCGTTCTGCCAGGTGTGCAGCGGCAGCGTGCGCTTCACGTCGCGGCGGTCGATGAACTGGTCGATCTTGCCGTCGGAGTCGCAGGTCACGTCGCCGAGCACGGCGGCCCGGCAGGGGCGCTCGTCGAGCCTGTGGATCGGCATCACCGGAAACAACTGCTTGATGGCCCAGCTGTCGGGAATCGACTGGAACAGCGAGAAGTTGCAGAAGTAGGTGTCGGACAACGACGCCTGCAACCCCTCCAGCTCCTCAGGCACGAACTCCAGGTTCCTGGTCAGCTTGTGGATCCGCCGGCAGATCGCCCAGTACAGGTTCTCCACGGCCGACCGTTGGTCGAGCGGCAGGTAACCGCTGGCGAACAGGTTCATCGCGGTGTCGAGCGCCTGCTGGGCGTCGTGGTAGCTCTCCAGCAGGTTTCGCACGTTGATGTTCTGGTAGGTCTCGATGAGGTCGTGCAGCGGCTGCTCGGCCTCGGCCGACGGTTCGGTCACCTCCGCCGTGCCCCCCTGCTCCGAAACGCCCAGCACGCCGAAGATCAGCATGCTGTGGTAGGCCACGATGGCCCGGCCGCTCTCCGACACGATGGTCGGGTGCGGCACGCCCGCTTCGTCGCAGGCGTTCTGCACGTGGTACACCACGTCGTTGGCGTATTCCTGCAGGCTGTAGTTGACGCTCGACTCGAAGTTGGTCTGCGAACCGTCGTAGTCGACGCCCAGACCGCCTCCCACGTCGAGATAGCGAAGCCCCGCCCCGCGCTTGACGAGCTCGGTGTAGATACGGGAGGCCTCGTTGAGCGCGGCCTTGATGTGGCGGATGTTGGTGATCTGGCTGCCCTGGTGGAAGTGCAGCAGTTGCAGGCAGTCCTGCATGCCCCGGGCGGTGAGCAGTTCGAGGCCTTTCATCAGTTCGCTGGCGGTGAGGCCGAACTTGCTGCGAAAGCCGCCCGACGACTGCCAGCGGCCGCTGCCCCGTGTGGCGAGCTTGACGCGCATGCCGATCCGGGGACGAACGCCCAGCTTCTCGGCATACTCCAGCACCAACTGCAACTCGGAAAACCTCTCCACGACCGGGATCACGTGCCGTCCGATCTTCTGGGCCAGCATCGCCGTCTCGATGAACTCGGCGTCCTTGAAGCCGTTGCAGATGATCGGCGTGTCGTTGTCGGCCAGTGCGATCACGGCCAGCAGTTCCGGCTTGCTGCCGGCCTCGAGGCCGAACTGGTATGGCTTGCCGAACCTGAGCACCTCCTCCACCACCTGCCGCTGCTGGTTCACCTTCACCGGGTAGACGCAGCAGTACTGGCCGCGGTAGCCGCTGTCCTTCATCGCCGCGGCGAAGGCGCCGTGAATCTCGCCCAGCCGGTGCTGGAGAATCTCGGCGAAGCGCAGCAGGATCGGCAGGTCGATACCCCGCACCTGGAGGCGGTCGACGAGTTGCTTGAGATCGATGCTCTTGGTGGGATCCTTGTCGGGGTGGACGAGGAGGTTTCCGGTGGGGCCCACCGAGAAGTACCCGTTTCCCCAGCGGGCGACCTCGTAGAGGTCCGCGGCCGCGGCCGTGCTCCAGTGCTCGACCTCGAGATCGACGGCTGCCATTCACGGCCCTCGCAGGGGGCAGGTGTGACCATCCCGACGACCGGGCGGCCTGCTCAGATCAGAGTGTAGCGTCGGCCGGCGCCAAGGCCATGCCAATCCGGACCGGAGCCGCGGCCGGCGCTCACACTTCGACGCGCGTCCAGCGCGCCCGCGCGAAGATCGCCAGCATGGCCGCTCCGCGCGCCGTGAGGTCGGCGGCCATCGCCAGCCAGGCGCCCCGCACGCCCAGGCCAAATCCGGCAATTGTGCCGGCCCCCAGCGGGAGCTCCACGGCCGGCGCCGAAAGCACGAGGGCCAGCGGCAGGCGGATCGCCAGCATGCCCAGAAAATTGACCACGAGCGGCGGCCGCGTGGCCCCGGCGCCCCGCAGGCCGCCCGAGAACACCATCAGCAGGGCCAGCGGCGGCTGGGCGAAGGCCACGATGCGGACCAGGCCGGCCGCAGCATCCGCCACCTCGGGCTGGCTGCCCGCTCCACCGACGAACCAGGCCGCCAGCGGCTCGGCCCAGAGGTAGAAACAGGCCCCGGCCACGGACATCAGCCCGGCACAGGTCAGGGCTGCGAGCCAGACACTTCGCCGGGCCCGACGTTCATCTCGGGCCCCGAGAAACTGCCCCGCCAGTGTCGCCGCCGCCACCTGGAAGGCGCTGCCTGGGAGGAACGCGAGCGACTCGATCGTGATCGCCACCGCGTGGGCCGCGGCGCCCACGTCCCCCAGCCGGTTGACAACCGACAGAAACACCATGTGGCAGCAGGCGTTGGCGGCGGCATCGGTGCCGGCGGGCAGCCCGATACGGGCGATTCGCCGCATCCAGTCCCAGTGCGGACGCCAGTCCGCGGCCCGGGGCCGCATGCGGGCATCCCGGGTGCGAACCAGGATCAGCACGCAGGCCGCGCCGCAGCCATAGCCCAG
>QWPN01000080.1 GCA_003671185.1 Planctomycetota bacterium
ACGTCGGCCACCAGGCGGGCCTCGCTCGTGTCCAGCGGATGCGGCCCGGCGATGTCCCCGTCGAACTGCTGCGCGAATTCCAGCACCTCCTCGATCGTCCACACCTGGGCCGCACGCACGGTGCACGGTTCGCCGTCGACGTGGATCGTGAACTGAGCGCTGGCCGAGCTGGCTGCGGACTGGGTCGCAGGGCGGGAGAGGGTGGCGTGCATGGGCGTGTCTCCAAGGGGGGCTGTGGCGGAAGGGCCGCCGACATGTGAGTGAACGTGCATACGGCGTGCCGAAGCCGGCGGTTCGCGGCCGGCCCTGCCAGCACCGCTGTCGCCGTCACAACCCGCCCAGGGTCACACCGATTGCGTCGCCGAGGAAGTCTGGGATGGATCGGGGGCGGGCGGACAATTGAAAAATCTACCGCCCGGTTCAGACGGAGGGACCGTCGTCGCCGGCGCCGTCGGCGCGCACGGCCTCGCCGCGCCGGATGCGGTCGCGGATTCGTGCCGCGAGCTCGTAGTCCTCGGCGCGCACGGCCTCGGCCAGTTGCTCGTCGAGCGTGCGTCCCACGTCGTAGCGGCTGCGGACGCTCTCCCGCATCTCCTCCAGCCGGCGCACCAACTCGTCGTCGGCATACTGCTCCGCCGCGTCGTAGCGGGTGAACAGCTCCTTGAACCGCGCCAGGCCGCTGTTGATCTCGCCGATCGCGTTCTCCGGGCCGTCCTCCTGCAGTGCGGCCAGGGCGGCTGCCTGCACGCGATGGAAGAGCACGAACGGCCGGTATTGCTCGTGGGACAGCGTCCACTCCTCGTCGGGGGAGTGCTCGCGGACGAAGTCCATGAAGGCCAGACTGTGGTCGGCGTCGCGGGCGGCACGGCGGTACTCGCGGAGCGACAGCCAGCACAGCCGCCGCTGGTAGAACTGCACGAACTCGCGGTCGGATTCGGTGCACTGCTCCTTGTTGAGCCGGAAGCCGCTCCCTTCGCGGATCACCTCGCCGACCAGGTAGTCGTAGTAGGTTTCGGCACCGTTGGGCCGCAGGCCGTCGGGCCGCAAATCGGTCTCCATCTGCACGAGCCCCATGTCGATCCGCATCTGCAGAACCTGACGGCCGTTGCGGGCCTTGACGAGCCGGGCGTTCACCTCGCCCGGTCGGAAGTCCCAGTTCTTGAGCAGCGTGTCGATGTCACGGGTTGTCGCCATGGTGCGGTCCTGCGGCGGGCGGCTGAACGCGGGCCTCGCTGCCCGCACACCGATTATACCAGCCTGCCCGCGGGGTCGTCCGCGTCAGCCGTCGTCCCGCTGCGGGCGGCGCGACTGCTTCGTCTGCCCGCGGCGTTTTTTCCCCTCCAGCCGCTTCGCAATCGCGGACCGCGGCACGCGGGTGGGACGCCGCGATTTCGGCGGCCGCAGGCCGCGCTGCAGGATGGCCGCCAGTTTGGCCAGGCAGTCGGCGATGTTGCGCGGCTGCTCGCGGTGCTGCTGGCTGCTGATCACGAGCACGCCATCGCCGGTGAGCCGCGACCGCTCGCGGGCCAGGACCCGCTGCCGCACGTCCTCGGGCAGGTGAGGGCAGTGGAGCAGGTCGAACCGCAGCTGCGCCTTGGAACTCGTGCGGTTGACGTGCTGGCCGCCCGGGCCACCGGAGCGGGCGAATTGCCACTCGATGGCCTGCGCCGGGATCACGATGTCGCGGTTCCCGTGGCCGATGCGGATCTGCTTGGTGCTGGCCATGCCACGCTCCCCTGGCGGATATGATACGGCCCGGCCGCGGCGCCGGGGCCCCATCGCCCGGGCCCCGGGGCGGGGTCGCTCGCGGAGGCCGCAGGCATGTCATCGGTACGCCGGCGCGGATGGCTGTGGCTGTTTTCCTGGCTGCCGTTGGGCCTGCTCGCCGCCGCCATGCCGGCGGCCGGCTCCGCCGCCGACGCCAAGGCGATCCCAGACCTCGCCACCCGACAGGGCGAGGATTGGGGCACATTCCTCGGGCCATCGGGCAACGGCCGCAGCAGCCTGCAGGGCATGGCCGTTCCCTGGCCGGCGGCGGGGCCGCGGATCGTCTGGCACTGCGAGGTGGGCGAAGGCTACTGTGCGCCGGCCGTGGCGCTGGGCCGCCTGTTCGTCTTCGACCGCATCGGCCGCGACAACCGACTGCGCTGCCTGCACGCCGAGACGGGCGCCAAACTCTGGGAGGAGCGCTATCCCAGCGACTATGCCGACACGTTCGGCTATGACGGCGGGCCGCGCTCCGCCCCCGTGATCGCGGGTGATCGCGTGCTCACGTTCGGGCCCGAGGGCCGGCTCGAGTGCCGCGACCTCGCCGACGGCGCCAGCCTGTGGCGTGTCGATACGGCGCGGGCGTATCACGTGGTGCAGAACTTCTTCGGCGTGGGCGCCGCACCGCTGGTGGTGGAGGTGGGCGATCGCCGGCTGGTGCTCGTGCCGGTGGGGGGCAGCCCGCCGGGGTCGACGCCGCCGGCCCCCGAACGGCTCGACCTCGTGAAGGGGCTCGACAGCGGTCTGGTGGCCTTCGACCTGGCTAGCGGCCGCGAGGTCTGGCGGGCGTCGGCCGAACTGGCGAGTTACAGCACGCCGCTGGCCGCCCGCATCGAGGGCCGGGATCTGGTGCTGGCCTGGATGCGCGACCACTTCATCGTTGTCGACCCTGTCGCGGGCGCGGTGCTGGGGCGGTTTCGCTGGCGGGACGACCAGGTGTTCAGCGTGGTGGCGGCCAGCCCGGTGGTGCGAGGCAGCGAAGTCCTGCTCTCGGAATGCTACGGTCCCGGCAGCGTGGTGCTTGACCTCGTCCGATCCGTGGCCGAGGGGGTGCCCGCGGTCGTGCGGCAGGATCGGCCCAAGGCCCGTCCCGACCGGGCCCTCAAGGCCCACTGGGCGACGCCGGTGCTCCACGAGGCCCACGTGTATGGCTCGAGCGGCCGGAATTCCGGCGACGCGGGGCTGGTCTGCGTTGACTGGAAGACCGGCGAGGTGGCCTGGAGCGCGGCCGGCTTTGGCCGGGCGAGCGTCGCGCTCGTGGGCGGCCATCTGGTGGTGCTCGGCGAGTTTGGCGATCTGGCGCTCGTGGAGGCCAATCCCGCGCGGTACGCCGAGGTGTCACGGACGCGGCTGGTCGATCCTGCCGCCGGGGCCGGCCGTAGTGCCGAATTGCTCGCGCCGCCCTGCTGGGCCGCCCCGGTGGTGGCACGGGGACTGCTCTACGTGCGCGGTCGGGGCCACCTCGTGTGCGTCGATCTGCTGGACTCGCCCTGACGTCAAAACGGCACGCTGCGGATTGTCAAGTGCGGATCGACGGCGGCTGCTGGCAGCCGCCGCTGCCCGGCCAGCCCCGTGATTCGCGGCAGCCGCGCACGGCTGGGCCGCTTCTCTGGACACTCTGCGCGGGGTGGTCCCATACTCTGGCCCTTCGAGGCGGGAGATCGCGCCCCCGCGGCGCCCCACACAGGAACGGAAGCCATGCTCGACGTCGCGATCAGTCAGGTGACCACGCCGCGTTGGGAACTGCCGGAAGAACTCGCCCGTCTCGACGCCGCGGGATTCGCCGCCATCTCGCTGTGGCGACCAAAACTCTCCGATCTGGGCGCCGCGGCCGCAGCCCCGTTGATCGCCGCTGCCGGCGTGCGGGTGTCGAGCCTGCAGTGGGCCGGCGGATTCACCGGCGGCGACGGCCGGTCGTTCGCCGAGAGCATCGACGACGCCCGGGAGGCGATCGATGCGGCACAGATCCTCGGCGCCCAGGTGCTCGTGGTCCACGGCGGCTGCCGGGGTGGCCACACGCGGACGCACGCGGGAAGGCTGCTCGTGCAGGCCATCGAGTCGCTGCTGCCGCGGGCCCACCAGGCCGGCGTGGTGTTGGCGGTGAAGCCGGTGCACGCGGCGGCCGGTGGCTGCGGTTTCCTCAACGGTTTGGGCGAGTCGCTCGATCTCGTGGACCGGTTCGCGGACCCCGGCGTGCGGTTGGCGCTCGACCTCTGGCACTTCGGCCAGGACCCAGCCCTGGGCGGGTTGGTGGCCCGCCTCGCGGCGGCGGCCGCCGTTGTGCAGGTCGCCGACCGCTGCGGCCCGCCGGCTCTCGACGCCGACCGGCTGCCGGCCGGTCACGGGGCGCTGCCGCTCGAGTCGCTGGTCGCCGACCTGCTCGATGCCGGCTACAGCGGATCCGTCGAGTTCGATCCGGTTGGCGAGGCCGTGGAAATCCTCGGCTACGCCGGGGTGCTGAAGGAGACGCGGTTGGTGGCCGACGCCTGGATCGGCCGTCGGCTGGCGGGCCAGAAGCCGGTGGAGACGGGGAGCCCGGCCCACGGCGGGCCAGACCGCCATCACCTTCGGCCGGCGGGCTCGCGCAGGTCCCATGCCTCCAGCCACAGCGTCTCGCCGGGCTGAAGGCCGAAGTCGGCCTGCAGCCGCTGGTCGAAGTCGTCCATGTGGGCGGCGCCGTAAAAGATGGCGATGCGCCGGCTCCCCTTGCCGACCTCGTCCCGCAGGACCGCGAGTGCCGCCGCGTTGCGGTCGGTGATCAGCGTCGAGCCTTCCTCGCCACCGAAGGCGGCTGTGAGCACGTCCATGTCGGTGAACTGCTCGGCCATCAGCCGGCGCAGGCGGACCTGTCGGCCGTCCTCCGAGCCGAACAGCAGGCCGAACAGGTCGCCGACGCCGACGTCGCCGCCGCGGCCCGGCTCGGCCCGGGCCATGCTCTCCCGCATCAGCCGCGTGAACATCGACCACCAGGTCTCGCCGCGTTTGGCCATGGCGGCGTCGAACTGCTGCGGGGAGAGATCGGCGTGGACGAAATTGTTGGCCGCGTAGTCGACCCGGTCGAGCTGGAACTCCAGCCCCAGCAGCCTGGTCAGCCCCTGCTGGGCCGAGCCGATCGCGCCCGAGGGCTTGCGGCCCGGCTTGGGCACGCGGGCATTCGGTGGGGCCACGAGTTCGTAGAGCACGGCGTCGTATTCGGTGAACAGCCGATTCAGCGTCTCGTAGTAGTCGTCGCCGCCAAGATGCACGGCGGCCACGAGATCGACCTGCAGCGCCTCGCGGCCGCGTCTGGTCCCCCGTTCGGAATGGCCGTGGTACTGCACGATCGAGGTGTCGAGCGACTGCGGCTGGCCCCCGTCGTCCCGCGACAGACGGAGAAACTGTGGACGGTCGTCCTCGCTCTCGGGTGCGGGAGCGGTTCTGGCCGCCCCACGACCCGGTCTGTCACGATCCTGGGCCCGCATGACTGGAGGGGCGCTGACTAGGGCGGCCAGGAGGATGGGGGCGACCGGCCAAAACCGGGCGACGAGGGGCAGGGCACCGGTCATGGGCGGTGAACTCCGGGGCTGGACCGCCGCCTGGCGATCACTCACCGCAGGATACCCGAGTCGCCCTATCCTGCCACGCCGCCGGTCGGGGTGGCCCGGACTTCCGGCACCACCGGCAGTGTTTGCCAAGTTTCATCAACCGGACGAGACGCTCCGACCGATACCACCGGAGCGACCCGCAGCGGCGGAACGCGAGCCTTGCTCCAAGGGATACACAAGCGATGGCCACGACACTGGGTATCAGGCGGCTGGTGGCGGCATTCCTGGCGGTTGCTATGGCGGCCGTGACGTGCCTGCCGGCCCGGGCTGGCATCAATTGGATGCCGATGCTGCCCGACCAGAACTTCTATGACTTCCAGATGTTCTCGCCGCCGGACCTGCAGCAGTACTCCGTCCGCCCCGACGCGCGGGAAGGGATGTTCTTCACCTACGACCGCACCTACTGGGCGTTCACGCCGCCCCAATCGCGGCCGATCCTCAACGACTTTTTCATTCCGGTGCAGCCGCTCAGCCCGTTCGCGGTCGCGAAGCTGAACAACGACTTCATCCAGGCCGGCGTGCCAGGCACTGGGGTCTACGTGTTCGGCTCCGACCCGCTGCGGCTTGACCTGAACACGAACTGGATGCGAACCGACACGGCCTGGGGCAACCGCTTCGAGGGCGGCTGGATCTACGACGACTACGGCATGCTTGTAAACTACTACGACTCCGGCAATCAGGAACAGCAGTTCACGACGCTTAATGAGTTCGCCGTGAATTCCCCGACGTCAACGTTCACGCAGACGCCCGTCGCGAGTGAAGGAGGCGGGCTCATCGGCGGAGGAGGCGTTCTGCTCGTGACTACCGTCACGTCCACGAGCGGACCGCCGGACCACCTCATCAGCCAGAACCTCACGCAGTACAATTCAACGGAACTCCGTAGCGGCGGGTTCGCCTGGGTCGTGCGGCGGAATCTGTCGTCGGCCGGTTCTGGCCACCTCAACCTGCTGCGATTCTCGTTCGGCCCGCAGTGGCTGCAGGCCGCCGACCGCTACAACATCCAGTACACCAGCAACCAGTACGCCTTCCCGCAGGCCGCTGGCCCGCGCGGTGCCGGCATACCGCTGCAAAACGGCGGCTGGGAAACCAAGTCATACAACAACATCGTCGGCCCCTGTCTGGGCCTCAATTACAAGTACGAAGAGAACCGCTGGACCCTGGAAACCGACCTGCGGTTCACGGCGGGATTCAACTGGCAGAACACGCTGTACAGCGGCACGAACTTTCCCGCCGCCCTGGGCGCCGACTACTTCCGCTCCACGTTCACGTTCGCCAACACCGTGGCCCAGACCGGCAACGTTGGGCAACAACAGGCTCTCGTCGGTGCACCGCCGCAGTTCGTGCAGATCTACGGTGTCGGGCAGACGAATGCCTCCAACGCGGCGGAACACAATTTCGTGTTCTCGCCGCTCGGTGAATGGCGGCTCCGGGCCCGTTACCGGGTCAGCCAGGCGATCTCGCTGAATGTCGGCTATACGGGTATGTGGCTGGGGGGCATCACGCGGGCGAGCACCAACACGGAGTTCAAAACGAGCTTCAAGCCGGTCCTGACAGCGACGCAGAACGGCCCGCAAGTGCCTAACGGGCAATACAACCCGCTGCTGCCGACGAGCCCCAGCAACCCATTGACGATCCCAACGTGGACACCTCCTCCGATCAATGCGCCAGTGGCGCCCGGTTCGGCGGTCGTGAGCAACAACCGGCTGCGGGCGTACAACACGATCGGCCCACGATCGGCCAACGACCTCGGCTACATGTTCGTCAACGGCGTCGACTTCGGGATCGAGGTGAACTACTGAGGTTTTCGCGGGGCCATCCCTGGCCCCCGCGAAAACAGCCTGTCGCAGGTGCAGCCAAGGTGCACCAGGACGGGCGGGGCTCGCCATCCGGGCGACCCTGTGGTGGACGCGGGTTCGATCATCTCGCCCCCGCGAAAACTGCCCGTCGCAGGTGTAGCCAAGGTGCACCAGGACGGGCGGGGCTCGCCATCCGGGCGAGCCTGCGGTGGACGCGGGTTCGATCATCTCGCCCCCGCGAAAAATGCCCGTCGATTCACATCACCAGCCGGCGGCAACCCAGTCGGCCGTGGCACCGCGGATGCCCGCGAGCTTCTCCAGGCGGGATGAGAGCGGTCGCCACAGGGGCGAATCTGTCACTGATTCCGCACCCGCCGGCAGGTCCACCGGCAGGCCCGCGGCGTCGACCTGGGCGAAGCCGAGCAGGCCGTCCATCCAGGGCAGCGTCTGGCCCGGCAGCGGCATCCCCACCACGCCCACGACCAGGTAGCCGCGACGCACGTCGAGCACCGCCCCACGGATCTCCACGAGCGACCCCACCGGCACGCTACTCCGACATTCCAGCGACACCACCCGCCGCAGCACCAGGTTCGCTGCCGGTCCCGCTCCCCGACAGGCGGTCGCATAGGCCGTTTCCAGCGCATAGCGCAGCAGGCTGCCCGCATACAGCGTGCCGTGGTGATTGGCGTCGGCGGGGAGGACGAGCCGATGGCTCGTCGTTTCCGGGGTGGGCATGGGACCGGGTTATACCGACTCCCCCGCCAACGCTCCTAGCGGCCTGCGGAACCAGGCTTCGGCTACTCAACGGCTCAAGATCGTGCCTCGTGCCCGGGCGACACTCGCCGTATGCGAGTCGCCCTGCCGCCGCTCCGCGGCGGCCACGGTCGCCCGGAGGTGCGACCGCTCGGCCGGCTGGTCGCACCTTGGCTGCGACCACTCCGGCCCAAGGCTGCAGGGGGCATGGATGCCCCTGCCGCCGTGAAATCAGCCAGCCCGCCGCGCGTAGCCGGGATCGATCTTCACCAGTTCTTCCTGCATCACCGCGATCGTCCTGCGGATCTGGTCGGGCGTGTGCCGCGAGGTGATGAAGAACCGCAGCCGGGCCGCCCGCTCCTCGACCGCCGGGTAGAGGATGGGCTGCACGTTGATGCCGCGGGCGAACATGGCCCGCGACAGCCGCAGGCTGTTCATCGAGTTACCGAGGATCACCGGCACGATCGCCGAGCCACCCGAGGGGCCGGTGTCGAGGCCCGCCTCGCGGGCCAGCTGCAGGAACAGCCGGGCGTTGGCATGCAGTTGCTCCACACGCTGCGGCTCGCGCTCCAGCAGCCGCATCGCGCCCAACGCCGCGCCCGCCGCCGCGGGCGGCAGCCCCACGCTGTAGACGAAGCCCGGCACGGTGTACTTGAGCCAGCGGACAAGCGTCTTCGAGCCGGCGATGTAGCCGCCGCAACTGCCCAGAGCCTTGGAGAGCGTGCCCATCCAGAGATCGACGGAGGCGGGATCGACCCCGAAATGCTCGCCGATGCCGCGGCCACGCGGCCCCATGACGCCGATCGAGTGGGCCTCGTCCACCATGAGCAACGCCCGGTGCCGCTTGGCGAGGCCGATGAACTTGGGCAACTCGGAGAAATCGCCGTCCATGCTGTAGATGCCCTCGATCACCACCAGCACGCGGCGATACTGTGTCCGCATCTGCGCGAGGAGTTTCTCGGCGGCGTCGGCGTCGTTGTGGGGGAAAGGGCGGCGCCGGGCACCGGAGAGCACGGCCCCCTGCAGCAGGCTGTTGTGCGCCAGGGCATCGTGGAGCACGAGGTCTCCGGGGCCGACCATATGGCCGATCACCGTCTCGTTCGTGGCATGGCCGCCCACGAAGGTGATGGCGTCCTCGGTGCCCACGAAGCGGGCGATCTCCCGCTCCAGTTCCTGATGGATGGTCTTCTCGCCCGACACGAGCCGGCTGGCCGAGACGCTGGTGCCGAAGCGGTCGATGGCGGCCTTGGCGGAGGCGGCCACGGCCGACTCGCCCGACATGCCCAGGTAGTTGTACGTCGCCCAACTCACCATCTCCCGGCCGCCGATCACGGTGCGGTCGTTGGTCAGCCCCTCGTGGACGCTGAAGTAGGGGTTGTCCAAGCCCGCGTCGCGAACCATGGAAAAGTTCTGCTCCAGGGCCCGCACCTCGGGGAACTGGGCGATGTCCCAAGCATCGGCGCCGATGTCGGCGGCCGGCCGGGCCGACTGCACCTTCGTCCGCCCCTCGGCGGGAAGATGGTCGATGATGGCCTCGGTGACCTCGCGGCAGGTCTCGATCATCGGCAGCACCTGCTCGGGGAAGCGGCCACCGAAGGCCTCCTCGAGACTGGCCACGATCTCCATCCGCTCCAGCGAGTCGAGCCCGAGTTCCACGATGTTGGTGTCGAGCGAAAGGTTGCCGGCCCGCTCCTTGGCGATGCGGCGCACGTGGTCGAAGACCGTTTCCACGATCTCCTGGGGCAGTTCCCGGTCGGGCCGATGGGCTCGGGCGGCCTCGCCCACCGGACGCTGGCGGGCCAGCCGCGGAGTCTCTGCTGCAGGGGCCGGGGCCACCGGCGCCAGCCAGCCCACGTGCTGCTCGACCACTTCCAGCGTGCCGTCGAGGAACTGCCGCTTGCAGGCGTGTCGCTGAATCTTGCCGCTGGAGGTCTTAGGGACGCTGTTGGGCCGCACCAACACGATCGCCTCCGCGGCCACCTCGTGCTCCCGCGCCAGCCGGCTGCGGATCGCCTCGAAGGCCGCCGCCACCTCGCTCCCCTCGCGTCTGCCGCGCTCGATCTCGGCCACGATGCAGACCCGCTCGCGATCGTCCACGTCGACGGCGAACGCCGCCACCGAGCCGGCCCGCACGAGCGGGCTGGCTTCCTCCACCGACCGCTCCAGATCCTGCGGATAGTGGTTGCGTCCGCGGATGATGATCAGGTCCTTGAGACGGCCCGTGACGAACAACTCGCCATCGTCGAAAAACCCGAGGTCGCCGGTGCGCAGATAGGGACCCGGATTCGGCCGCCACTTGGCGACGGCTTGGCCGGAAGTCACCGGCTCCGGCTGGGCGAGCATGGCCCCGAACGTGGCCTGCGACTCGTCCAGCCGGTTCCAGTAGCCCTGCGCCACGCTCGGCCCGCTCACCCAGATCTCGCCCACGCGGCCGGGTGGCAGGGCCTCACAGGTGGCAGGGTCGACGATCAGGACGTCTTGTCCGTCCAGCTCGCGGCCACTACCCACCAGCCGTCGGCCGCCGCTGGCACGGGGCGCGGCCGTGCCCGTTTCGATCGAGGCCGCATCGAAGCAGCGGATGACCGGCGGCTCGAACTTCATGCCGCCCGTGACCATCAGCGTGCTTTCTGCCAGACCATAACAGGGGTAGAACGCCTGGCGGCGGAACCCGCTGGGGGCGAACGCTTCGCAGAAGGCGTCGATCGTCTCGGCGCGGACCGGTTCGGCACCGTTGAAGGCCAGCGACCAGCTTGACAGGTCGAGCGCCGCCCGCTGTTCCGGCGTGGTCTTGCGCACGCAGAGTTCGTAGGCGAAGTTCGGCCCACCGCTGATCGTGGCCCGATACTTGGAGATGGCCTGCAGCCAGCGGAGCGGTTTCTGCAGGAAGGCCACCGGCGACATGAGCACGTTGAACTTGCCGCCGTACAGCGGCACGAGGATGCCGCCGATCAGGCCCATGTCGTGGAAGCTGGGGAGCCAGAACACGCCCGACTGGCTGCGGGTGATCTCGAAGGCCTGCATGATGCGCAGCGAGTTGTGCAGCAGGTTCTCGTGGGAGAGCATCACGCCCTTGGGGGTGCCGGTCGAACCGCTCGTGTACTGCAGGAAGGCCAGCGTGTCGCCGTCGATGTCGGGGCGTTCCCAGCGGTCGGCCCAGGCCGGCTCCAGTTCGCTGTCCACCTTCCAGACCAGGTGCTCCAGGCTGGGGGCGGCGGCCCGCAGCGCGTCGAAGCGGTCGATCACGTCCCGCGTGGTGAGGGCCACGGAGGCGTCGGCGTCTGAGGCGATGGCCTCGATCCGCTCCACGGAGCGGTTCTTGCGCGGCGGGTAGGCCGGCACGGCGATCGCCCCGCCGTACAGGCAGCCCATGAAGGCGGCGATGAAATCGAGGCCCGACGGGTAGAGGAGCAGCACCCGCTTGCCGACCATGCCCTGATCCATCAGCCAAGCCCCGAGCGCCCTGGCCTTCCGGTCGAGCTCGGCGTAGGTGATGTTGAGTTCCTCGTTTTCACCATCGACGAGGAACGTGAAGGCCCGGTCGTGGGGCCGGTAGGCGGCCCGCTGTCTCAGCAGGTCGACGATCGTGGGGGCGAAGGAGGCTTCGCTCGTCGGGTTGGGGATCACGCTGGGGAAGCCTCCGCCGCCGGCGCCGCCGTGCCTTGCTCTGCCGGCGGGCCGCCGTCATGTCTGGTCGTCGCGTCGCGCGGACTCGACCAAGGGATTCGGCAGGAAACTCCCCGGCCGGCCACAGTTTACCCCTCGGCGCCAGACAACCGGAAGTTTCGGACCACACGGCTCCAGAGGCCTTTTTTGCCTCTGTTCAGACCGGTTTCCCCGCGCATCAGGCCCCCGGCCGCGCCGGTGGGGCGGAGTTTTCCGGCCGTGCGGGGCCCGGCGCGCAGCGGGACTAGGCCCAGGTGCGGCCGCTGGCGTTCTCGGCGCGGGGCTCGAAGTTGCCGAGCAGACCCCCGATCACGTCCCAGCGATCGTGCCGGCGGACCTCGATGTCGCCCTGCTGGTTGACCCGCACCAGGCAGCTGTCGGTGAGTCCCGCCCGCTGCAGCTGCTGCGGCGACACCTCGTCGGGCTCCAGCATGGTCATCAGCGTGCGGCCGCTCATCTCGATGAATTTCATGCCACCCTCCTGCGCTGTCCCGGCGGTCCAGAAGGGAATCTACACGGTTTTCCCGGCCTCCTCAAAGGCCTGGGCCAGCCTGACGAAGTCCGCCGGCGGAATCTCCTCGGCGCGGGCCTCGGCGCCAAGCCCGAGGGCCGCGAACGCGGCCTCCACGGTCCGCCGCGCGGTCTCTTCGCGTTTCCCACCCGCCATGCGCAGCAGCACGCCGCGCAACAACTTGCGGCGGTGGCAGAACACGTCGCGAACGAAGTCGTGGAACCGGGCCAGGTCGCCGATCGCAGCCCGGCGCTCGGGATCGAGATCGAGACGCACGATGGCCGACTCGACCTTGGGCCGCGGCCAGAACACGCTCGGGGGCAGCACGCGGACGATCTCGCCGCGGCACTGGGCGCCGATCCACACGGAGAGCGCGTTGTAGGCACGCGTGCCGGCTGCGGCGGTCATCCGTTCGGCCATCTCGCGCTGCACGGTGACGACGGCCGCGTCGAACGGGCGGGGCAGGGCCAGCAGGTTCGAGATCACGGGCGTGGCCACGCAATAGGGCAGGTTCGCCGCCAGCAGCAGCCGGCCCTCGCCACAGGCCGCGGTCGCGGCCGCAACCGCCTCCAGCAGCGCCGGGGCAAAGCGGTGCTTGGCGGCCAGCGCATCCCCCTCCACCAGCACGACGTTGTCGCGGTCGACGAGCCGGTCACGGGCCAACTGGGCGAGCCGCGGGTCGATCTCCGCGCTGACGACGCGGGCGGCGGCGGCCGCCAGTCGCTCGGTGAGGGCGCCGGTGCCTGAGCCCACCTCGAGGACGACGTCGCGCGGGCCGATCTCGGCCGTGCGCACCAGCAGGTCGATGAGATTCAGGTCGACGAGGAAGTTCTGCCCGCGGCGGGCGTCGATCGTGAAACCGACCTGAGCGAAGAGCCGCTTCAGGTAGGCGGTCGTCTGCCGCGGCGCATCCGCTGCCGTCTGGTCTTCGGCCATCATGGCGGCGCCCCGCGTGCCGAGAGCCAGCGATCGACGTATTTCGCCACGAGGTCGGTTTCAAGGTTGACGGCCGCCCCGGGGACGAGCGCGCCCAGCGTCGTGCAGGCGAGCGTGTGGGGGATGAGTGCCACGCCGAACGAGGACGCGTCCGCGTCGACGATCGTGAGGCTCACGCCGTCGATGGCCACCGACCCCTTGGGGGCGAGTTGCGGCAGCAGGGCCGGGGGAGGCGCGAAGCGGCAGGCCACCCAGTCGCCGTCGCGGACCAGCGACACGAGCTGGCCCACGCCGTCTACGTGTCCGCTCACGAGGTGGCCACCCAGCCGGTCGGAGAGCCGCAGCGACCGCTCCAGATTGACCGCGGCCCCGGCAGAGAGCCCGCCCAGCGTGGTGCGTGCCAGCGTTTCGGGGCCCAGTTGGAACTCCAGGCGGCCGCCCTCGATCCGCACCACCGACAGGCAGCAGCCGCTCACGCAGATGCTGTCGCCGATCGTCGCTTCCCCGGCCATGCTGCCGGCCTCCACAGCCAGCCGCACGCCGGCTCCCTCGCCGACCACGGCGAGAACGCGACCGAGCGCTTCGACGAGGCCTGTGAACATGAGATCGGGCCGCGTGCGGCGGAGGTGCGAAAAAGGAGGGATGCCTAGCCGCCGATGCGCCACGGCCCTTCGGCCAGCGCGTCGAGGCCGCCGCGGTGGGTGAGATCGTAGTCGAGCGGAGTGAGCGTCACGGCGCCGGATGCCAATGCCGTGACATCGGACTCGGTGGGGGATGGCGGCGGAGGCGGCTCGTTCGTGGCCCAGTAGTAGGCCCGACCCCGCGGGTCGACGCGCCGCTCGAACGCCTCGCCGTAGCGGGACACGCTCATGGGAACCACCCGAAGCTCGGGCCGGCCGTGCAGGGCCCGGGTGGGGATGTTGAGGTTGAACAGGCTGCCGGCGGCGGGCTTGCGGGCCAGGAGTTCGCGGATCACCTCGCCGGCGATCGCGGCGGCCCGGTCATAGTCGGCGTGTTCGTCCCACTCCAGCGACACGGCGATGCTGGTGATGCCGAAGAAGGCGCCTTCGATGGCCGCGGCCACCGTGCCCGAGTAGAGCACGTTGATGCCGGCGTTGAGCCCGCTGTTGATGCCGCTCACGACCAGGTCGGGACGCCGCGGACAGAATTCACTGATCCCGAGTTTGACGGCGTCGGCCGGGCTGCCGTCGACGGCCCAGCCGCGGCAGCGGTCGGCGGCATGCACCTGCTTGGCGGTGAGCGGCGTGAGGAACGTGATGGCATGGCCCACGCCGCTCTGCTCGGTGGAGGGGGCCACCACGCTCACCTCGCCGAGGCCGCGCAGGACCCGCTCCATGGCGGCCAGTCCGGGGGCGAAGATGCCGTCGTCGTTGGTGAGCAGCGTGAGCATGAGGACGCACTATAGCAAGCGGGAGAGGCAGGCCGGCCGCGGTTCCGCCGCCGGCCGCGGCGGGATGGATGCGGGTGCGTCGCGGTGCGGGCCCACGCCCCCTATACTGTGCGGCTTTTCCGCCAGCCCGACGGCACACCGCCCATGACACCCTCCCACGCTCCATCCGCAGCGGCCGGCACGGCCCCCCAGTCCGCTGGCCCAGCTTCCAGCAGGCCGCAACAGGCCGAGCGGATCCTGGTCCTCGACTTCGGATCACAGTACGCCCAACTCATCGCCCGCCGCGTGCGCGAGCAGCACGTGTATTGCGAGATCGTCCGCCACGACATCAGCGCCGAGCGAATCCGCAGCCTGGCCCCACGGGGCATCATCCTTTCGGGCGGTCCGTCGAGCGTCTACGAGACGTCCGCGCCGCGCTGCGACCCAGGGCTGTTTCAGCTCGGCATCCCCGTGCTGGGCATCTGCTACGGCATGCAGTTGGCATGCGACGCCCTGGGGGGACGCGTCGGTCGGGCGGCAGCCCGCGAATACGGCAGGGCTGTCTGCGAGGTGCTGGAAGTGGACACGCTGTTCAGCGGCGTGAGCGGGCACACCGAAGTGTGGATGAGCCACGGCGACCAGGTGACGGACGTGTCGGCCGACTTCGTGCCCCTGGCCCGGACCGCCACCTGCCCGCTGGCGGCCGTCCGGCACCGCACGCTGCCGGTGTTCGGCCTGCAGTTTCACCCGGAGGTCACCCACACTCCGGCCGGCGGCACGATCCTCGGCAACTTCCTGCGGCAGTCGTGCGGCTGTTCCGGCTCGTGGCGGCTCGACGACTTCGCCGACTCGATGATCGCCGACATGCGGCAGCGAGTCGGGGACGACCGCGTCATCTGCGGGCTCTCCGGCGGTGTCGACTCGGCGGTGGTGGCGGCCCTGCTCAGCCGTGCCATCGGCGACCGGCTGTCGTGCATCCTCGTCGACAACGGCCTGTTGCGCAAGGGCGAGGCGGCCACGGTGATCGAGGAGTTCAGCAGCCACTTCAAGACCGACCTGCATGTCGTGCCGGGCGAGGCCCTGTTCCTGGGCGTGCTGGCCGGCGTCACCGATCCGCAGGAGAAGCGCCGGCGCATCGGCAAGGCGTTCGTCGACTGCTTCAGTGCGGAGGCGGCCAAGATCCAGGGGGCCAGATTCCTGGCCCAGGGCACGCTCTATCCCGACGTCATCGAGAGCGGCGCCGCGCCGGACGGACCGGCGGCCACGATCAAGCTTCATCACAACGTGGGCGGCCTGCCGGAGGACCTGCAGTTCGAACTCATCGAGCCGCTGCGCGACCTGTTCAAGGACGAGGTGCGGCAGCTGGGGCTGCAACTCGGGCTGCCGGAGCGGATCGTGTGGCGGCATCCGTTCCCGGGGCCGGGGCTCGCCGTGCGCTGTCTCGGCGAGGTGACGAAGCCGCGTCTCGACACGCTCCGCGAGGCCGATGCCATCGTGCTCGAGGAACTGGAGCGGGCTGGCTTGATGCGGCGTGTGGCGCAGGCTTTCGCGGTGCTGCTGCCGGTGCAGAGCGTGGGCGTGATGGGGGACGCGCGGACCTATGACGACGTGCTCGCCGTGCGGGCCGTGGAGACCGAGGACTTCATGACCGCCGACTGGAGCCATCTGCCCTACGAGGTGCTGGCCCGGATTTCCACGCGGGTCATCAACGAGGTGCGGGGTGTGAACCGGGTCGTGTACGACGTTTCCTCGAAGCCGCCGGCCACCATCGAGTGGGAATGAGCGGCTTCGGCCACCGCGCCGCCATCGGCGGCAGCGGTCCGGGCGCGTAGACTGACGGGGAGCACCGCGGCGGCCCCGCCGTGCCACGGAGAAATGTCCCATGCAGGTTGCGCTCGTCGAGGATGACCCGATCATCGCCAAGGCGGTGTGCACCGCGGTACGCGAGGCGGGGCACGATTGCGCGGTGATGGCAGACGGCGTCACCACGGTCGACGACCGGGCCTTCCTGGGCAACGATCTCGTGATCCTCGACCTGATGCTGCCCGGGTTGGATGGCCTGGAGATCCTGCGGCAACTGCGGGCCCATGGGGTGCGCACGCCCGTGATCGTGCTCACCGCCCGGGGCACGGTGCCCGACAAGATCAAGGCCTTCGACGCCGGCGCCGACGACTACATCGTGAAGCCGTTCGCCATGGACGAACTGTTGGCTCGCGTCGAGGCGGTGTACCGGCGCACATCGGACAAGCCGGCACCGGAGCTCGAGGTCGGCACGCTGCATTTGAATCTGGCGAACAAGCGTCTCACCGTGGCCGGACACAACGTCGACCTCACGCCCACCGAGTTCAGCATCATGGAGTTGCTCATGCGCTACCACGGCCAGGTGGTGACGCGCACCATGCTCTGCGAGCACGTCTGGGGGTTCGACTGGGATGGGCCCACGAACGTGATCGAAGTGCACATGAACCGCCTGCGCGGCAAGGTCGACCGGGGACGCGGTGTGTCGTGCATCCGCACCATCAGGGGCCGCGGATATGCCCTCACCGTCGAGTGAGTGGCGCCCCTGGCGCACCCTGCGCGGGCAACTCACGCTGCTCAACACCGCCGTCGTCCTGCTGGTGATCGGGGCCGCGGTCGTGATCGTGCGCCTGGGGACCCGCGCGGTGCTGGAGCGCGAGGTGGACGCCATGCTGAGGGGCGGCGTTCGCGAGGTGGCCGCGGCTCTCGAGGACCTGTACCCCGACATCGAGGCAGTGGTGGCCGAGATGCGACGCAAGGCCCGCAGCAACGACGAGCGGGGCTGGTTCATGCACCTGCTGACGGCCGAAGGCGTTACTGTCTGGAAGAGCGACCACTGCCCCGACGAGGTGGCGATGACCCCGCCGACGAATCTCGACCGCCCCGAGGCGGTCCGGCAGGTTGGTTCCTACCGCTGGGCCCGGCTCACGGTCGCGGAACCCGCTCAGCAGGTGTTCCTCGTGCGGGTCGGGATGTCGACGGATGTCTTGGACGAGAGCATCGCCGCCGTGCTGGGACTGTTGCTCGCGGCCGGCGGATTCCTGGCACTGCTCGCACCGCTGGTCGGTTACGTGCTGGCGGTGCGGGCCACGCGGCCGGTGTCCGACATCCTGCGCACCGCCGACAGGCTGGAACCCAAGCAACTCAAGGACCGCCTGCCGGTGCGCGGCACGAGTGACGAACTCGACCAGTTGGCATCGACGATCAACCGCCTGCTCGACCAGGTGGCCGGTGAGTTGGAGCGGCAGGAGCAGTTCGTGGCCGACGCGGCCCATGAGCTGCGTGGTCCGCTGACGGCGGTGCGCAGTGCGCTCGAGGTGGCGTTGTCACAGCCGCGCAGCGCGGAGAGATATCGGGAGACGCTGAACGAAGTCCTGGATGCGACCCGCTACCTGGCGAAGGTGGCCAACGACCTGTTGCTGCTGGCGGAGCGGGACGGCAGGCGGACTCTGGAATCGGACGGCGCCGCAGTCGACGTGGCGGTGATCGCCGGGCAGGCGGTGAGCATGTTCGCCGGTGTGGCGGAGGACCAGGGCATCGACCTGTCCCTGAGCGCGTCGGAGCCGGCCCGGGTTCGTGGAGAGCAGGCGGACCTGCGGCGGGTGGTGGGCAACCTGCTCGACAACGCGATCCGCTTCACGCCGCGGGGCGGCAGCATCATGGTGCGGGTCGGGCAGCAGGGCGACGGCGTCGTGTTCACGGTCACCGACACCGGAGTGGGCATCGCCGCCGCGGATCTGGCTCGGGTGTTCGACCGTTTCTACAAGGCGGATGCGGCGCGGAGCCATGCCGCCGAAGGCCGCAGTGGCGGCCTGGGGCTGGCGATCTGCCGGTCGCTCCTGAAGGCCTGCGGAGGGGTGATCTCAATCGACAGCTGTCCGGGGCAGGGCACGACCGTGACCATCAGGCTGCCAAAGCCCGGTCCGGATGTGCATCACGCCTAGGCTTCCCAGCCTGCCGGCGAGAGTGTGGCTGGATGTCGAGGCATCTTTCCCTCCTTGCCGCTTTGTCCTGCTCGTGGCGGACCAAAGTGAATGGAAGCAAATATCGAATGTATCGAATAAGTCGGCCCTGCCGATTCTGAAACCTAAGGAGTTCATGCCGACCGTCGTTGCCGTAGCCGAGACTGCCACCATGACGCGATTGCCAGGAAAACTCTCACGGTTGTGGTCTCGTGTGTTGGTCGCAGCCGCCATCGCAACGGTGGTGATGGTGGGCTTTGGTTCGGCTCGGGCTGCCGATCTGCTCGTGATCGCCGAAAGTGCCGACGGCCAGGGCGTTGCTCTGCCCAGTGCGGCGGCGGGGTTTGGGTCGTTCGCCGAGGTCTCCGAGGCGGTGCAGGCGGAGCGGAATCGAATCTCGGCCCTGGAGGCGCGGCTGCAGCAACTGGAGCAGGGTGTCGAGCCGCTGCCCGCGCCGGCCGCCCAGCAGGACGGGGCTGCCAAAAAAGACAAGAACGACAAGAAGGATGGCGCCAAGGAAGCCGGCAAGGCTGCCGACAAGAAGCCTGCCGAGCCCTATGAGGTCGGCAGCGACAAGAAGACCAGCACGTCGTGGGCGGATGGCCTCCAGGCTCAGTCGGCCAACAAGGACTTCCGCGTCAAGATCGGCGGCCGGACGCAGATCGACACGGCCGCCTTCTCGGCCGGTCCGGGGCCGAACCAGCAGCCGAATCAAGGCGGCCTTGATCCGGGACTCGATGCCACCGTGAATTTTCGTCGAGCCCGGTTTCGCATCGAAGGGCGGATGTACGAACTCTACGACTTCGCGGCCGAGTACGACTTCGTCAACCAGATCAACGTCAACAATGAGGTCTATCCCACGGAAAAGGACACCGGCCCACTGACGGCCGTCACCGACCTCTGGCTGCAGGTTCGCGAACTGCCGCTGCTGGGCACGCTCCGGGTCGGCAATCAGAAGGACCCTTTCGGCTACGAACACCTGACGAGCAGCCGCTGGCTCAACTTCATGGAGCGGTCGTTCAGTCAGGATGCCTTCGAGGGGCCGTTCAACAATGGCTTCGTGCCTGGCATCCAGATGCTCAACAGCAATGAGGAGGGCAACCTCGGCTGGCAGGTGGGTGAGTTCAAGAACGTCTCGAATCCCTTCGGCTTCTCCAACTCGAGCGGCGGCAGCATGACCGTGGGCCGGCTCGTCTACCTGCCGGTGTTCGAGGACGAAGGCCGCAAACTGATCCACCTTGGGCTGTCGGGCCGCACGATGGAGCCGCGGCGGCAGTACACGTCCTTTGACAATCAAACGGGCCTGCCGATCGGCGATCCGATCACGGCCGTGCGCTTCCG
>QWPN01000022.1 GCA_003671185.1 Planctomycetota bacterium
CGGCGCCGGCCGGCCCGCTCGCCTGGCGGCCGGCGTGGCGGCGGTGCTCGAGGCCTCGCGGGACGTGGTCCGCACGTTCCAGCCGCCGACACGGGGCACGCACGGCGGGTACCGCCTTCACGACCTGGAGCGGGACGGCCTCGTCGACCTGCCCCGGCTCCTGTGCGGCGCGGAGGGCACGCTCGGCATCGTCACGGCCGCCACGCTGCGCACCGTGCCTGCCGACGGGGCCAGCGCGGTGGCGCTGCTGCTCTTCGACTCGCTCGACGTGGCCGCCGAGACCGCCGTGCGGCTGCTGCCGCTCGGGCCCAGCGCCTGCGACCTCTTCGACCGCCGGCACCTGGCGCTGGCCCGGGGCACCAAGCCCGCCTTCGAACTCCTCATCCCTTCGGTGGCCGAGGCCGGCCTGCTGGTGGAGTTCACGAGCGACGAGCCGGCGGACTGCAACGCCCGCCTCGACGGCGCGATCACCGCCGCCCAGCAGGGCCGTCGTGGCTGCATCGATGCGCGCCGGGCGGAAGACGCGTTCGACGCCGGCTTCTTCTGGGAACTGTCGCGCAACGTCGTCTCCACGCTGCACGGCGTGCGGGCGGCGATGCGGCCGGTGCCGTTCATCGAGGACATCGTGGTGCCACCGGCGGCGCTGCCCGAATTCCTGCGTCGGCTCCAGGAGGTGCTCAAGCGCCGGCAGGAGACGGCGATGGTGTTCGGCCACGCCGGACACGGGCAGGTGCACGTGCGGCCGCACGCCGATCCGCGCGAACCGGCGGAACGCGGGCGGTTGGAGTCGCTGGCCGAGGAGGTGTATGCGGAGGCGGCCGCGATCGGCGGCACCATCGGCGGCGAGCAGGGGCTGGGCCTGTCGCGGACGCCCTTTTTCGCCCGGCTGTTCCCCGAGTTGTCGGCCGCCTGCGCGGAGGTGAAGAAGCTCTTCGATCCGGCCGGAATCCTCAATCCGGGACGGGTCACGCCCGCCGCGACGGGGCTCCCGGCTCCCGGCTTCCGGCGTCCGCTGCCGGCGGCCGCCAAGCCCGCTGCCGAGGGCGAGCGGGCCGCGGTTCCGCAGTTGCTGCCGCTGCTGACGTGGGATCGCGCCCGGCTCACCGCCGAGGTCGACGCCTGCAACGGCTGCGGCAGTTGCCGCAGCCAGGCCGCGGGCTCGCGCATGTGCCCGCGCTACCGTGAAGAACCCTGCGAGGAGGCCTCGCCGCGGGCCAAGGCCGACGTCATGGCGGCGCTCCTCTCCGGCGAACTCGATCCGCGCACGTCGACGGCGGACGCCGTTCGCGCCGTGGCCGACACCTGCTTCAACTGCCACCAGTGCCGGTCCGGATGTGCGGCGGGAGTCGACGTGCCGGCACTGGTCATGGAGATGAAGGCCGCGCACTACGCCGCCAACAGCACGGACCTCGGCGCCTGGCTGTTGTCGCGGGTGGACACGCTGTCGGCCCTCGCCGGCCGGATGCGACCGCTGGCCAACTGGGCGATCGCCAACCCGCAGGCCCGCTGGGTGATGGAGAAGTCGCTGGGCATCGCCCGGGGCCGCAAGCTGCCCGCCTTCAGCGGCAGCCAATTCCTGCGCTGGGCAGCACGACGTGGCATCACCCGTCCCTCGCGGCGCAGCGGGCCGCGGGTGCTGTACTTCCTCGACACCTACGCCCGGCGGCACGACCCGCTTCTGGCCCAGGCGTTCGTGTCGGTGCTCGAGCGCAACGGCATCGGCGTGTTCGTCGACCCGCGGCAGGTGTCGTCGGGCATGCCGATGATCGCCGAGGGCGATCTGGATGGCGCGCGACGGATGGCGCGGCGCAACATGCGGGTGCTGGCGGAGGCGGTGCGGCTGGGCTATCGCATCGTGTGCACGGAACCCAGCGCCGTGACCTGCATCACTCACGACTACCCGTTGCTGCTCGACGACGAGGAGGTGCCGCGGGTCGCGGCCGCGACGTGCGATGCGATGACGTTCCTCTGGGAGCTGCACCGCGAAGGCCGGCTGCGGCTCGACTTCCGCCCCGTGCCCTCGAGGATCCTCTACCACGCGCCCTGCCACGCCCGGATCGGCGGCCAGATGGCACCGGCCGGGCACCTGCTGCGGCTCGTTCCCGGGCTGGCGCTGCAGGACGCCGACCGCGGCTGCTCGGGCATGGCCGGCACGTTCGGCCTCTCCCGGCGGAACTACCGGGCCAGCCTGCGCGTGGGGTTGGGGCTGGTGGCGGGGATGCGGGGCGCGGGCGTGGAGGCGGGCGCTACCGAGTGCAGCGCCTGTCGCATACAAATGGAACAGGGCACCACGAAGGCCGCGGTGCACCCGGTGAAGTTGCTGGCCATGGCCTATGGCCTGCTCGAGGGGCCCGCGCCGAACGGCCTCGACGGCCTGCTGACGGCCACGAGCGGCCGGCTCACCACCACCTGACCGGCCACGCCGGAGGCGGACTGCCATGCACGACGAGGATGCGAACGCCGGGCCGCGGCTGCGGATCGCCGTGTTTGCCGGCATGGCGGAACTGGCCGGCTGCAGACAGATCGACCTACCCTGGCGGGGCGGCACCGTGGCCGAGTTGCGCCGGGGACTGGCCGACGCGCATCCCGCGGTGGCGTCGCTGCTGGCCAGGAGTGCCGTCGCCGTGGGCGGACGGTACGCCGGCGACGACGACCCGGTGGCTGCAGGGGCCGACGTGGCCGTCATCCCGCCTGTGAGCGGAGGCTGACATGGCCAGCGAGCCTGCCGGCAGCGAGGCGGTCCGCCTGGGCCGGGAGCCGATCGACCCCGCGCAGCTGCTGGCGGCGGTGGCCGATCCAGCGGCGGGGGGCAACGTGCTGTTCGTGGGCACGGCCCGCGGGATCACCGCCGGTGTCGTCACGAACCGTCTCACCTACGAGGCCCACGAGCCCCTGGCGCTGGCGGCGCTGGCACGGCTGCGGTTGCGGGCGCTCGACCGCTTCGGTCTCGTGGCCTGCGCGGTCTGGCATCGGCTGGGGACTGTGGCGCCGGGAGAGGCCAGCGTGGCCGTCGCCGCCAGTGCGCCGCACCGGCGCGAGGCGTTCGCCGCCGCCGAGTGGCTCATGGAATGCATCAAGGCCGAGGTGCCGATCTGGAAGTGCGAGGAAGGGGAGGACGGCCGGCGCGAATGGCTGCATCCCGCCGACCCCACGCCGCGCGCGGAGGCGGAGCCATGACCGCAACGGGCCGCCTCGTCGACGGCTTCGGCCGCATCCACACCGACCTGCGCATCAGCGTCACCGACCGCTGTAACCTGCGCTGCACCTACTGCATGCCGCTGGAGGCCATCTTCAAGCCGCGGGAGGAACTGCTCGCCTTCGAGGAGATCGCCCGCGTGGCGGCAGTGGCCGCGGGCCTGGGAGTGCGATCGATCCGTCTCACCGGCGG
Organism: Planctomycetota bacterium; assembly: GCA_003671185.1. Lineage (GTDB taxonomy): Bacteria > Planctomycetota > Planctomycetia > Pirellulales > UBA1268 > QWPN01. The sequence continues at coordinate 3,389 of QWPN01000022.1, forward strand.
GGAGCCGCTGCTGCGCCGTGACCTGCCGGAACTGGTGCGGCAGCTTCGCCGCGTGGATGGCATCGAGGAGTTGTCGCTGACCACCAACGGGTTGCTGCTGGCCGAGCAGGCTGCCGACCTGCGGCACGCGGGCTTGGCCCGCCTCAACGTCAGCCTCGACGCCCTGCGCGCCGACGTGTTCGAGCGGATCGCGCGGCGACAGGGGCTTGACCGCGTGCTGGCCGGCCTGGCGGCGGCGCGGCAGGCCGGCTTCGAGGCGATCCGCATCAACGCCGTGTCCATCCGCGGGCTCACCGAGGAGGAGATCGTGCCGCTGGCGGCGTTCTGCCGCCGCGAGGGGTTTCACCTGCGGTTCATCGAGTTCATGCCGCTCGACGCCGAGGCATCCTGGTCCGCGGCGCAGGTGCTCTCCGGCGCTGAGGTGCGTCGGATCCTCGAGCGCGACGTGGGGCCGCTGCTGCCCGAGCGGCAGATCGACCCTGGCCAGCCGGCCGTCGACTACCGCTGGGCCGACGGCGCCGGGCGCGTGGGGTTCATCGACCCCGTGACCAGTCCATTCTGCGACCGCTGCGACCGGCTCCGGCTCACGGCCGACGGCCAGTTCCGCAACTGCCTGTTTTCGACCACCGAGTGGGACGTGCGGGCGGTGCTGCGCGGTGGCGGCGGCGACGACGAGGTCGCCACACTCCTGGCCGACTGCGTGGCGGCCAAGCGGGCGGCCCACGGCATCGACACGCCCGGCTTCGAGCGACCAGCGCGGGCCATGTTCCAGATCGGGGGCTGACGTGACCGCACCCGCGCCGCACCCGCGCCGCTACCTCGACAACGCAGCCACCTCGTGGCCCAAGCCGGAGCAGGTGTGCGCGGCCTGGGAGCAGACGGCGCGTGTGCTCGGTGCCACGGCAGGCCGGGCCGCCTATCGCGAGGCCGTGCAGGCCGAGGCGATCCGCGGTCGGGCCCGTGCGGCCGCCGCCCGATTGCTGGGCGGCGTCGACCCCCGCCGCGTGGCACTGCCTGCCAGCGGCACACTCGCGCTCAACATGGCGATCCACGGACTCGTGCGGCCCGCCGACCACGTGATCGCCACGGCGGCCGACCACAACGCCACGCTGCGGCCGCTGCACTGGCTGGCGCGGCGGGGTGTGATCGGCTTGGAAATCGTGCCCTGCGACGGCTCTGGCCGCGTCGATCCGGCCGACGTCGCCGCCGCCTGGCGGCCCGCCACCCGTCTGGTCGTCTGCTCCCAGGCGTCGAATGTCAGCGGCGCGCTGCAGGACGCCGGCGCGATCGCCGCCGTCGTGCACGAGCGCGGCGGCATCCTGCTCCTCGACGCCGCGCAGTCACTGGGGCAGGTGCCCTTCGCCATCCCCGCCTGCGGTGCCGACGCCGTGGCCGCGCCGGCGCACAAGTGGCTGCTGGGCAGCGCCGGTGCGGCCGTGCTCTGGGTCCGCGAGGGACTGGACCCGGAGCCGCTGATCCAGGGGGGCACCGGGACGACGAGCGATGCGCTCGACATGCCGGCGGAGTTCACGTCTCGGATGGAGGCGGGCACGCCCGACGTGCCGGCGCTGGCGGCCTTCGCCGCGGCAGCCGACTGGCTCGGCAGCCGCACGGTGGCAGAGGTGGGGACGGGCTGTCGCCGGCTCGCCGACCGCTGCGCCGCCCTGCTGCGGGACGTGCGCGGCGTGCGCGTGGTCGCCGCCGCGGACGGTGCGCCGATTGTGAGTTTCACGGTCGAGGGCTATGATCCCGCCGAAGTCGCAGCCGTGGTCGAGCAGGCGGCGGGCGTGCAGGTACGGTCGGGTTTTCACTGTGCCGCGACCGTGCACGAATACCTGGGCACGGCCGCAACTGGAACCGTGCGGGCCAGTTTTGGGCCGTTCAACTCGGTCGAGGACGTACAGTCGCTCGTCACGGCGGTCGAGTCGCTCGTGGCGTGAAGGAAAGGAGTCGGGCGATGGCAGGTATTCCGCAGGAGGTGTGGTATGCGGGCGGGCTCCGCTTCAAGTGCACGCAGTGCGGCGACTGCTGCTCGGGCTCCGAGGGCTATGTGTGGGTGAATCAGGCCGAGATCGACGCCATGGCCAGCCGCCTGGGGATGACCCCGGCCGACTTCGAGGCCGCGTACGTCAAGCGTGTGGGCATGCGGCGGTCGCTCACGGAGCGGCCGGGGGGTGATTGCGTGCTGCTCGATGAGAAGACGCGGAGGTGCACGGCCTACGAGGATCGTCCACGGCAGTGCCGCACATGGCCGTTCTGGGACTCGAACCTGCGGTCGCCACAGGCCTGGGCCGAGGCGGCCGAGGCCTGTCCGGGCTGCAACAAGGGTGACCTCGTGCCGCTCGAGCGGATCGTGGAGCAGGCGGCGAAGATACGCGTCTGACTATACGCCGGCTCGGCCATCCTGGCCCTCGCCGGCTTGGCCCGACGGTGGCAACGCCGAGGGTTGCCACGTCGGGCGGGCTCGCCATCGTGGCGAGGCACATCACGCCGATTCGGCCATCCTGGCCCTCGCCGGCTTGGC
>QWPN01000071.1 GCA_003671185.1 Planctomycetota bacterium
CCGTGCCGTCTCGCCGGACGTTCGCTGCGGGCTTCCTGCCCTGCGCTCACTCGGGGGAAACCTCGCTTCGCCTTCGTGGCTGCGCTCGGTTTCCCGCGCCGCTCGACCGGCACGGGCGACCCCTCGCACAATCGATGGTCAGGAAACCCGTACGCGCGCGTTTTACGTGTGATCCGTATGAGGCGGCTGGTGCGCCGGCGGGTCAGGAAGCTGCGATCTCCGGCACCGTCAGCCGTCCGCGGGCAGCGCGGGGCGGGCCCGCTTGAACGGGTCGATCGTGCCGCCGCCGGGTCCTGGCGGCGGGGCGTCGGCCGGTTGGGCGAAGGGGAGGAGATTCTTCGGCCATTCGAGATTCATGCCCGGCCATGTGGCGGTCGACGGCGCGGTGTTCGTCGACGGCGTGGGCCTGGTGAGCACGTCGGCAGGGCTCGGAAAACCTCTCGTCGGCGCAGTCGCTACGGGTGTGACGGGGATGCCGCTCGCGCCGCGGTCCAGCGTGCGGATCGACACGTCGTCGATGCGCGCCTCGCCGAGGCCCGTCATGGCGAACGTCACGGCGAAGGGTTCGCCGGCCGCTTCGGCGGGCACGATCCGGTGGAGCACCAGCCGGCGCCAGCCGCGGGACGAAGCGACACGTTCGCCGAGGGCCGGACCACCCAAGGAATCGAACACGAACAAGCCGTCGACGCTGCCGGTGATCGGCTTGGGCACCCAGACCTGCGCCGACACCTCGATGAGTTTGCCAGCCGGCGCCTCCAGGGACGGCGTCGTGACCCACACGGGTGGTGTCTCCACGACCACCGGGGCCTCCGCCGGATCGGCGGGAGCGGCCATCAGTCGCAGGCTGCCACGGCCCGAGGCCGGCTGGCCGGGGCTGATCTCCACGGCGGTGCGGATCTCTGCCTGCGTGCGGGCGAAGTGCCGCCAGCCGGCGTCGGCGAGCGCGTCGATGCGTTCCATGTCGCCGCCCCTCAGCAACTCGGGCCCGGGCGTGGTGGCCGTCCGCGCGGCCACGAACTGCCACTGTTCAGCCAGCGACGCGTCCGATGCCGTGAGCGGGCTGGCCACCATCGAACCCTCCGCCTTGACGCCGTTCTCCCACAGGCGCCGTTCGAACTGTCCGGCGATGGCGGCTGACAGCCGCAGCTTGGCGACCGCTCCGGAGGGATCGGAGGCCGCCAGCGACTCACCCTCGGCACCGAGTCGCGCCGCCTCGGCGAGCATGGCTGCCGCCGCGACCGGGGGCGGTCCGCTCAGCGCCTGGGGCGGCAGCCTTCCCAGGATCGTGCCCGCGTCGGCCAGCGCCGTCGAGGCCGCGGCCCGCGCCGACGACAGTTCGAGCGGCGCCAGCGCCAGTAAGCGTTCCTGCACGTGCGCCGTCACGGCCGGCTCGCCACTGAAGAGGATGACGGCGTGCGTGAGGAAGGCATCGAGGGTCACCGAAACACCGCCCGTGACACGCCGCTGCTTGAGCGGTCGCAGTCCGCCGGGGGCGACCTCCCAGGCCTGATGCGCTTCCGGCACGCCGGGGACCAGCACCGTGAGCGGAGCATCGACGCCCGGGACGTCTCCACCGGCATACCGGCGGGCCACCACCTGCGAGCCCTGCACGCAGCGCCAGGCGATCACCACGCGAGCCCGTGCCGCCTCCATCACGAAGGCCTGCACCTCTGCATGGCTCGACTGGGCCTGGGCCGCGAACCGGCCTGCCGCTCCCCAGGGCGCGAGCACCTCCAGCCGCAGGTTCGTGTCGCGGGCTGCGGCCGCCCGTGTGCGGGCCTCGGGGTCGTCGGCGTCGATGCGCCGCGACGACGTGAAGAGGATGCCGCGGGTCCCTGCCGCCACGGCGGAGAGGGCCGCCAGCGTGAGGCTCTCCGGATCGACGGCCAGGCCGCGGGCACCCACGCCGGAGAGGGCCGCCGCCTGGCGGGCCGCCCGCGGATCGATTTCCGTGGAGAGCGTCGCCAGCAGCGGCGTGCCGGGGCGGGCCAGCCTGGGCCGCTCGCGCAGCCATTGCAGGTAGTCGACCAGTTCCAGGCTCGTGCCCAGCACCGTGCGCCGGGCCACCAACATGTCGACGTGCCGCGATACCGACCGCAGTCCAGAGTCGGCCGAGGCGATCAGCGGCCGCCCGGCGCGCAGGTCGCAGGCCCGCACTCGTCGGCTGCGCTCGGCCAGTTCGGCCACGTCCTCCTCGGCGAGTCCGCTGCCCATGTCCCAGAGGAGCACGCGGTCCCAGTTGCGCAGGGCCGGCAGGGCGTCGGGATCGCGCACGTCGATGTCGGGAATGGATGGCGGTGGACAGATCACCCAGAGCCCGGCCCGGCGGGCCTCGGCGAGATGGTCTGCGGTCGCCGGTGTGGAGAATCGCACGCAGTTGAAGCCCAGGGCTGCCAAGGCGGCGAGCGGTTCGCCGTTCCAGTCGATGGAGCGGGGAAAGAAGGGCAGTCCATCGACCTCGAGCACGCCGCGAGCCAAGCCGGCCGCGGGCTCGGCCGCTGGGGCTGGACCGTCCGGCGCAGCGCCGCCGGCGGCGCGGACGAGGGGATCGGCGATGGCCTGCGTTTTGGACGATCGCGGTGCCGCCACGGCGCCGCTGAGCGTGAGGTCGTCGATGGCGATTTCATGACGGCCTGCGAATACCGGCCCCTCGACCACGAGATGCGTCACCGTGGGCGATTCGATGCTGCCGGGCGATCCGTGTTCCAGCCGCAACGCGGGCAGCAACCGGGCCAGTGTGCCTGGCACGTCGCCCACCTCGAGGAGTTCCCAGCGGTCGATGTCGCGGGAGGGACGGCCTGCCACCAGCACCTGCACGGGACGGCCGGTCTTGCGGGATGTCCACGCAGGCAGCACGACACGAAAGGCGAGGCGTAACCCGGCGTGGTTGGCCCGCACCCAGAGTCGTGCCCCCAGTTCGTCGATCACCGCGACGGGGCCGATCGGGCATTCGAGCGACAGGCCAGGAGTGGCGGGCGACTCCACGACGAACCGTTCACATGCCGCGCCCCGATGGGGGAATGAACGCGATCGCTCGTGGGCCAGCAACCGCACGGCATCGCCCCCCGGGGCGATGGTCCAGGTTGTGGCGGACGACTCGAATCCGTCCTCCACCTGCCCCCCGGAGGCGGTGGGCAGCAGGCAGGCAGCCACCAGGGGAATGAGCAGGGCGGCCGGCCGCACAGGATGGGCTCGGGGCCGTAGTGATGTCGGGGTCGACGACGCCATGACGACCCTGTATGGGCTCGGGAAGCGCGCAGGGGTGCGGGGACGGGCCGAGACTTGTAGCAATCCGCCGCCGGCCGCCTCCAGACGAATTGGGTGGGCTGGGGCGAAGAGGTGGAGCCGATACCCCCCAAGCCGCCCGGAAGCCACCCACGGTATTCTCATAGTCACTATCCACCTGCCGCATCGACCCCATGAAGCCTTCCACGGCGGAACAAATCGCACTGCTCCTCGGCGGGCTCGACCTGGTGCCGGCAGCGGATCTGGAGGGCGCCTGGCGGGATGCCGGCCATCATGCCTCTGCCGAGGAACTGGGGCAGGCGCTCGTGCGCCGGGAACTGCTCACCGGATACCAACTGGAGCGACTGCTCCGCGGCGAACCGCGCGGCTATTTTTACGGCCGTGCCAAGATCCTCTATCAGATCGGTGCCGGCTCGTTCGCCAGGGTGTTTCGCGCCGTGCATCGCGACAGTGGCGGCATCCTGGCGGTGAAGGTGCTGCGCAGCCGCTTCGCCAATGATCCTGACAAGCGCCGCGGCTTCCAGCATGAAGGCGAGATGGGACGCCTGCTCCGCCATCCGAACATCGTGGCCATCGACGACGTAGGTCAGGAGGACGACGCCAGCTACATCACGATGGAGTTCGTCGAGGGGCAGACGCTGCGGGAGTTGGTCAAGCTTCGCGGGGCGATCGACCTGCCCCGGGCGCTGGAGTTGATCCTGCAGATGCTGAATGGACTGGACTACGCCCACCGGCGCGGCGTCACGCACCGCGATCTCAAGGCATCAAACGTCATCGTGTCCTCCACGGGCGAGGCCAAACTCGTGGACTTCGGCCTGGCCGGCGTCGACGACTCCGGGGGCGGCACGCTCGGCCGTATCGAGCAGCCGCGGACGATCGATTACGCCACGCTGGAAAAGCTGGCCGGCATGCGTGACGACAGCGTCCGCAGCGACATCTACTTCCTGGGCACCATCGCCTACCTGACGCTGTGCGGCACCTCGCCCCTGACCGAGACCCGCGACCGCAACGAGCGCGCCAACCCCAGCCGATTTACGAACGTGCAGCCGCTCGCGACCCGCGCCCCGGACTTGCCGCGCGACGTCGTCGATCTGGTGACACGGATGATGCACCGTGACCCGCTGGAGCGCTGGCAGACGGCCGCCGAAGTGAAGCGGGCGCTGGAGGCCATCATCGCCCGGCGGGCGGGCAGCGCGGAGGTGGCCATGGCCACGAACGCCGCCGCCACCACGGCGGCCTCCAAGGGCTGCGTGATGCTCGTCGAGAGCGATGAAAAGGCACAGCAGACCCTGCGGCAGTTCTTCACGAAACTCGGCTATCGCGTGCTGCTCACCGAGAATCCGCAGCGGGCACTGAATCGCTTCTCCACCGTACCGCCACCGGCGGACGCTCTCGTGCTCTGCAGCCACACGCTGGGCCGGGCTGCCGTGGAGGCGTTCAACACGCTGTCGGCCGACCAGATCTATGCGGCCGTCCCGGCTTTGCTGCTGGTCGGTGCCAGGCAGGACGATGTGGCGGCGGCGGCCCGGCCCGATGCACGGCGGCACGTCGTGCGGCTGCCCATGCCGGGCGAGGAACTGGGCCGCAAACTCCGCGAGATCATGCCGCAAACCGGCTGACGACGACGGGCCATGATTGGGTTGGTCCAGCGTCGCGGGCGGGGGGCGACGACGGTTGGCTGCTGGGAGCCGGGCCGCGGAAGCCGGCCGGGGAAATGGATGGCCCGGCGGGCGCCAGCAGACCGTGGAACACGTTTGCCTGGGGCAGGATGCGAAGCCGGTTAGATGTAATACATCGACTCGCTCGACGCACGGCAGCGGTCGACGAGATCGGCGAGGGTGATGCTCGCCAGGGAGTCGGACTCGGCTCGTGCAGCATCGCTCCACGCCGAGGCCAGCACCGCCGCGGCCCGTGACCGCCGGGCCAAGCCACGGGTCACCGCGCCGGCCGCCTCGGCCTGGCCTTCCACCGCCTCGTGCACGTCGCGCAGCGTGATCTCACCCGGCTCCCGGGCCAGGCGGTAGCCGCCACCGACCCCCCGCGTGCTCGTGACGATGCCGGCCGCCTTGAGCTGCAGGAGGATGTGCACGAGAAACCGCGCGGGCACGCCCTGTGCCTCGCAGATCGTGCGGATGCGGACCGGCTCCCCTGCGTCGTTGCGCCGGGCCAGTTCCACCGCGGCAATGGCGGCGTATTCGGTCTTGGCGGAGATTTTCATGGTGGAGTCGGTGCGCAGGGGATCAGGGGCTGCGGGAATGCAGGCCGCACTCGGTCTTGGCTGTGCCGGTCCAGCGACCCGCGCGTTCATCTTCGCCGTGCGCAACCGTGCGGGTGCAGGGAGCACAGCCGATGCTCACGTAGCCCTGGTCGTGGAGCAGGTTGTAGGGAACTCCCTCGCGGACGATCGCATCCCAGACCTGCGCCTTGGTCCACGTCGCCAGCGGCGACACCTTGACGACTCCGAACTTGTGGTCCCAGCCGACGATCGGCGCCGCCGCACGATCCGGGCTCTGATCGCGGCGGATGCCACTCATCCAGGCGCTGAAATGAGCCAGTACCCGGCGCACCACGGCCAGTTTGCGGTCGCCGCAGCAGCGATCTGGATCGGTGCGGTAGAGCGGCCCGCCGTGGAGCCGCTCATACTCGGCGACGGACGTGTCGGGTCGCTCCAGCGCCACGTCGATCCCGTAGCGTTCGGCGATCCGGTTGCGGAGATCGAGCGTCTCCCGGAACTGGTAGCCGGTGTCGAGGTTGAAGACGTGCGTCCGCGGAGCCACTGCCGCCAACCAGTGGATGATCAGGCAGCCCTCGGGGCCGAATGCGGTGGCCATGGTGAGGCGATCGGCGTACCTGTCGGCAGCCCAGCGGATGACCTCCATGGGGTGGGCAGATTCCAGGGATCTGCCCACCTCGGCGAGCTCCTGGCGCACCTCGGCCGAAACCGCCGGCGGATCGGCCTGTTCGCTCGTGCCATGCAGGGTGGGAGAAGGCATGTCGCCAATGATTATAAAGTTGGTCAACAATTGCAACTATCCGAATAGTGTCGGTATGTGACGCTGTTTCGCCGCAGCCGGGCGCGGTGACGCGGCATGATCGGCAGGGTTTCGCCGATCGGCTCCATCGCTGGAGCACCCCCTCCCCGCCGCGCCGGAAAACTGAACAATCGTCACACGCGGCGGGGGAACCTCGGTACACGACGGCCCGGCGCGATGCACTCGAGGAGGGCGTGGTGATGGCCCGGGACGTGGCACTGGCGGTCGATCTCGGCGCTTCGGGAGGCCGGGTGGTCTCAGGGGCGTTCGACGGCAGGATTCTCGAACTGGAGGAAATCCATCGCTTCGAGAACGGGCCCGTGTTGCTGGGTGGCCAGCTCGTCTGGGACCTGCCGCGGCTCTGGCAGGAGGTCACGGCGGGCCTGAGAGCCGCCGCGCTGCGGCACGGCCGTAGCGTCTCCAGCGTCGGGGTCGACACGTGGGGCGTGGACTTCTCCTTCCTGGGTGCTGACGACGCGCTGTTGGCCAACCCCGTCTGTTATCGCGACCCGCGGACCCGCGGCCTGATCGACGCCGCCGAGGCCATCGTGCCCAGGGGTGACATCTTCGCGGCCACGGGACTGCAGTTCATGGAATTGAACTCGCTCTACCAACTTCTGGCGCTGGTACGCGGCCGGTCGAGCGTGCTGGCTGCGGCCGACAGGCTGCTGATGATCCCCGACCTGATCCACTGGCTGCTGTCCGGCGTGCGGTCTAATGAGCGGACGAATGCCACGACGACCCAGTGTTTCGATCCGCGCCGCAACGATTGGGCGTTCGACCTGGTGGAGCGATTGGGCGTGCCACGCGGCATCTTCGGGCCGGTGACGGAGCCGGGGGCGACTTTGGGGCCGCTGCGCGGAGACGTGGCCGCCGATACCGGGCTGGTCGGGGTCCGCGTCGTGCTGCCCGGAACCCATGATACCGCCAGCGCGGTGGCGGCCGTGCCGGCGGTCGATCCCCCCAGTGCCCGCCCCGACTGGTGCTACGTGAGTCTGGGCACGTGGGCTCTCGTGGGCGCCGAACTCGACCGTCCCTTGGTGACTCCAGAGTGCCTGGCACGAAACTTCACCAACGAGGGGGGGGTGGGTGGCACGACGCGCCTGCTCAAGAACGTGTGCGGGCTGTGGCTCGTGCAGCAGTGCCGGGCAGCGTGGCAGCGTGCCGGCAAGGGCTGGACCTGGGACCAGCTCACGGCACTCGCCGCGGAGGCACCCCCGCTGGTCACTCTCGTGGACCCGAACCATCACTCGCTGGTGGCCCCCGCCGATATGCCGGCAGCCATCGCCGCGCTGGCCAGGGAAACGGGCGAGCCGATCCCGGAATCGACCGCTGCCATGGTGCGGGCCGCGCTGGAGAGCGTGGCCGCGGCGGTGCGACGCACGCTCGAGGAACTCGACGCGCTGCTGGGGCGGCGCGTGGGCCGCGTGCATGTCGTGGGTGGCGGCGTGAAAAACAGCCTGCTCTGCCAGATGATCGCCGATGCCACGGGTCGCATCGTCATCGCCGGCCCGGTGGAAGCGACGGCGATCGGCAACGTGCTCGTGCAGTTGGCGGCCCGCGACGGCGCGGTGGACCTACGGGCGTTGCGAGCTGTGGTTCGCGACAGCTTCGAGCCCCGGCAGTACGAGCCGCGGGACACGGCCCGCTGGAACGATCGTCTGGCGGGCTGACGCCGGCCGGCGGTCGTCCTGCCGGGGCATCAGCGCCGCGCGGCGATCACGATCATGGCCACGAACAACAGGCCGATCAGCACCGCCGCCACGACGGCCCGTGTCAGCCAGATACGGGCTTTCCTGGCATCGGCCTCCTCCTGCCGGCGGCGCTGCTCGCGGCGGAACTCCAGGCTCTGCGCCGCATGGAGCACGAAACTGGCGTTGCAGCCCGGCACCGAACAGACGAATTCGCGGCCCAGCCAGTCCTCCTGGACTTCGTGGACGTGGCCCTTCGGGCAGGGAATGCGATAGGTCCGCGGCTGATCGTCAGCGGAGCGCACGTCGATCCCGGCGAACCCGGGTGCGGCCGTGGATGGCACGTCGATGCCGGCGAACGTCGAACCGCCCTTGGCCGGCACGTGGCCCGGCACGTCGATGCCGTCGAACCGGGAGCGGCCTCGGCCCGGCGCGTCGATGCCATCGAACCTGGAACCGCCCGCAGGCCGGTTACAGATCGGACACACCTCGATGCCGCCCCTGTCCTTGCCGGGGCCCTCGTAGCCGCAGGTGCAGGCGATGCCGGATGCCATGCCGGAGAGTGTAGCAGGGGAAAGGTCAGGCAGCCTGATGCTGACGCGCCGGCCGCTTCTGCACCCGGCCGTGCTCCACTTCCACGATCGCATCGGCCAGGGCCAGCGTGCTGGCTCGGTGGGTGATCATGATCACGGTGCGGTTTTCCACGTAGGCCGCCAGGGCCTGGTGAATCAGCCGCTCGCTCTCCACGTCGATCTGGCTGGTGGCTTCGTCGAGTACGAGGATTTCGGCGTTGCGCAGGAAGGCCCGTGCCAGCGAAATCCGCTGCCGTTGGCCGCCCGAGAGACGGAACCCGTTGGGGCCGACCATCGTCCGGTACCCGTCGGGAAAATCCGCGATGAACTCGTGCGCGTGGGCCTGGCGGGCCGCCTCCTCGATCTCCTCGTCGGTGGCGTCCCAGCGGCCGTAGCGGATGTTGTAATGGATCGACTCGTTGAACAATTCCGTCTGCTGCGTGACCATGGCGATCCGCCGCCGCAGATCGTGCAGGGCCAGGTCGGTGAGCGGCACGCCGTCGAGCAGCACGCGGCCCTTGGTCGGGTCGTAGAACCTACAGATCACGTTCACCAGCGTGCTCTTGCCGCCACCGTTCGGCCCCACGATCGCCACCCGCTCGCCGAAGGCGATCGACAGATTGACGTCCTTGAGCACCGTGTCGATGCCGTCGTAGGAAAAGGAGACGTTCTCGAGACGGATTTCCTGGTGCGGTGAGGGCAGGCATCGCGGATGAGGAGTTTCCGAGAGTTTCGAGGGGGTGTCGAGCAGCGGGTACAGGGTCTGGGCCCCGACCATGCCCACGTTGAGGCCGGTGATCACGCCGGACAGTTTCCGCACGGGATCGCTGGCGCCGATCAGGAACCCGAAGAAGATCATGATCCCGGGCACGGTCATGGGCTGATCGGTCATGGTGATGCCGAACATCTGGGTCTGCTGGTTGATAACGAGCCAGGCGCCGACCGCGATCGACGTGGCCACCATGCCCATGCCCAGGATTTCGGTGATCGGGTTGGCCAGGGCGAAATAGAAGGCGTGCCACATGCCGGTGCGCATCATGTCGCCCGTGCAGGTCCGAAACCGCTCCCGCTCGAAGTCCTCCATCGTGTAGGCCTGCACGGTGAGGACGTTGTTGAGCGCCTCCAGCAGCACGTGATGAAAGCCCCGGGAGCGGGCCAGGATGTTCTTGGAAATGTTGCGGATGCGCCGGTTCAGCCAGACCATCAGGAATCCGACGAGCGGGGCCAGCATCAGGCAGGCCAGTGTGAGCCGCCACGAGACCATCATCGCACAGCCCAGGCAGGCGATGATTTTCAGCGGTTCCGTGATGGCCCCGCCGTACACGCTGGTGATGCCGCTGGCGAGCATCTCGGACGTGCCCGTGACCTGGGCCATGAAGCCCGCCGAACCATGCCGCATGAACTGGGCCCTGTCGAGTGCCAGGGCCTTGTCGAACACCTTGATGCGGATGTTGCGGGTGATGCTCATCGCCACCCAGCTGACGAGCATCGTGCTGCCCATGAGCAGGACATGCTTGGCGAACGTGCTGATGACGACGAAAGCCACGACCACGAGCACGGTCTGGAAGGGGTCGGTGGGCAGGAGGCGGTCCAGCCAGGGGGCGAGCCGTTCTCCCGAGTAGGCGATCGCCTCGTCCCCTTGCACGGCGAGCCGCAGCGCGTCGATCCGGCTGCGCGTGGCGGCGAGTTCCTTGTCGGAGGGGCTGCCGGTGTCGAGTTGCCGTTCCAGGTCGGCGGCCTTGTCACGGGCGCGGGTGGCACGGCCGCGGGCCTCCTCGACCCGCCGCTCGTTCCAGGACTGCAGCGAATCGCCCTTCAGCGTGACCTCGATGATGGGAAACAGGGCCGCGATGTTCGCTCCCCAGAGGGCGGCGACACCGGCCGAGCAAAGCAGGGCCGCCATCAGCAGCGGCCAACTCTTGGCGGCCTCTCGCAGGGCGCGGAGAAAGTAGGTCATGGAGGCGGCTTCTGTTTCCCTGGCGCGGGATTGCACCGGGAGATCATCGGACGCCGGCACCGCGGAACCCACGGTGGGGCGGCGGACGACCGCCGGGGCAGGCTGGGCGCGAACGGGCAGGCTGGGCGAAGTTGGCCCAGCCATGCCTGTCGTGCGGGTCAGGAGGGTAGTGACCGGCAGGGGCCCGGACAAGGGCGGGTTGCCCGGCGAAACAGGCCTGATCCGGATCACACATGATCCTCAGGGGTGCTGGCGTGCCGGGGTCGCCCGTGCCGTCTCGCCGGACGTTCACTGCGGGCTTCCTGCCCTGCGCTCACTCGGGGGAAACCGCGCTTCGCCTTCCTGGCTGCGCTCGGTTTCCCATGCCGCTCGACTGGCACGGGCGACCCCTCGCACAATCGATGGTCAGGAAACCCGTACGCGCGGGTTTCACGTGTGATCCGTATCAGGGCCTGCCCAGGCGAAGTTCGGCGGCCAGAAGGGTGTTGGAGAGGAGCATCGCCACCGTGAGGGGGCCGACACCGCCCGGCACGGGCGAGATCCAGCCGGCGACCCGGCTGACCTCGGCGAAGGCCACGTCTCCCACCAGTCTGCCCTGCACCCGGTTGATGCCCACGTCGATCACGGCCGCGCCGGGCTTCACCATCTCCTCCGTGATCAGCCCGGCCCGTCCCACGGCCGCCACCAGGATGTCCGCCTGCCGGGTGATCGCCGCCAGGTCGGCCGAGCGGCTGTGGCAGATGGTGACGGTCGCGTCGCAGCCGGCGGCATCGGCCGTCGCGCCCGACGGGGGCCGCGCGGAGAGGAGCAGTGCCAGCGGCTTGCCCACGATGTCGCTGCGGCCCACGACGACGGCATGCCTGCCTGCCGTGGGAATGCCGGCGTCGATCAGCATGCGCTGGACCCCGGCCGCCGTGCAGGGGATGAACCGTGGCCGCCCCTGAGAGAGGAGGCCCGCGTTTTGCGGATGGAAGCCGTCCACGTCCCGGTCTGGCGGCACGGCATCCAGGACGGCCACCTGGTCGATGTGCGCCGGCAGCGGCAACTGCACCAAGATCCCGTCGGCAGGGCCGTGCTCGTCGCGGGCGATCGCCGCGACCAACGCCACCAGGTCAGGCGTCTGGCAGGTTTCTGGCACCCGCAGCACCTCGGAATCGATTCCCACCCGGGCAGCTGCGGCGGCCTTGCTCTTCACGTATGAGCCGCTGGCGGCCAGATCGCCGACCAGCACCACCACGAGCCGTGGAGCGCGGCCACACATGGCGGCGAACGTGTCCACTTCGGCGCGGACATCCTGCTCGATCCGTGCCGCCAACGCCCGGCCGTCGAGCAGCCGCGCCGTCATGACCGGACCTGCGGGGAGGAGGGAAACCGACCGGAGGGAACATCGTCCGTCCGCCCGACGGCCATCCACCACGCGCCGGCAGCAGTCCGGTGGATCATCGCCGCTCCTCGAGGCACATGGTCCGCAGTTGGTGCTGGATCTCCTCCAGGAGCCGCTGCTCATCGGTCGAGAGGTTGCCCCGCGTCTTGTCCTCGAGCATCGCCAGCGTGTCGATGAAGTGACGTGCCGTGGCCACGTTCTTCATCGTCTGTTTCGTGATCGGGTTGGGAATCCGGCCTAGGGCCATCAGCGCCTGCGTGAACAGCGTGTGCACCAGGAACTCGAACGTCGCCGGAGGGGCGCCAGGCACGGAAGAATCCGCTTCGTCGTCGGTCATGGTGTGTTGCTCCCCGTCTCGCTCACGCCTCGGCCACCCAGGCACTGCCGGCGTGCCGTTCCACCGCGGCCGCCACCAGGCCGGCGAACAGGGGGTGCGCGGCGGTCGGTTTGCTCTTGAACTCGGGATGGAATTGCACCGCCACGAACCAGGGATGGTCGACGAGTTCAACGATCTCCACCAGGGTTCCGTCGGGGCTCGTGCCCGCGATGACCAGCCCGGCTTGCTCCAGGCGTTCCCGGTACTTGGAGTTGAACTCGTAGCGATGACGGTGCCGCTCGGAGATGTGCGTGCTGCCGTAGGCGGCGGCCGCCCGGGTGCCTTCCGTCAGCACGGCGGGCTGTGCCCCCAGCCGCATCGTGCCCCCCTTGTCGACCACGGCCCGCTGCTCGTCCATCAGGCAGATCACCGGGTGGGGCGTGTTGCGGGCGAATTCGGTGGAGTGGGCACCCTCCAGGCCGGCGCAGTGCCGGGCCACGTCGATCACCGCGCACTGCATGCCCAGGCAGATGCCCAGGAACGGCAGTTTCCGCTCCCGCGCGAAACGGATCGCCTCCACCTTGCCCTCGATGCCGCGCTCGCCGAAACCGCCCGGCACGATCAGGCCGTCGAAGCCGGCCAGGAGCCGCTCCGCGCCGTCGCGCTCGATGTCCTCGCTCTTGATCGGCTGCACGCGGACCTGCGTCCGCTGGGCGATGCCGCCGTGGTCGAGGGCCTCGTAGATGCTCTTGTAGGCGTCGCGGTGCTCGGCGTACTTGCCCACCAGGGCGATCGACACCTCGTGCTCCGGGTTGCGCAGCCGATGCAGGATCTCGTGCCACTCCTCCAGATCGGCCGGGGGCGCCTGGATGCCGAAGCGACGGAGGATGATGTCGTCGATGCGGTTCGATTGCAGCGACAACGGCACTTCATAGATGGAGAAGTCCTTGTCGCGTTCCTCGATCACCGCGTCGAGGGGCACGTTGCAGAACAGCGCGATCTTCTCGCGGTCGGACACGTCGAGGGCGCGCTCGGTGCGGCACACGAGGACGTCGGGTTGGATGCCGATCTGCCGGAGGATGCCCACGGAATGCTGCGTGGGCTTGGTTTTGAGCTCGCCGGCGGCCTTCAGGTAGGGGACCAGCGTGAGGTGGATGAACATGCAGTTCTCACGGCCCACCTCCAGCGGGATCTGCCGGATCGCCTCCAGGAAGGGGAGGCTCTCGATGTCGCCCACGGTGCCGCCGATCTCGGTGATCACCACGTCGGTGTCGGCAGTGGCGAGATTCTTCACCACCTCCTTGATTTCGTTGGTGATGTGCGGGATCACCTGCACGGTCTTGCCGAGGAACTCGCCACGCCGTTCTTTGTTGATCACCGACAGGTAGATCTGCCCGGTCGTGTAGTTGCTCTGCCGCGTGAGATGGGTGGAGGTGAATCGCTCGTAGTGCCCGAGGTCGAGGTCGGTCTCGCTGCCGTCGTCGAGGACGTACACCTCGCCGTGCTGGTAGGGGCTCATCGTGCCCGGATCGACGTTGATGTACGGATCGAGCTTCTGCATCCGCACCCGCAGGCCACGGGCTTCGAGCAGCATGCCGATCGAGGCGCTGGTCAACCCCTTCCCCAGCGAGCTGACCACGCCGCCGGTGACAAACACGTGCCTGGTCACGCCGCGAGTTCCTTCCCGTTCGCCGGTGAGCTCCATCCTGCGGCCGCCAGTGCAGCCGTTCCGGAATCGGATTGAACCAGCGGTGTCGCCTGCGGTCAATTCCCGGCAGCCCTTCAGCGGCCGTTTCCGTGGTGTAGAGTGTGTTCATGAACTCCGCCACCGTTCAGTCGACGTCCAATCTGCGGATCCGCAGCCTCGAGCCGCTCGTGCCGCCGGCGCGACTCGCCGCGCTCGTGCCGCTCGACGATGCGGCCACGCGCACCATCGTCGGCGGTCGGCAGGCCGTGGAGCGGGTGCTGTCGGGCGACGACCGTCGGCTGATGGCCATCGTGGGCCCGTGCTCGATCCACGACCTCGACGCCGCCCGCGATTACGCGCGCCGCCTGCAGGGGCTGGCCCGCAGACTCGAGGACAGGCTACTGGTGATCATGCGGGTGTATTTCGAGAAGCCGCGCACCACCGTGGGCTGGAAGGGCCTGATCAACGACCCGCATCTCGACGACAGCTTCGACGTGGCCACCGGCCTGCGGCTGGCCCGGGCCCTGCTCATCGAGATCGCCGGGCAGGGGTTGGCCACGGCCACGGAGTTTCTCGAGCCGATCACGCCTCAGTACATCGCCGACACGATCGTGCTGGGGGCGATCGGGGCGCGGACCACGGAGTCGCCCACGCACCGGCAGATGGCCAGCGGCCTGTCGATGCCGGTGGGCTTCAAGAACTCCACGGACGGCTCGCTGCAGGCAGCCATCGACGCCATGCAGGCGGCCCGCACACCGCACAGTTTCCTGGGGATCGACGGCGACGGGGGCACGGCGGTCGTCTCCACCACCGGCAATCCCTGGGGCGTGCTCATGCTGCGTGGCGGCCGGAGCGGCTCCAACTACGCGCCGGAGATCATGCACGAGGCACGGCAGCGACTGGAGGCGGCGGGTCTGCCGGCGCGGGTGATCGTCGACTGCAGCCACGCCAATTCCGGCAAGGACCACACCCGGCAGTCGGTCGTGTGGCGGGACGTGCTGGAGCAGCGATTGGCAGGTGACGGGTCGATCGTGGGCATGATGCTGGAGAGCAACATCCATCCCGGCAGCCAGCCCGTGCAGCGCGACCGGGCCAAACTCGCCTACGGCGTGTCGATCACCGACGGCTGCATCGGCTGGGAGGAGACCGAGCAATTGCTCGTCGAGGCCCACGGCCGGCTGGGCTGACCACGGCCCGAGCGGCCCGTCCAGGTGGGTGAAACTGGCGTCGACCCGCGGAACTGCGGACGCTAGGCTTCTTGGGTCATCCCGTTCCCGCGAAAAGGAATTCGCCATGGGTGCTCCCCGCGTCGCGGCCGCCGCGATCCTCAGCTGGTCGGTCGTCCTCCTGCTTCCGTCCGCAGCGTCGGCGCAGCTTCAGCCCATCGCCGGCCAGCAGGAACTGCAGACAATCGTCTCCGCGCGGCAGGCGCTCGACGAGTTCTGCGGCGTGGCCATCGAATCGATTCCGCCCACCATGCTCGATGCGGCCGAGGGAATCGCCATCTTTCCGGGGATGATGAAGGGCGGTTTCATCCTCGGGGTGAACTATGGCAAGGGTGTGCTCGCCGTGCGCCGGCCGGACCGCACCTGGAGCCCCCCGGTGATGGTGACGATGGGAGGCGGCAGCATCGGCTTCCAGGCGGGCTTGCAGTCGGCCGACATCGTGCTCGTATTCGCCACGCCGCGCAGCCTGGAGGGCATCCTCAAGGGCCAGAAGGTCACGCTCGGTGCCGATGCGTCGATCGCCCTCGGCCCGGTCGGTCGCCAGGCCAACGCCGGCACCGATGCCCGGCTGGGGGCGGAAATCTACTCCTATGCCCGCAGCCGTGGACTGTTCGCCGGTGTGTCACTTGGCGGTGCCGACCTGTCGGTGGATCACAACGCCGATGCCATGCTCTACGGCCGCCCGGGGGTGAGTCCGGCCGACGTGTTTCAGGCCCGGGGCCTGGCCTTCCATCAGGAGGTGCAGCAGCTGATCGACGATCTCAACGCCCGCGCCAAGCCGGTGGTGGTGCCGGTGCCCAACTTTCCGCCCCAGCAGCCGTCCGCCCAGAACGGTGCTGCGAACGCCGAAACGCGTGTCGGTCAGGTGCCGCCGCCGGCGCCTGCCTCTCCGCCTCCGGCCACCTACGCTCCGGCTCCGCCGGCCGCGCCGCCGCTGGTGCCGATCCGCCAGTGACCTTTCCGGCGTCCTCGATCAGGCGTCGGACCTGACGATGCCGAGGCGAGCCAACTGGGGCAGGCCCGTGGTGCGCAAGGCGTCGCAGGCGGCGCGCACCAGGGTCAACCGGTCGGCGGCCTCCTGCACCGGCTTGCCATCTCGCTCGAGCGTGCGGCCGGATTGCGTGAGCCTGGTGTCGATCCGCTCCGCCAGGCCCGTCTCGCCGCGCTCCACGAGTTCGTGCAGGATGGCAGCGTCGAGATCGCCGAGCGTGTGGCCTGTGCCCGTGGCGGAACAGGCCAGGGCCAGCGGCCTGCCACCCAGTGACTCGGTCTCGAGCAGTGCGCGATTGAAGCGGTCGGGCAGCGCCAGGCGGCCGTTCACGTCGTGGCCGCCCTCGATGCGGCCCGCCGATACGTCGAACATGCCCATGGCCACGCCCGCATCCACGGCGCGGGCCACGTCGGCGGGTGGCAACGACGAAACGGCCGGGTCGGCGAGGATCTCGGAGAGCCGCTTGCTGTCACTACCGAGGATGTTCAGCAGCGCCTGGTAGATCGGGCCCTGCACGGTGGAGGTGACGATGCCCAGATTCGCCTGCCAGGGCAGCGTGATGCCGGGCTGCACGACGCGGAAGTGCAGGTCATCCGTCTCGCGCAGGCGGTCCGCCACGTCCGGCATGAGCCGCGGAGCCTTGGAGTAGATGTCCCAGCGGAAGGCGGTGTTGGCGCAGAAGTCCTTGTGGGCCTCGGTGACGAGGCGATTCGTCGTGGTGCGGAACAACTCCTGGAACTCCGGCCGCACGCACAGGTCCCAGAAGTTGGTGAACACCGGCAGGCTGCCCACGAACGTGAGTCCGGCGCCGCCGAACATCTGCGCCACCTCGGCGAAGTAGAAGCTGGTCCAATGCTCGTTGAGGTACTCGTGGACGAGGTAGCGGACGTCCTGCTTGAGCAGGCCGTCGACGTAGGCGGCAGCCCGTGGGTTGTCGTCGAAGTACTTGGCGTGCCGGTCACGCATGAAGACCAGGTAGGCCAGCGCGTCCCGCACCCGCTGCACGCTATCCCCCTGCCGCAGGGCGGCATACTGCCGGAGGATGCCGCGAATCGGCTGCAGGTGGGCCCAGCCCGGCATCGAGTTGTAGCTCACGAGCAGCAGCCCTTCCGGCCGCAGGTGGCGTCGGGCCGCGGCCAGGATCTCCTCGCGCACGCCGGGAGCCACCCAGCTGAACACCCCGTGCAGGGCGATGAAGTCGAACTCACCGAGGTCGGCGGGCAGGCCCGCGAAGCCCGACGTGATCACCCGGGCGTTGGTCAGGCCCCCGGCCGCGATGTCGCGATCCGCGGCAGCCGTGTGCTCCGGGTTGATGTCGACGCCCACGAACTCGCCGTTCGGGTTGGCCGCGGCCAGCGTGGTCAGCGAGCGGCCCAGGCCGCAGCCGAGTTCGAGGTAGCGAAAGCCGGCCGCGGTGCGCGGCGGGGCGACGCGGTTGAGGGCGGCGGCGTAGCGCATCGCCACCGGGGCCAGGTGCGGGTAAAAGCCCGGAATGTAGGAAACGTCGGTCACGTAGCCGTCGGTGGCGGTGGACATGCACAGGGCCCTCGGGGGTGAGCGATCAGTGTGGTTGAGGGGGGTGTGACAGGCAATGGCGGCACGGCCCGCGGGTCAGGCATGACTGGTCCATTGCCTGTATTTGCGCCGCAACCGGCGGCGCAGGCTGGCCGCCGCGTCGGGCAGCCGGTCCAGCCCCAGCATCCGCAACGGCCCTCGCCGCCGGGCCACCGGCTCGATCGGCGTCTGGAAGATCCTCGTGAATTGCCCCAGCACAACCTCCTCATCCACGCATCGTGGCACGCGGTTTCCGCGCAGCCATGGCGTGGCCAGCATCGCCGCGAGCAGGCCGGGATCGCGGTCCACCGCCACCACCCGCTCCACGAGTTCGTCGAGCATCGCAGACGTCGTTCGGGCCCCGCAGTCGTGCGCGGAAAGAAAACTCCGTGAGTCGAAGTCCCGGCCCACCAGTGGGTCGCCCCAGTAGATGGGGATCGAATTCACGAGCATCGGCTCGGCGATCTTCTCGGTCGTGTAGCCGGGGTGTGCCTCGTTTTCGAAGGCGATCGTGAACCGGCACTGGGCCAGGAACGCCTGCTTGTCGTCGACGCGTCGACCCATCGTGTTCAGCACCTTGCCGCCGGAATCGACCGGCTTGTACCGCGACAGCCGCCGGAAAAACTCGTTGCGAACGCGGCACAGTGGATTCGAGACGACGAAGCCGCAGAACCTCGTCTTCGCCGCGATGATCGGCTCGGGGTCGGCTGCGGCCGATTTGAGGAGTGCCCGGGGGTCGACGTAGAAGGGCCAGTGCGGCAGGCGGAAATGCCGTGGGTGAGGGTCGTGTTCGAAGGTGAACGCCCAGTCCGTCGACAGCCAGTCGGCGGCCACGTTCTCGCCGGTGTAGAAGATGCGCACACAATCGTAGCGCCGGTGGTCGTGCCGGCGGCGGCCGATGCAGGAGTGGATCAGGTAGTCCGGGTCGTCGCAGACCACCACCTCGTAGCGGCGGGCGAGCAACCGCGTGAAGTAGTTGTCGCCCGGGTCGAACGAGTCCCAGAATCCGGCGAAGCCGATGCGGACTCTGGGACGCGGTGCTGCGGCGACGTCAGTGTTCACGCCGGCATCGTACCGTGCGTCACGGAACCTCGGGCACAACGGGGGCCATCATCTCTCGGAGCAGCCCCGGCGATTCGGGGCCGAGCGACGTGTCCGCCGCCCGCAGATCGCTCTCGGCCCGCCAGAATTCCTGCCGTGCGGTGATCTCCAGGATGTCGGCTTCGAACTTCGCCTGCTCCCGGAGCGTGACGCGGAGAATGTCGCTGCGTCCGAGCCGGAGTTGCTCCCGCTCGGCACTGGCCACGAGCGTGGCCAGTTCCTCCCGCTTGTGTGCCTGCTTGTGGAACTCGTAGGCGCGTTCCAGCATCGAGAAGGCGTCTTGGACCTCCGCCTTCACCTGGTCGTGGGCGTATGCCAACTGCCGGTCGATCTGCATGAGTTGGGAATCGAGGGTCTGGAGCTTGCCCCGTGCATCGCGTCTCTGAGCCGGCATCTGGAAGATCAGGGAGGCCTGAAGCACCTGCCGGTCGAGCCCGTTCGGGCCCGACAGCGGGCTCTTTCCAAAGCCGGCGTCCTGATTGCCCTGGAGTTGGCCGTCGATCCCCGGGAGCGTCTGGTTGGCCGCCAGCCTTCGTTCGACGACGAGCCTCTCCTTCTGGAGGGCCAGCCGCTGAAACTCCGGGCGTGATCCCAGCGCCCTGGCGAGCGACTGCTCGTAGAGATCGATGGTCGGCTTCACGGGCATGGGCACCGGCCGCATGCGGCTGCGGCGGGCGAGCAGCGGCCTCCCCGACGGATCACGGTGATAGAGCGAGAGGTCGATGGCGGCCTGCTGCACGGCACGGTCGGCCTGGATCACGATGCCATTTCGCAGGGCGATGTTCTGCTGGTTGTCGATCCGGTCGATGTTCGCGATCACACCCCCCTGAACCTTCAACTCGATCTGCTTGTCCCGTTCCAGGGCCAGGTCGAC
>QWPN01000047.1 GCA_003671185.1 Planctomycetota bacterium
CGATCTCGTGAAACACGTAGATCGGCGTGCCGTAGAGACGGATCGCCGTCTCCAGCGTATCGATGGCCATGTTCACGCCGGCACAGAAACCGCGGGGGCTGGCAAGCAGGATTTTCATGGGGCTGAGCGAGGTGAGGTGCGGCCGCAGCGACCAAGGCGGGTAGGCTACAACATACATCGTCCGTCCGCCGGCGACCGCAATTGGAGCACCGCGGCCCGCCCGGGGCCACGAGCCGCGCTGGGCGGGGACCTCAGCAGCCGACCACATCCGACACATCCACACATGGCATCGCGTCCCCTCGCCTCCGCCCCCGCCGCGTCTGTCCAGGCGACACGCCGCGACGCCAGCGCCTGGCAGTTGGCCCGGCCGCCCGAGGGTGGCGATCTGGCGGCGGCCCAGGCGTTCTGCCGCCTGGTGGCCGCCCGGCACTACGAGAACTTCACGGTCGCCACGCGG
The DNA here is from genome assembly GCA_003671185.1 of Planctomycetota bacterium. Lineage (GTDB taxonomy): Bacteria > Planctomycetota > Planctomycetia > Pirellulales > UBA1268 > QWPN01. The sequence goes on from QWPN01000047.1 coordinate 458, forward strand.
TTGGTGCCCCCACGACTCCGGCAGCACCTGGCGAACGTCTACGCCTACGCCCGCTGGAGCGACGACCTTGCCGATGAAGCCCCATCGCCGGAGCGGGCCGCCCGGGATCTCGCCGCCTGGCGGCGTGAACTGGAGGACTGCTTCGCCGGTCGGCCTCACCACCCCGTGTTCATGGCGTTGGCCAACACGGTGACCCAGGCCGGCCTCACCATCGAGCCCTTCGGCCACCTGCTCGATGCCTTCGAGCAGGATCAGGTCACCACGAGCTACGCCACCCGCCACGACCTGCTCGGCTACTGCCGCCGGTCGGCTGATCCGGTGGGCCGGATCGTCCTGGCCCTGGAGGGGTGCCGCGATGCGGAACTCATCGCCATGTCCGACTCCATCTGCACCGGCCTGCAGCTCGTCAACTTCTGGCAGGACGTGAAGCGTGACCGTCTGGCCGGCCGGATCTACCTGCCCCGCGAGGACATGCACCGCCACGGCGTGACGGACGCGATGCTCGATGCCACCGCGGCCGGCGTTAAACTGCGGGCGTTGCTCCGCGCCGAGGTGGCCTGGGCACGCGGCTGTTTCGACGCCGGCGCACCGCTGGCGGGGGCGGCACCTGCGGTGCTGCGACCGGCCATCGGCCTGTTCCTGGCGGGCGGCCGCGCCGTGGCCGATGCCATCGAACGGCAGGGCTTCGACACCCTCTCGCGGCGGCCGCGGCTGGGCCGGTGGCGGAAGCTGCGGTTGGGCTGGGCGGCCTGGCGGGCCGCGCTGACAGCCCGCATCCGGGGGCGCGTATGACCAGCCTGGCCGGCGACCACGCGGCGTGCGACCGCGTGCTGCGCGATTCCGGCTCGAGCTTCGCGCTGCCGATCCGCCTGCTGCCCGCCGCCAAACGTCGGGGCACGACGGCGCTCTACGCCTTCTGTCGGCGGGCCGACGACATCGTGGACGACGCCGCCGACACCGCTGCCGCACAGCGGTCGCTCGACGCCTTCGAAGCCGAGACCATGGCCGCCCTGGCCGGGAACGACGTGCCCGACCCCGCACTGCGGGCGCTTGCCGACACGGTGCGCCGCTTCGCCGTGCCCACGGGGTGCGTCAGGGACATTCTCGCCGGCGTGCGCATGGACCTGACACGGCATACCTACGACACGGTCGCTGAACTCGAGTCCTACTGCCGCTGCGTGGCCACGGCCGTGGGCGTGGCGGCGGTGCACGTCTGGGGCTACACCGATCCCGCCGCCATCGCCGTCTCGCACGACTGCGGCATGGCCTTCCAGCTCACGAACATCCTGCGTGACATCCCCGAGGATCTCGCCCGGGGCCGCATCTACCTGCCCGATGCCGAACTACAGGCCTGCGGCTGCTCCGCCGACGACCTCCGCGCCGGCAGGATCGGTTCGGGCTTCGCCGCACTCGCGGCTCGCATGACCACCCGCGCCGGGGAACATTTCGCGCGTGCAGCAGCGCTCGATCGCATGCTCTCCACCGACGGCAGGCTCGCCTGGCGGGCGATGTTTGGCGTCTACGGAAGCGTGTTCCGGGCCGTGCGGCGTGCCGGCACGAGGATCTTCACGGAGCGGGTGCGGCCCGGCCGCAGCGCCACACTCGCCGCCGGAGCGGCCACGGTCCTGCTCGGCCCGCATCTTCTTCGCTGGCGCCGCCCATGAAGCCTGCATCCACCCCGTCCGAAACCGCCGGCGCCTCGCGACCACGCACCGTGGTCGTGGGGGGCGGCCTGGCCGGGCTGGCGGCCGCGGCGGCCCTCGCCGATGCCGGGCTAGCCGTGACGCTGGTCGAATCCCGGCGGCGCGTGGGCGGTCGCGCGGCCTCGTTCGAGGATCCCCTCGGTGGCCTCGTCGATGCCTGTCAGCACGTGGCGATGGGCTGCTGCACGAACTTTCTCGACCTCTGCCGGCGTGCCGGGATCGAGGGCACGCTGCGCCGGGATCGCACGCTGTGGTTCATCGGCCCCGACGGCGCGCGGTCCGCCTGCACGCCGTCCCGGATGCTGCCGGCACCATTGCATCTGGCCCCACTGCTCCTCGGCATGCGCCACTTTTCCCTGCACGAGCGCTGGGCGCTGACGCGGGGCATGCTGCGGCTGGCCCGGCATGGCGTGGCCGAAGGCGGTTCCCGGCAGACGGCACTCGACTGGCTGCGGCTGGCCGGCCAGCCCGAGCGGGTGATCCGGCTGTTCTGGCAGCCTGTGCTGGAAAGCGCCCTCGGAGAATCGATCGACCTGGTGAGCGTGACCGCGGCCCGGAAGGTGACGGTGGACGGCTTTCTCGCCCATCGTGAAGCCGCCGATCTGCTCGTCCCCACGGTGCCCCTGGGCACGCTGTTCGGCGAACGGCTGGCGGGCTGGCTGGCGACCCGCGGCGTGGAGATTCGCACCGGCACCGCGGCCAGCGCCGTGGAAGTCGATCCGGCGGGTCGGGTGGCCGCGGTGCGCTGCGCCGGCGAGCGACTGCCCTGCGCGGCGCTGGTCGTGGCCCTGCCCTGGCGGCAGGCAGCCAGACTCCTGCCCGACGTCGTGCCCGACGCCGACGAACGGCTGGCTGGGTCCCCGATCACGGCGGTCCACCTGTGGTTTGATCGCGATGTGGTGGATGTGCCCCACGCGGTGCTCGTGGGCCGCGTGTCGCAGTGGGTGTTCCGCGCGGAGGATACGGCCGGATACTGCCAGGTGGTGATCAGCGCCTCCCGCGGCCTGCTGGGCGGCGACCGGGAGCGGCTGGTGGACACGGTGGTGGGCGAACTACGCGACGTGTTTCCCCTGGCCTGCGAGGCCCGGCTGCTGAGTTCAAAAGTCGTCACCGATCCCACGGCCGTGCTCTCGGTCCGCCCCGGTGTCGATGCCGTCCGACCACAGGCCCGGACCGCGACGCCCAACCTGTTTCTGGCCGGCGATTGGACGGCCACCGGCTGGCCCTCGACCATGGAGGGAGCCGTCCGCAGCGGACGCCTGGCGGCGCTCGAGGCGGCGCACAGCCTGGGACACGCGGCGGCCCCTCTGGTGGCCGACCTGCCCAGAAACCCGCTCGTGCGGCTGCTCGCAGGCCGTGGCTGAGGGCCGTCAGGCATCGCCTGCCGACAGCCCGCCGCACAGGTCAGCCAGGGCCGCGGCCAGCGTGCGTCCATCCACCACGGCGTGTTCCCACAGCCGCCACAGGTCGACGGCGGCACCGGGCCGGCGGCCGAGCGCCCCCAGCGCCGTCCCCAGCCGGCGCAGGGCCGACTGCGGCCGAACGAGGGCCGCGACCTCGCGCGGCATCTGCTGACGGGCATCGTCGGAGACGACGCGAACGGCGGCGCACGGCAACCCTGTTTCGCGGGCCACGTCCGCCACCGCGTGCGTTTCCATGTCGACGATCTGGGCGCCGGTGCGGGCAAACAGCTCTGCCTTTTCCTCCGTCGTGCCCACGATCCGGTCGACGGTCACGATGGTGACGGGCTCGTGCGCCGCGACGTCGGCCAACGGGAGCGGCACGCGCGCGTCATCCGTGAGCACGCGGGTCGGCCACACGACGCCGCCGCGGCCGAGCGCCGGGTCGAGTCCGCCGGCGAACCCAGCGCTGACGAGCAACCGGGGGCGATGCCCGTCCACGAGCAACCGGGCAGCCCGCGTGGCGGCGGCACGACCCACGCCCGCCACGCACCAGGCCACCCGCCGGCCGGCCACAAGGCCCTCGTGGATCGTCGCACCATCGGCCTGCGTGGCCACGGCGTTCGACGCCAATCGCTCGAAGGCATCGGCCTCGATCGGCACGGCGAAGACGATCCCCGCCGCACAGTCACGGGCGGCATCGCGGACCTGGACCATGCGTGTACTCAACGGTCCCGCCGGTGCCGCTGATCACCGCCCGTGGTGATCGAACAGGAACCGCAGCGGATTCCACCAGCATACCCCGTCATGCTCGCCACAGCGGCCACAGGGTTCCGCCACCATGCGCACGTCGTACTTCGGCACCCGTTCCACCTTCTCCGCGCCGTCCGCCTTGTAGAGCCGCTTCTTCACGTACACCTTCCCACACGGAGGGCTGCACCGGCACTCGGCCGCCGGCGCGTGCCAGGAGTCGCGGCCGCGGGCGCAGGCATACTCGCATTTCATCGTGTAGTCGGTGTCCTTCGCCCTCTTCTCGTCCCAGGTCGCCGAGCAGGCGGGCACGCACTGCTGCCGCACGCCCGTCTCCGTGCAGGACGGCCCGCAGCACTGCTGGTCGCCGGCCCTGCCATATTCCAACCACAGGGCCAGCGCCAGACCCATCAACCCCGCCAGAACGATGCGTCGCATGGTGTTTCCATCCCTCGTGTCGATGCGTCGATCAGAAGTCGAAGGCCAGCCGCGTGCCGAACCCGTTGATGCAGCCGCTGCCGTTGTAACTCGGCGAGGAGACCACGGCCCCCGTGGAGGTTTTGGCCCACGGCGTGCTGACAAAATCCCGGTAGGTGAAGTCGTAGTTGAAGTACACGCGGGCATTGGGATTGAGCAGCCAGTTGAGCCCCAGCGTCATGCCGTTGAGCACGCCGCCGTTCACCTCACCGTCGCTCAGGCACAGGTAGTTGTAGCGCACGCCCACCTGCCAGGCCCCCTCGCTGACGCTCAGCCGGCGGCCCGATCCGCCGCCCCGGATCGCGTAGAAGTTGTTGTGAGGCACGGGGCGGTCGAAGCGGTACTCGATCTTCGAGTAGGTGCGGCTCTCGCCGGTGAGAAAGTACAGCACCTCGGCGTAGCCGCTCTGCAAGTAGACGGTGCCGACGTTCGTGCCTGGCACCGGTTGGTAGCCATTGGTCACCAAGGGCCCTGCTTTCGTCGTGCGGGCGTTGTAGAGCCAGGAGCCGAAGTACTCCGACTGGAACGACCAGGGACCGTTGTTGCCCACAAATTCCAGGCCGATCATGTTTTGCCACGTGCCCTGCAGCAGGCCGGTGTCGGCGTAGATCGAGTTGAGCGGGCCCGGCGGGCCGTTACGAATGTCGCCGCGACTGCGGAAGCGCACGGCCGTGATCGGATCGCCGATCGGCAGGCCCGTTTGATTGTCAAAGGACGTGTACTGCCGCCGCGGCTCCATCGTGCGGCCCGACAGCCCAAGGTGGATCAGTTTGCGGCCCTCGTCCTCGAACACCGGCAGGTAGACGAGCCGGCCCACGGTCATGCTGCCGCCGCTCGAGTTGGAGAAGCCGAAGGGATTCGAGACGTTCTTGAACTCACCCACCTGCCAGCCGAGGTTGCCCTCCTCGTTGCTGTTGAGCATCTGGATGCCAGGCACGAAGCCATTGTTGAACGGCCCCTCGAAGGCATCCTGGCTGAACGACCGCTCCATGAAGTTGAGCCAGCGGCTGCTCGTCAGGTGTTCGTAGCCGAAAGGGTCCTTCTGATTGCCGACCCGGAGCGTGCCCAGCAGCGGCAGTTCGCGAACCTGCAG
>QWPN01000042.1 GCA_003671185.1 Planctomycetota bacterium
CGCGCCGATTTTCGACGCAGTGTACCCTTGATCCGCGTCGCTCCGATCCCCGCACATGATTCACACGGGAATTTCACATGCACGGCGCCGCACCGGCACATGCACCGCGCGGTGGCGAGGCCCTGGCCCGCCTGCCGGAGGCCCTGCCTCCCTGGAGCCGAGGCTGGATGGCGGCGCTAGCCGGCGTCCTCGAGGCCTCGGCACCCAAGCCCGGCAACGTGCATCCCGGCGCCGCCTTCGACGACCTTTGTTACGACGAGCTCGTGGCGGCGGCACTGGCGATCGCCCCAGCCATGGATCGCGCGACCGCCAGGCCGCTGGGCCGCACGATCCTCGACGCCGTGGCGGCTACCCGCCGCGTGGTGCGGTCGAACGCCAACCTGGGCATCGTGCTGGCGCTGGCCCCGCTTGCCGCGGCCCGCTCGACGGGGCCCGTTCGCGCCGCCGATGCGGCCGCCGTGCTCGACCGGCTCGGGCCGGATGATGCGGGTCTCGTGTGGGAGGCGATCGCGATCGCGCGGCCGGGAGGCATGGGCGGCAGCGACAAGTGGGACGTGGGCGGACCGGCGCCGTCTGATCTGCTGGAGGCGATGCGGCTGGCCGCCCCCCGCGACGCGATCGCGCGGCTCTGGGCGGAGCGGTATGTGCCGCTGTTCGCCGGACCCGTGCCCGATCTGGCCGCCGAACTGGCGGCGGGCTTCGGCCTCGACGACGCCATCGTGCGCTGCCACCTCCGACAGTTGGCCCGCACGCCCGACACGCTCATCGCCCGGCGGCACGGCGCGATGGTCGCGGCCGACGTGTCGGCGCGGGCCGCCGCCGTGATCGCCAGCCCCGCCCACGCGTGGCGCGAGGCCGCCGCCCATTTCGACGCGTCGCTGCGCCGGCCGATCCGCGTCAATCCCGGCACCACGGCCGACCTCGTGGCCGCGGCGCTGTACATTCTTCTCGCCGACGGCACGTTGCGGCCGCACCTGAGCTGCTGAAGCACGCAGCCACCAAGGGCGGGCCGGCCCGGCCCCGCGCCGCCCCGTTCGAGGACACGAAATCATGAACGAGCAGTTTGGCGTCAGGCTCCGCAAAGCGGTGCATGTGTTCTGCGCCGGCCACTTCATCACGCTTGCCGATGATCTCTGCGAGCCGGTGCACGGCCACAACTGGACCGCGGGCGTCGACGTCGACGGGCCGCCCGACGCGCACGGCATGGTGGTCGACTTCATCCGTCTGCGCGACCTGCTCTCGGGCATCGTGGCCCGGCTCGACCATCGCATGCTGCTGCCGGCCCACAACCCCTTCCTGACGCTGTCGACCGACCGCGGGCCGTTGGGCCGCGACGAGGTCACCGTGCGGTTCGCCGACCGCCGCTGGGTGTTTCCCGCCGAGGAGTGCCTGATCCTGCCGGTGAGTAACACGACCGCGGAGTGGATCGCCGAGTGGATCGGCCGCGAACTGCTGGCCGCGCTCGAGGCGCCGGGCGGGCGATTCGAGGGCAGGCTCCGCGTCGAGGTGGACGAGTGCCAAGGGCAGTCGGCGGTCTGGTCGGCCGGCCCCGCACCGCAACGCTGATCCACCGCGCTGGCCCGGGGGCGAAGCGGGACTGCGACACATTGGCCGTCCCGGCGGCCCGCAACTATGCTACTGGCGGATGGCCCGCCTTTTTTCACCGTCAGCACCCCGAGATTCATCCATGCCCCGCTGGCACACACCCCCCACCTGCCACCCCTCCCTGGCCCAACTGGTTCTCATCGCCTGCCTGGCGAGCCCGGCCGTCTACGCCGCGCCGCGCTGGGAACACCCCGTGGAAAAGATGCCGGCCGTGTCCGCGAATGCGGTCGAGGAAGCGGCGCCCGCCACCGCCGCGCCCGCCGCGGCCCCGTGGATCTGGGGCCCGGACCTGAACCGCACCTACCGTCTGGCCAAGATGTTCCCGGGCGGGGCCCGCAAGGCGGTGCTCGTGGCCAGCTGCGACAACCGCATGACGCTCTTCGTCAACGGCCGAGAGATCGGCACGAGCGCGGACTGGGAGCGTCCCGTCTCGATCGATATCACCAAGGACCTCGAGAAGGGCGACAATGAACTGGCGGCGGTGGTGGCCAACGACGGGGGGCCCGGCGGCTTCTCCTGCCGGCTGGTCCTCACCGGCGCCGACGGCGGCATGACGGTCGTCCAGAGCGACGCCACGTGGAACGCCGCCGATCCCGCCACCCCGCAGAACAAGGCGGCCGTTCAGATCGTGGCCAAGGCGGGCGAAGGCCCCTGGGGCCAGGTGCTGGCGGGGACTCCGGCCAAGTTGGGGGCCGGACCGACGTTCAACGTGCCCGACGGCTTCGCCGTGGAACGGCTGTTCGTCGTGCCCAAGGACCAGCTCGGGTCGTGGGTCTGCCTGACCAGCGATCCCCAGGGCCGTCTCTACGCCAGCGATCAGGGCGGCGGCGGCCTGGCGCGGATCACTCCCGCACCGCTCGACGGCTCCGGGCCCACGATCGTGGAGAAGGTGCCCGCGCCGATCACCGGCGCCCAGGGACTGCTCTGGGCCTTCGACTCGCTGTACGTCGTCTGCAACGGTGGCACGGGCAGCGGCCTGTATCGCGTCACCGACACCGACGGCGACGGCATGCCCGATTCGATCAAGACGCTGCGCCGCTTCGAGGGCGGCGGCGAGCACGGTCCGCACAACGTCCTGCTCTCGCCCGACGGCAAGAAGCTCGTGGTCATCTGCGGCAACCACACGAAGGTGCCGTTCACCATCAAAAACGTCACCGAACCGCAGACCATGGGGGGCATGCGGCCCAATCAGCGCCGCGTGGAACTGCCCGAGGACGGCGCCAGCCGGCTGCCGGCCAACTGGGACGAGGATCAGATCGTCCGACGCATGTGGGACGCCAACGGCCACGCCGCCGGCGTGCTCGCCCCCGGCGGCTACGTGGTGAGCACCGACCCCGACGGGCAGGCCTGGGAAATCTGGACGGCCGGCTACCGCAACCCCTACGACATGGCGTTCAACGCCGATGGTGAACTGTTCGTCTACGACGCCGACATGGAGTGGGATTTTGGATCGCCGTGGTACCGACCGACCCGCGTCAATCATGCCTCCAGTGGCAGCGAGCTCGGCTGGCGTTCGGGCAGTGGCAAGTGGCCCCACTCGTTCCCGGACAGCCTGCCGGCGCTCGTCGACATCGGCCCCGGGTCGCCCGTGGGTGCGGCCTTCGGCTACGGCACGAAGTTCCCCGCCAAATACCAAAAAGCCCTCTACATCTGCGACTGGACGTTCGGGACGATGTACGCGATCCACCTGGAGCCACAGGGTTCGACCTACAAGGGGGTGAAGGAGGAGTTCCTGTCGCGGACTCCGCTCCCTCTCACCGACCTCACCGTGGGTAAGGACGGCGCCCTCTACTTCGCCGTCGGCGGCCGCGGTGGCCAGAGCGAGCTGTATCGCGTCGTCTACCAGGGCAGCGAAGCGACGACGGCCAGCGATCATCGCCAGTCGGGCGGTGCTGCCGAGCGTGCGGCCCGGCATGCCCTGGAGGCTTTCCACCGCAAGGCCGACGATCCGGCCGCCGCGGTGGCAGCCGCACTGCCGCAACTCTCCAGCCCCGACCGCTTCATCCGCTACGCCGCCCGAGTGGCGCTCGAACACCAGCCGATCGAGTCGTGGCAGGACAAGGCGCTTGCCGTGCAGGATCCGTGCGGCCTCATCGAGGCGGCGATCGCCGTCTCCCACCAGGGCGAACAGACCGCCAGCCCGGCGGTGCTCGCCGCACTCGATGGCATCGATGCGGCCAAACTGGACAAGTCCGCCCAAAACGATCTCGTGCGGGCCTACCAACTAGCGCTGATCCGCCTGGGCAATCCACCGGCCGAGGCCAAGGCCCGGATCGCGTCGCGGCTGCAGCCGCTCTTTCCGTCCGGCGACTACGAACTCGACCGCGCGTTGTCGGGCCTGCTGGTGGCCGTACGGGCGCCCGGCATCGTCACCAAACTCGTGTCCCTGCTCGCGGCGCCGAGTGCCTCCGCGGCGGCCACGAACCTGGCGCCCCGCGAGGAGGACCTGCAGCGGCTCATCCAGCGCAACGGCGGCTACGGCAACGCCGTCCGCGCCACGCTGGAAAAGCGTTCTGACCTGCTGCAGGTGCACTACGCCTACGTGCTGCGCACGGTCAACGAGCGGGATGCCTGGACCCTCGGCGACCGCAAGGGCTACTACGAGTGGTTCGGCCGGGCCCGGGAGTGGAACGGTGGCAACAGCTTCCGCAAGTTCCTCGACAACATCGAGCGGGAGAGCATGGAGGGCCTGCCTGACTCCGACAAGGTCGCCCTCCAGGGCCTGCGCACGAAGTACGTGCCGCCGCCGCTGCCGAAGCCCGAGGGGCCCGGCCGTCAGTGGACGACCGCGGCCGTGGTGGAGAGCGCCACGAACGGCCTCGCCGACGGCACCCGCGACTTCGAACGCGGCGCCCGCACCTTCGCCGCGGCGCGCTGCGTGGTCTGCCACCGCTACGGCAACGACGGCGGCTCCACGGGCCCCGACCTCACTCAGGCCGGCGGTCGCTTCCAGGTCAAGGACCTGGTGGAGGCGATCTGCGAGCCGAGCAAGGTGGTCTCCGACCAATACAAGGCGAGCATCGTGCAAACGGCCGACGGCAGGGTGCTGACCGGACGAATCGTCAGTGAGTCGCCGGCCTCGGTCACGATCGTCACCGACCCGGAGGACGCCACCAAGTTCGTGGATCTCAAGCGCGCGGACATCGAGGAGATCCTGCCGGCCCCCGAGTCGCTCATGCCCAAGGGCCTGCTCGACCAGTTGAACGAGGCCGAGGTGCTCGATCTGATCGCCTACACGCTCTCTCGGGGCAACCGCAATGACCCGCGGTTCAAGCGCTAGTTGTCCGTGGACCATATCTGCCGCCACAGGATGCGGCATGCGGGCCGTGATCCTCTGCGGCTGGACGCTGACGTCCACCTGCTTTTTCGCGGTGCGGGCGAGAGCCGTCGACTTCGCCCACGACGTCGTGCCCATCCTGCGCGCGCACTGCGGCGAGTGCCATGCCGGCGACGCGAGGCAGGGCGGACTGTCGATGAACACGCGGGAAGACCTGCTGGCCGGCGGCGACTCGGGCACGCCGGGACTCGTGCCGGGCAAGGCCGCGGAGAGCGAACTGCTGGCCCGCGTCACGAGCACCGACCCCGACTTCCGCATGCCCAGCGAGGGCCCGCCGCTGCCCGCCGAGGCCGTGGCCGTGCTGCGAGCCTGGATCGACGAGCAGGCTCCGTGGGAGGACGGCTTCGCCTTCAAGGGCACTGCCTATGAACCGCCCCTCGCACTGCGCGAGATCAACCTTCCCCCGGCCCAGGAAGGCCGCGCGAACCTCGTCGACAGGATCGTCGATGACTTCTGGCGTGAGCGGGGCGTGGCACGCCCGCCGCGTTGCGACGACCGCACGTTCATCCGCCGCGTCAGCCTCGACCTCGTCGGCCTGTTGCCCGACCCCGCCCGCGTGGAGGCCTTCGTGGCCGCCGCCGACCCCGGCAAGCGGGCCGCGCTCGTCCGCGAACTGCTCGACGCACCGCTCCCCTATGCCGAGCATTGGCTCACCTTCTGGAACGACCTGCTGCGTAATGACTACACGGGCACGGGATTCATCACCGGCGGCCGCCGGCAGATCACCGCCTGGCTGCACCGTGCGCTCGTGGACAACAAGCCCTACGACCGGTTCGTCCGCGACCTGATCGCCCCCACCGACGAGTCGCGGGGCTTCATCGACGGCATCGTGTGGCGCGGCGAGGTGAACGCCAGCCAGACGGTGCCCATTCAGTTCGCGCAGAACGTGGGACAGACCTTCCTGGGCATCAACCTCAAGTGCGCCAGCTGTCACGACAGCTTCATCGACCGCTGGACGCTGAAGCAGACCTACGATCTGGCCGCCATCGCCTCCGATAAGCCGCTCGAACTGGCCCGCTGCGACAAGGCCACCGGCGTGCAGGCCGCGCCGGCCTGGCTGTTCGCCGAGCTGGGCCAGGTCGATGCGGCGGCGCCCCGTGGCACACGGCTGGAGCAGCTCGCGACCCTGGTCACTGATCCACGCAACGGCTGGCTGTCGCGGAACCTGGTCAATCGGCTCTGGCACCGGCTGATGGGCCGCGGGCTCGTGCACCCGGTCGACGCCCTGCGGGCCCGTCCCTGGAACGAAGACCTGCTCGAAGCGCTGGCCGGCGACCTCGTGTCGCACGGCTGGGACATCAAGCACGTGCTGGAGACGATCTGCACGTCGGAAGCCTATGGCGTGGCCACACCGGCCGTGGCCGGACAGCCGCAGGGTGCCGACTTCGTGTTCCGCGGTCCGCTGCCGCGGCGCATGACCGCCGAGCAGTTCAGCGATGCCGTCTGGCAGTTGACGGGCACCGCGCCGGCCAAGCCCGACGCTCAGGTTGCCAGGCCTCCTGCACCGGGCGGTGGCCCGCCCATGGTGCGGGCCGCGCTCGTCAAGGGAACGGCGCTGATGGCCGCGCTGGGCCGCCCCAACCGCGACCAGGTCGTGACCAGTCGCCCGGCTGACCTGACCACGCTGGAGGCGATCCAGCTGGCCAACGAGCAGTCGCTGGCCGAAGAGTTCGCCCGGGGCGGCGCCGCCATCCTGGCGGCCCATGGCCCCCATGCCGATGCCATCCAGGCCTGGATGTTCACCGCGGCACTGGCCCGACCGGCCACGGCCGAGGAGGCTGCCGCCGCCCGCGACATCCTCGGCGCGGCTCCCAGCGTCGAGAGCGTGGCCGACTGCCTGTGGACGGTGACGATGCTTCCGGAATTTCAACTCGTACGCTGAAAGCGAGCCCCCGATGCTGACCCGACGCCGACTCCTGCACAGCCTGTCCGCCGCGGCCACGGCCACGCTGGCCCTGCCCGAACCGCGGGCCTGGGCCGCCGTCGGCCACGGCCCCGTCGTCCATCCTGCGGCGAAGGCCGATGCGATCATCGTGCTCTGGATGGCTGGCGGCATGGCTGCTCCCGACACGTTCGACCCCAAGAAGTACAAGCCCTTCGAGAAGGGCTTGGCGGTCAAGGACGTGATCAGCACGTTCCCGGCCATCCCCACGACGATCGACGGCGTGCAGATCTGCGACGGCCTCCCCGAGATCGCCAAGGTGCTCGACCGCGGCACGCTGATCCGCTCGCACGTGCAACCCGACCTGGGCAGCATCCTCCACTCGCGACACCAATACCACTGGCACACCGGCTACGTGCCGCCGCAGACCGTGGCCTGTCCGCACATCGGCGCCTGGATGAGCCGCGTGCTGGGGCCGCGCAACCCCGTCATGCCCGCCTTCGTCAACATCGGCCAGAGGCTGGAGGGCATCGGCGAGAACGAGGAGATCAAGGCCTTCACGACCGCGGGTTTCTTCGGCAGCGAGTTCGGCCCCATGAACCTCCCCTTTCCGGAACAGGCGGCGCTCGCCGTGCGGCCGCCCAAGGGAATGGAGCCGGGCCGCTTCGCCAGCCGCTACGAGCACTTCAAGAAGCTCGTGGCCCGGTCGCCGCAACGCGAGTTCGCCAGCGACTACCACCAGGAGTCGATGCTGCGCAGCCTGGACAACGCCCACCGCCTGCTCGGCGCCACGGAGCGGGATGCCTTCGACATCACGCTCGAGCCCAAGGAGGTGCTGGAGCGATACGACGTGGGCGGGGACGCCGGCCGCTTCGGCCGCGGCTGCCTGCTGGCCCGCCGGCTGGTGGAGAACGGGGCCCGCTACGTCGAGGTGACGACCGAATACATCCCCTTCGTGCACTGGGACACGCATGACCGCGGCCACGAAACCGTGGCCCGGTTGCACGGGCACATCGACCGTCCCATCGCCGCGTTGGTCCGTGACTTGGAGTCGCGCGGGTTGCTCGACCGCACGCTCGTGGTCATCGCCAGCGAGTTCAGCCGCGACATGATCACCGAGGGGCAGCCCGGCTCGCGGGCCAACGACCAGGCCAATTCCCCCAAGGACTTCCTCCAGCAGCCCAACCATTACGGCCAGCACCGGCACTTCACCGGGGGATCGACCGTGGTGCTGTTCGGGGGCGGCGTGAAGAAGGGCTTCGTGTACGGCAGGACCGCCGACGAGCGGCCCTGCGTCGCGGTGGAAAACCCGGTCACGATCAGCGACCTGCATGCCACGCTGTTCAGTGCCATGGGCATGAGCCCCAAGACGGTCTACGACATCGAGGGCCGCCCCTTCTATGCCACCGAGGACGGCAAGGGGAAACCCGTCGAGGCCATCTTCACCTGAGCCGTCAGGCTTCGGCGACGACGAGCTTGCCGGCGGCGTCGAGCGCCAGGGAAAGGCCGCGGTCACCGACGCGAATGCGCATCAACCCGGCGCCGTCCGGGTTTCGTTCCACCTCGCCCACCGTGCCCAGCCCCAGGCCGCAGTCGGTCAGGTAGCGCAGGAACTCCGACGACTGATCGAGCACGCGGGCCAGGCGGAAGGCGGCGCCTGCCGTGCAGTCCGCCAGCGACTTGGCCCGCTCCTCATCCTCGTTCGGCAGCGACACCGCATCGGCCCGCGGGATCGGATCGCCGTGCGGATCGACGTCGGGCCGCCCCAGCAGCGCGTCGATGCGCTCCACGAGCAGGTCGCTGACGGCGTGCTCCATGTGCTCCGCCTCGTCGTGCACCTCGTCCCAGGTCATGTCGAGGGTGCGCATCAGGAACAGCTCGATGAGGCGGTGCCGGCGGATCACCCGCAGGGCCAGTGCCCGCCCGGCCCGCGTCAGGGCCACGCCCTCGTAGGGCCGGTGCGTGGCCAGCCGGGCGGCATCGAGCGTCTTGAGCATGCTGGTCACGGTGCCCGGCGACACGCCCAGTGCCGCCGCGAGTTGGCCCGTCGTGGCAGGCCCCCCTTCCTGGCCGGCCGTGATCTGGTAGATCGTCTTCACGTAGTTCTCGACGGTCAGGCTGGGCACGGCGGACCTCGGCGGCGGGCGGAGCGGAACACCGGGAATTGTGGCATCGCGTTGCCGTCGCCCGTCCGCCACAGCATTATGGCCTGCGAAAGGAGCACCGCGCATGTCGTTGAACGAGGGGGGGTACCGGGTGGCGGAGGCGCTCCTGGGCCTGGCCGGCCAGGCGGGCGTGGCCTGCCACGTCCGCGGCGGCGTGCGGGTTGTCGACTGCGGCGTGCAGCAGCCGGGCAGCGTCGAGGCAGGCCTCACGTTGGCCCGCGTGGCGCTCGCCGATCTGGGCAGCGTGAGCCTGCGGGAGCCTCCCGGGTCGTGCGGTGAGGCGTGGCCGGACTGCCCCTGGCCCGTCGTCTCGGTGTCGAGCGACCGGCCCGTGGCCGCCTGCCTCGCGGCCCAATACGCCGGCTGGAAGGTGGCGGCACCCACATTCTTCGCCATGGCCAGCGGGCCGATCCGCGCCGCGATCGGCCGCGAGGACCTGTTCGACGCGATCGGCATGCGGGAACGGCCGCACGTGGCCGTGGGCCTGCTGGAGACGGCGCAGTTGCCGCCCGAGGACGTCTGCCTGCAACTGGCGGCGGCCGCCGGCGTGGACCCAGGGCACGTGATCCTGCTCGTGGCGCGGACGGCCAGCCTGGCCGGCACGCTGCAGGTCGTGGCCCGGTCGCTGGAGACTGCCCTCCACAAACTGCACGACCTGCACTTCGATCTCCGTCTCGTCCGACGCGGCAGCGGCGCCGCCCCCATGCCGCCACTGCCGGCGCCGCCGGACGACCTCGTCGCCATCGGCCGCACGAACGACGCCATCCTCTACGGCGGGCATGTCGTGCTGGAGGTGGCCGCCGACGACGACACGCTCCTGGAAGTGGGGCCACGGATGGTGAGCGCCGCCTCCGCGTCGTACGGGGAATCCTTCCTGCAGCTCTTCGAGAAGGCGGGGCGCGACTTTTACGCGCTTGACCCCGCCCTGTTCGCGCCGGCCGTCGTCGATCTGGTGGCGGCCGATTCGGGACGCCGACACCGCTTCGGCGCCGTGGCCCCGGAGATCGTGGCCAGGTCGTTCGCTGCGCGGGAATCCTGACGGCCATGCGCGTGTGCCTCGTCGGAGAGCCGACCGGCTGGCACGTGGGCCGACTGGCGGCGGCACTCGCGGCCCGGGGCCACGACGCTGCCGTGGTGCGTTGGAGTGAATTGTCCGCCGAGGTGGCCACGGGAGCCGCAGGCATCCGGCCCGCCGCCGTGGCGCGGGCCGATGTCGTGGCCGTCCGCGGCATGCCTGGGACGTCGCCGCCGCAGGACCGCCTCGAGGAGGTGGTGTTCCGCATGGACCTGCTGGCACGGCTCGCCGCCGGCGGCACCCCGGTGGTGAACCCCCCGCGGGCCCTGGAAATCGCGATCGACAAATACCTCTCGCTCGACATCCTTTCGTCCCTGGGGCTGCCGGTGCCGCGGACGATCGTGCTACAGGACGCCGCCCACATCGGGCCTGCCCTGGAACGGCTGGGAGGCGACGGCGTGCTCAAGCCGTTGTTCGGATCGCGCGGCCGGGGCATCGAACGCGTTTCCCTGGCCGCCGGCACGGCGCCGACCCTGGCGGGGGCCGATCACGGCCGGGTGCTCTACCTGCAGGAATTCGTTCCCAATGCAGGCTTCGACGTTCGTATTCTCGTGGTGGGCGAGCGGCTGTTCGCGATGCGGCGGATCGCCACGGCGGGAGAATGGCGCACGAACGTGTCCCTGGGGGGCCGTCCCGAGCCGTTCGAGCCCCCGGCCGCGTGGTGCGACATGGCCCGCCGGGCGACCGCTGCACTGGGCGCCGACGTGGCGGGTGTCGACCTGCTGCCCGCGACCGACGGCCGCCTGATGGTTCTGGAGGTGAACGCGGTTCCCGGGTGGCGGGGCCTGGAGGCCGCCACCGAAGCGGATGTGACCGGGGCCGTGGCCGATCTCCTGGCGAGGGCCGCAAAACGTGGCCCCGACCGCCGCACGGCGAGTCCGTGACGGAAAATCCAGTTGCCCGACCAGACCGGACATTTGGCAAATGCGACACAGGGCGACTGCCTCGTTTACGGGCAGTCGCCCGACTGCCTCGCGTCCGCGCAGCCCTGCCTGAAATAAAGTCAGACTGCCGACTGTGACTGCAAGTCCTTGCAGCGACTGCACTTCCTGCTGTCGCTTGACTCGCCGCCAAGAGTTTCCCAGCGATCGACGAGGAGCCTTGTCCGGCTCGTTCGTTCGCGATCGCACCGCCCGCCGCACCAACGCAAGGGAAACCATCCGATGACGACCAAGGCCGCCTCGCTTCCCCAGACTGACCGCCATGCCGCCACGGCTGTTTTGCAGGTGGCCGAGCGGCTGTATGCGATGGAGCCGGAATGGGTGGTGTTCTTTCGGGAAGTGCTCGGGGTCGACGGCATCGTGCGCCGGACCTTCAGCGACCCAGAGGCCCTGACCCGCTTCGAGTGCACCCCCCAGTATGCACGGATCAGGGAGATGCTCGACGGGCTGAGGTGCCGGCAGCGGGAGTCAGCCGCCCGGGGCGAGGCCCAGCGGGTGGTGACCGTCCGCATGCCGCGGTCACTCCACGAGTCGCTCAAGGACGAAGCGGGCCGGATGCGGGTCAGCGTCAACACCCTGTGCATCTCGAAGTTGATGAAGCTGCTCGACGAGCAGGAACGTCGCGACTTGGCCAGCGGCCAGGACGAGCCGGCAGCCGCTGGCCGCACGGTGAAGTAGGACTGGAGCGGACCTGTAAGCCGGGTTCTGTGCCCGCGGATGCGGGCAGGCGACCATTTCTCTAGGGTCCCGGTTGCCCGGAACCTCCAGCAGCCGACCCGGAAGCGGGTGCGAGACGGGTCGCCTCGCGCCGTCCTCGGGGGACGATCTTCTTCCTGCTTGGCCTTGCTCCCGATGGGGTTTGCCGAGCCAGACCGGTCACCCGGCCTGCTGGTGAGCTCTTACCTCACCGTTTCACCCTTACCGGCGGGGCGAACCCCGCCGGCGGTCTGTTCTCTGTGGCACTGTCCCTGACCTCGCGGCCGGTGGGCGTTACCCACCATCGAACCCTGCGGAGCCCGGACTTTCCTCCCGCCGCCGGTCTCCGGAGCGGCCGAAGCCACGCCGGGATGCCGGGGCCGGCGATCACCCGGTCCGCTCCAGTCCCATGGCGATTCTACACGGCCGGCGACGGGTCGGCCGCAGGCATGCGACCGCCCTGGTCGGGGGGGCGACGCCTTCGTTGCCCGCCGCCACGGTTATGCGTACCCTCTCTACAGGGGTTGTGGTGGCGGCCACAAAAATGAACGATCAGGAGGTGCGGGGCGTAGAGACGTGAGGGCCGGTCCTTGGGGCCTGCTTTCCCCCGCGGGGAACATCCACTTCACTCCTCGGATTCACACACCATGTACGGCGAACTTGTGCCCGTCGGTGGCGGCGACCCGATTCCGCTGCTCAAGACCGTCCTCACCGTGGGCCGCCGCGAGAGCGCCGACATCGTGCTTCGCTTTCCCAACGTGTCCGGCCAGCACTGTCAACTGTCGCTGGTCAACGGAGTTTGGATGGTGAAGGATCTGCACAGCAGCAACGGTATAAAAGTCAACGGATCGCGGGTCACGGAGCAGAAGTTACAATCAGGAGACAAGCTTTCCGTCGCCAAGCACGAGTTCGAGATCTCCTACACGCCCTCCCGTGCCGGCACTGCGCCGGCCACGGAGCGGAACTCCTCCGCGGACAACGTCTTCGGCCGTTCGCTGCTGGAGACCGCGGGCCTCGAGTCGAGCCGCGTTCCCGAATCCCGGCCCTCGTCCGGCAAGCCCCGCCGCCACTCGATCTAGGTCGGGGACGGCCGGGCCTCCACGGCCATGGATGGCTGTTTCACAGCCAGCATGCACGGGCTTCCTGACCATCGCCTGGGCACGGGCGATCACGGCACGCCAGCACGCCTGCGGATCCTGCGTGATCCGTATTAGACTGACTTCATGCCGAAACCCCGCAAGTTCCGCGTCGAGTTCCGCAAGAACCGATCGACGAGGCGGCGCGCCGGGGATCTGACTCGTGCGGTGGAGGCCGACCCGGAGGCGACCGCCGGTCACGCCGCCTCGGAACGGATCTCTGGCAAGGGCGACCTGACCCGCAAGCGCACGATCGTCGCGCACGACATGCCGCCGGGCCGCGTGGACGGCCTGGCCGCCGAACCGACCTCGACGCCGACGTGGCGGGGCCAGGTGCTCCACGTGCACGGGCTGGAGAGCGTGGTCCGCAGGGAGGACGGCCGCACGGTGCGCTGCACCATGCGCCGGGTGCTGCGCACGCTGGCCACGGACCAGCGGCATCCGCTCAGCGCCGGCGACTGGGTCCGCGTTCGCGCTGGGGGCGACGAGGGCTCCATCCAGTCGATCGAACCGCGGCGCAATGAATTGTGCCGCGACAGCCGCGGCCGCCGGCACGTGATCGTGGCCAACGTCGACCAGGTGATGATCGTCGGCAGCGCGGGACAGCCGGGACTCAAGCCCGGCCTCGTGGACAGGCTGATCGTGGCCGCCGAAACCGCGGGCATCCGTCCGCTGGTGTGCATCAACAAGGCCGATCTCGTGCCACTCGCGGCACTGGTGCCGCTGGCCGGCGTGCTGGCACGGATGGGCTATCCCGTCATCCTCTGCTCCACCGTCACCGGCCTGGGCATGCAGCGACTCGCCGCCGAGATCGCGGGCCGGGTCACCGCCGTGGTCGGGCAGAGCGGCGTGGGCAAGTCGTCGCTCCTCAACGCGATCGACCCCGACCTGCGGCTGCAGGTGGCCGAGGTGAGCCGCGACAACGAGAAGGGACGCCACACCACCACGACCGCGCGGCTGCTGCCGCATCGGCTGGGAGGCTGCTTCGTCGACACGCCCGGCGTGCGGCAGTTCCAGCCCTGGGAACTCCTGCCGGCCGAGGTGCCCAGCGCCTTCCGCGATCTGCGGCCGCTGGCCAACCTGTGCCGATTTCCCGACTGCACGCACACCCACGAGTCCGACTGCGCGGTGAAGGATGCCGTCGCCGACGGGCTGCTCGACACGCGTCGCTGGGAGAGCTGCTGCCAACTCGCCGCCGGAGAGGAAAGCCGTCCGGAGGACGACGAGTGAAGGAACGGAGCCGGGGCGCCGGTGTGCAGAGCGAGCGGGCCGTGCTCGTGGGGGTGCTCCTCGAGGCTCCGCTCGATCCCGAACATCCCCTCGATGAACTCGCCGGCCTGGCCGCCACGGCCGGAGCCCGCGTCGTCGGCATGCTCACGCAGCGACGAGAGCGCCCCGACCAGACGACCTACCTCGGCAAGGGGAAGGTGGCCGAGTTGTCGGCGCTCGTGCAGCATCAGGATGCCGACGTGGTGATCTTCGACAACGACCTGTCCCCGGCACAGACCCGGAATCTGGAGCGCGCACTGGAGGTCAAGGTGCTCGACCGCTCCGAGGTGATCCTCGACATCTTCGCGGGCCGGGCCCGGACCTACGAGGCCCGCCTCGCGGTGGAACTGGCACAACTGGAGTATTCACTGCCGCGTCTGAAAAGGATGTGGACGCACCTCTCGCGGCTCAAGATGGGGATCGGCATGCGCGGCCCCGGCGAGAAGCAGTTGGAGGTCGACCGGCGGCTCGTCGAGAAGCGCATCCACGACCTGAAGCAGGAACTGGACGAGATCCACGGACGCCGCGAACGGCAGGTCGCGGCCCGCGCCGAGCGCATGACGGTGTCGCTCGTGGGCTACACGAATGCCGGCAAGAGCACGCTCCTCAACGCGCTCACCGGCGCGGATGAACTGGCCGAAGACAAGCTCTTCGCCACGCTCGACACCCGCACGCGGCGCTGGCGGCTCCCCGGCTGGGGGCCGGTGCTGCTCAGCGACACGGTGGGCTTCATCCGCGACCTGCCCCACCGCCTGATCGCCAGCTTCAAGGCCACGCTGGAGGAGACCCGCCAGGCCGACCTGCTCCTGCACGTGGCCGATGCCTCCAGCCCCCTGGTCGAGGAGCAGATCGCGGCCGTGCGCGCGGTGCTCGACGAACTCGAGGTCGAGGAAAAGGACACCATCCTCGTGCTCAACAAAATCGACGCCATCCCCGACCGGGCGGCCTGCGACCGGTTGGTGGCGCGACATCCCCATGCCATCGCCATCTCCGCCCGTTCCGGCGCGGGGCTGGAAGCACTCGCCCGCGCCACGAGCGACTGTCTGGGACGGGGGTTTCGCGACGTGGACGTGGAGGCCAACCCCGCCAACGGCAGGCTGCTGGCCTGGTTGGGCCGGCACGGCGAGGTGCTCTCGCGCCGTTTCGCCGATGACCGCGTCACGATCCACTGTCGCATTCCCGCGGCCCTGTTGGGCAGGATCGGCAGCGACGAGGCCGTGGTTCGGCCGCATGCTTATCCAGCCTTGCGAGGCGAGGGCCACAGCGACGAGGATGGGCGATCGCTGTCGCACCCAGATGCGACACCGCCACAGGGGCCGCCGTTGCGAGAGCACTCATGACGACCACGAGCGCCGATCTCACCGGCACCTGGCAGCCTGGTGCGGCCTTCGTCGTCGCCTGCCCGGCCTGTTCGGGCCAGCTTGGCGTGGCCGGCCGGCTCGCCGGACAACTGGCCTGCTGCCCGCTGTGCGCCGCCACGTTCCACGTGCCGCATCCCGAGCGGCCCGACGCGCCGCCCCCACCGCTGGCCTCCGTGGCGGCCGTGCCCAGGCACCCCGTCCGCCACGTCACGGCTTCGGCTTCCACGGTGACCGCCTGGTCCCCCCAGTCCCAGCCGGCGTCCCCCACGGCTCCCGCTGCCTGGCACACGAGCCCACTCGTCCTGCCGCCGCAGCCTGCGGCGCCGGTGTCCGCATTGCCGCCCACCCCCGCAGCCGTGCCGGAATCGGCGGCCCAGGAGCCCTCCACCCATCCCGACGCCGTGGCGGCGCTGCCGGCACAGGCCCCGGTGTTTCCCGTTCCCGCGGCCGCGGCCGTGCCGGCCCATCCGCAGCTTCAGTTCCGCGAGCCGGTGCTGTCCGTGGGCCGGCGCGGACACGAAAAGGAGCTTCGTCGGCTATCCCCCCAGGAACGCCGCGTGCGCCGTGGCCGCCGCAATATCGTCATGCTTCTCGTGGGCGTGGCGGTCCTGCTCGTGCTCGTGCTCGTGATCAGCATGCAGGGCCAGCGTCCCGCTCCGACAAGCCAGCCGCCGGTCACAGACTCTCCCCAATGACGAGCAAATCCTCAGCGTCGAGGAAGGCGTCGGTGGAGGCGAAGATCCGCGCGATCGCTGCTCGGTGGATCTTCATCTTGGTGCCCCCCACGCCCAGCGCCCCGTAGAGCACCGCAGCCCCGTCGGGGCGGGCCTTGTCGGTGGCCACGACGCCCTCGATGCCGGCCGGCGGCACCGCGTTGAGGTCGATGATCACCCGGGCCGACGAGGCCGCGGCGCGTCCTGCAGCATCCAGCAGCGTGGCGCCGGCGGCCCCGGCCGCGACCACGACGTCGGCCATCCCGATCGCCTTGGCCAACGCCGAGCCCGGCAGGCATCCGCCAAGGCTCTCGATCGTCTCCATACGAGCGCCGGGCACGCGAGCCGTCACGCTACCGGCCACCTGTCGGGCCCGCTCGACCGACCGCGACGCGATGGTGACATGGGCGCCCTTGCCCGCCAGCAGCCGGGCCACCCGCTGCCCCACCGGCCCCGTGCCGCCCAGCACGATCGCGCGGCAGGCCGATCCTGCGGCCCCACCGAGCGGAACATGTCTGGCCGCGACCACGACCGCTGCGCCGGCAGTCGTGTTGGCACCGTTAGGATCCACCATCACGCCCACGCGAACGGGGCCGAAGAACGTGCGGCGAACCCGCTCGGCGACCGCCTCGGCGGCCGCCACGTCGGAACCGCCCACAAAGATCGCCGTGTCCGACAGATCGGCAACGCCGCGGGTGAACATGGCGCCGTGGACGAGCGGCACGGCGTTCTCGGGCGTCACGCCACCGTGCCGCAGCAGCACGTCGGCGCCGGCGTCGACGGCCACCACGGCGTCGAACACGCTCGGCTGCGGATCACAATCGAGCTGGATCAGAACCTTCCTGGGCATCCTTCGTCTCCTCCAAGACGAACGCCCGCCTGGGGGGCGGGCGTCGCACTCGGCATGTCTCTCTCAACGCCGCGGCAGGACTCGCCCGGTCGGAGCGACTCCACCCGTCCGGGTGCACCTCGGCTGCACCCGCGACGGGTGAAGCCCGCCGGGGCCATGGAGGGCCCGGCGGGCGTCGATTCAGAATCCGCGGAACGGATGCGCCGCCTTGTCCTTGCCGGCGATCATCTCGTCGGCCGACGGGCTGCCCTTCATGGCATTGGCAATCGCGTCCATCGTGGCCTTGTAGTTGTAGTCGTGAATCTTCTTGTCGTCGGCGGCAGCCGGGTGGATGAACACGCCGCACACGATCACGAGCTTCTCGGCCTCGCTCTTGGGGATCACGCCGGCTGCCACGCTGTCGGCAACGGCCTTGGCCACGGCCGCCTGGGCGGGACCGAACATCTGCACGGCCTGCTTCATGCCCTTGATGGTCACCTTCGTGATCATCACGGTGGCCGGCTTCACGGCGAGGTTCGGCGTGAGCACCGCCAGCAGGTTCGAGTGACCTTCGCTTTGGCGGGCCAGGGCGTTCGCGAACGCCACGCCGACGGGACCGTCCTTGCTGCCGATCAGCAGATCGATGTGGGCAATCTCGTTCCCCTCGCCGCTGAGCGCTTCGCCAATGAACATCGACATGGGCACCTTCTCCCTCGTGAAGACTTGAACGTTCCTGAAACGGGCGGACAGGATACCATGCCGGGGTATCCCGACAAGCAGCCAGGGAGCGGACGCGGCCCATGCGGCGGTGCGAAGCGGACGCTACGGCTTTGACCGTCGTCGGGGCCAGCGTCCGCGCGGTGGCCGAGTCGGCCCACCGGGCCGGCTGGGCGGTCCATGCGGCGGACCTGTTTTGCGACATGGACCTGCGCCGGATCGCCATCGATCTCGTGCAGGCCGCCCCCTACCCCGCCGGCCTGCCCGCGATCGTGGCCACGTTTCCGCCCGGCCCCTGGCTCTACACGGGCGCGCTGGAAAACCATCCCCATGTGCTCGACGCGATCGCGGCGCTGCGGCCGCTGGCGGGCAATCGATCCGCAGCCGTGCGCGCGGTGCGTGACGTGGCCCGGCTGGCCGCCGTCGTTCATGGCTGCGGGCTGTCATGCCCTGAGACTCGCTTCGATCCGCGCGACGTACCAGCGGACGGCACGTTCCTCGTCAAGCCGCGTGCCGGCGCGGGCGGGCGCGGGATCTCCCACTGGCATGGCCCAACCGCGGGCGGCGACGCCGCGGCCGGCTCGATCTGGCAGCGGCACGTGGACGGCGATCCGTGGTCGGCGGCCTTCGTGTCGGGCGGCGGCCGTTGCCGCCTGCTCGGCGTCAGCCGCCAACTGACCGCGACGACATGGTCCCGCGCGCGGGGGTACGCCTACTGCGGATCGGTCGCATTGTCACCCGACGACGTGCCCGACGAGACCCGCGCCGACTTCGACCGCCTCGGCGACGTGCTGGCGAATGAATTCCGGCTCGTGGGACTCAGCGGCGCCGACGTGATCGTGGACCGCCGGCGCCGGATCCACGTCCTGGAGGTGAACCCGCGTCCCACCGCCTCGATGGAACTGCTGGAACGCGGCAGCGGGGAGTCGCTCGTGACCATGCACCTGGCGGCCTGCGGCGTCGCGGCGCCCCCCGCACGGGCGCACCGGTCGACGCCGCTGCCCGGCATATGGGCCAAGGCCGTGATCTTCGCGGCCTCCGACCTATGGCCGGACGGTGCCCGACTGGAACGACTGGCCGGTGACTGGTCCGCCGCCGACGGCGCCGCGGCGCTCGCCGACATCCCCGCCCCGGGCACGGCGGTCACGGCGGGGAGTCCGTTGCTCACGCTGTTCGCCAGGGCGACCGCGGCCGACGAGGCTATCCGCCTGCTGCGCTGCCGCGCCGCCGCCGTTGACGCGGCCCTGGCTGGTGCATCCGTCAGCCGGCCAGTCGCCGCTGCGGATTCGCCTCGACGCCGGCACCGAGGCAGTAGTGCATGAGATACGCGTCCTCGGTGGAGTCCTGATAAAAGTCCTTGAGCACCGAAACCGCGCGGAACCCCAGCGAGCGAAAGAACAGCTGGGCCGCCAGATTCGTCTCGCGCACCTCGAGCACGATGCGTGCCCGTCGCTCGGGAGACAGTTTGCCGACCAGCTTGTTCATCATCTGCGTGCCGATGCCCAGCCGGCGATGCGACCGCATGACGGCGAAGTTCAGCATGTGCAGCCGGGAACGGTGCAGTTCGTAGATCATGAACGCCACGACGGTATCGGCCAGTTCCGCCACCATGCCGATGCAGTTCCGTTGTCTGAGGCAGCGGGTGAAATCCTCGTCGGACCAGGGAAACTCGAACGCCTCGCGCTCGATGCCGATCACCTCGGCCATGTCCCGGCGAATCATCCAGCGGACATGGATGCCCAGTCCGCTACCCTGAATCGTCTTCACGTCCAACGCTCCGTCTTCTGGCCTGGTGCCCGTGTCCGGCGCCGGGA
>QWPN01000081.1 GCA_003671185.1 Planctomycetota bacterium
GCCCGCCGCGCGGGCGGCGACCGCAGCCACGGCACACGCCCCCCACGACGCCGGCCGCCGCGCGTCGATGCGAACGATCAGCAGCCCTGCGGCCAGATGACGCCGCCACGACTCCACGATGCCGCTGCCGGCGTCATGATCGGCGTTACCGCTGACCACGGTTGCTCCTCACACGCCGCCCCGCGGCCGCACCTTCCCCTGCACCCGCAGCGGCAGGCCGAGAATGCGCAGAAAGCCCTCGGCGTCGGTCTGGTCGTAGGAGCCGCCCGCCTCCATCGAGGCGATCGCCGCGTCGTACAGGCTCTGGCTGCTGCGCCGGCTCTTCACCAGCACGTTGCCCTTGTAGAGGTCGAGCTCCACGGTGCCCGTCACCGGCTTCTGTGCCTCGCGGATGAAGGACAGCAGAGCATCCATCTTCGCGCAGTACCAAAACCCGTAATACACCATCTCCGCCACCTCGGGGGAGAGCCGGTCGCGCAGATGCACGAGGTCGCGGTCGAGCGTCATCTGCTCCACCAGGCGGTGGGCCTCGTAGAGGAGCGTCATTCCAGGAGCCTCGTAGACTCCGCGGCTCTTCATGCCCACCAGCCGGTTCTCCACGATGTCGGTGCGGCCGATGCCGTTGCGGCCACCGATCTCGTTGAGCGCGAGCACGATTTCATGCGGCTCGAGGGCCTTGCCGTTGACCTTCACCGGCACGCCCGACTCGAAGTCGATGCGCACCGTCTCGGCCTCGTCGGGCGCCGCCTGCGGCGACACCGTCATGCCGAACTCGACGAGCGTGAAGCCGTCGGTCGTGAGTTCCTCGAGCAACCCGGCCTCGTAACTGGTGTGCAGGCAGTTCTCGTCGGAGCTGTAGGGCTTGCCCTTGGAGGCCTTCACCGGGATGTTCCTGGCCTCGCAAAACTCGATCAACTCCTGGCGGCCCGGAAAGCGCTCGCGGAACTCGGGGATGCGCCACGGGGCGAGCACCGTGATCGTGGGATCGAGCGCCTCGGCCGCCAACTGGAAG
The DNA here is from genome assembly GCA_003671185.1 of Planctomycetota bacterium. GTDB lineage: Bacteria > Planctomycetota > Planctomycetia > Pirellulales > UBA1268 > QWPN01. The sequence goes on from QWPN01000081.1 coordinate 1,013, forward strand.
CGGCACTGGTCGTTTCCCTTGCCGGTGGCACCGTGGGCGTAGACGGTGGCCTGCTCGCGGTGGGCGATTTCCACGCACACCCGGCTGATCAGCGGCCGGGCGATCGAGGTCCCCAGCAGGTAGGTGCCCTCGTAGCGCGCCTGCCACTGCATGGTGGGGAAGGCGAAATCGCGGCACAGTTCCTCGCGGACGTCCACGATCAGCGACTTGCTGGCACCGCAGTCACGGGCCTTCTTCAGGATCGCCTCCCGGTCCTCGCAGGGCTGGCCCAGGTCGACGTACACGGCCACCACGTCGTAGCCCTGCTCGATCAGCCAGCCCAGGATCACCGAGGTGTCCAGCCCGCCCGAATATGCCAGCACGCACCGCGTCATCGTTCGCTCCCGTGTCTCATGACCCCGGCCCGCCCGCGGTGCGACTCACACCTCGTGGACCAGCGCCATATTGTGTCCGCCGGCGCCGAAACCGGTACCCGCCACCAGCAAAATACGGTCGCCACGCTGCAACCGCCCGCTGCGCAGCCCCCACTCGCAGATGTGCTCCAGCAGCTGGTTGGTGTCGGTGCATTCCACCGCCAGCGGCGTCACGCCCCAGTAGAGCGCCATCTGCCGCAGCGTGGCCGGCGCGTCGCTGACGCCCACCGTAGGCACCGAACCGCGGCGTTTGGAGCGGGCGATCGCCGTCACGCCGCTCTTGCTGGCCACCACGACGAGCCGGGCGTCGAGTTCCGCCGCGATCCGCCCGGCACCGTCGACGACAGCCTGGGTGATCGGGTGCAGCCCCTCGACGAGGTACTCCGGCGCCGGCATGAACTCGCCGGCCGTCAGGCCCACGCCCGTCCGGGACCGCCCGGCCTGCTCGCTGATGAACTCACGGCGGTCGGCGATGTACTGCCGCTCCGTGGCACCGGCGATGCGCCGCATCATCTCCACCACCAGCCGCGGATGGTCGCCGATCGCCGTCTCGCCGGAGAGCATGCAGGCGTCGGCACCATCGAGGATCGCATTGGCCACGTCGGTGGCCTCGGCCCGCGTGGGTCGACGCGAGTGCTGCATGCTGTCGAGCATCTGCGTGGCCACGATGACCGGCTTCTGGTAGCGCTGGCACATGCGGATGATCTGCTTCTGCACCATCGGCATCCCGGCCACGTCGATTTCCACCCCCAGGTCGCCGCGGGCCACCATCACCACGTCGGCCGCCTCCACGATGGCGGCCAGGTCGTCGAGTGCCTCGCGTTTCTCGATCTTGGCCACCACCCGGGCCCGGGAACCGCGGGTGCGCAGCAGCTCCTTGAGCAGCCTGACCTCGACCGGCGAGCGCACGAACGACAGGCTGACGAAGTCCGCGCCCGCCTGCGCGGCCCACTCCGCGTGCCGCCAGTCGTCGGCGCTCATCGAGACCACGGAGAGCTTCACGCCCGGCAGGTTCACCCCCTGACGGCTGCGCACCGCGCCCCCCTGCACGACGCGGCAGCGGACGCGGTCGGCAAGCCGCTCCTCGACCACCAGGCTCACCGTGCCGTCCGCGAGCATCACGGAGTCGCCGGCGGCGAGCTCGTCGACGAGCGGGGCGTAGGTGGTGGTGAATTCGTTCATGGCCGCGGGCCGGTCGCGCACGAAGCAGACTTCGGCACCTTCCACGCATTCCGCCAGCCCGCCGGGCAGTTCGCCGAGCCTGATCTTGGGCCCGCCGAGATCGACGAGCACGCCCACCGGCCGGGCAGCCGCATCCGAGACCCGCCGCACGCGATCGAGGGTTTCCTGGTGCTCCTCGATCGAGCCATGGGCCATGTTGAGCCGGAACACGTCGACCCCGGCCTGAACGAGGCTGGCCAACGACTCCTCGCCGCGACAAGCCGGCCCGATCGTGGCCACGATCTTCGTGTGCACGATGCCAATGGCGGGGGTGGACATGGCGGGGCTCCTGGCGGGGTGCTGGGGTGGAGCGGGCGGGATGCGGGGCGGGACCAGCCGCGGACAGACTACCGCCCAGCCCGTGATCTCGTCAGCGGCGGGGTGGCTGGATCGGGCGGTGGCCGGCTCGCCCGCGACAAGCGGCCCGGCTGCGGATATATCTGTGGGCCGGCGGGAATGACGCGACCGGCACGGTGCCGGGATGCCGTCCCGACCACCCCAGGAGTTCGTTCGATGGCAGGCACGTCAGCCGAGGCGTTCGCGGGCATCGGGAAGATCAGGTTCGAGGGCCCGTCCTCCAAGAACATGCTCGCCTTCCGGCACTACGATGCCGACGCGCTCGTGGAGGGCAAGCCGATGCGCGACCACCTCCGCTTCGCGGTCTCCTACTGGCACTCGTTCCGCGGCACCGGCGGCGACCCGTTCGGCCCCGGCACGATGATCCGCCCCTGGGAGAAGGATGGCGATCCGCTTCAGGCCGCCCTGTCGCGTGTGGACGTGGCCTTCGAGTTCCTGGAGAAACTCGGCTGTGACTTCTACTGCTTCCACGACCGCGACGTGGCCCCCGAGGGCGCGACGCTGGCGGAGAGCAACAAGCACCTCGACACGGTCGCCGACCGGCTGCTCGCCCACCAGGAGCGCTCCGGTAAGAAGCTTCTCTGGGGCACCGCCAACCTGTTCTCCAACCCGCGCTACGTCCACGGCGCGGCGACCAGCCCCAACGCCGAGGTCTTCGCCTACGCGGCGGCGCAGGTGAAGAAGGCACTCGAGGTCACCCACCGCCTGGGCGGCGCCGGCTACGTGTTTTGGGGCGGCCGCGAGGGCTACCAGTGCCTGTGGAACACGGACATGAAGCGGGAACTCGACCACCTCGCCCGGTTCATGCACATGGCCGTGGAGTACGCCAGGGAGATCGGCTTCACGGGGCAGTTCTACTTCGAGCCCAAGCCCCGCGAGCCGATGAAGCACCAGTACGACTTCGACTCCGCCACGTGCATCAACTTCCTGCGGACCTACGGCCTGGAAAAGCACGTGAAGATGAACATCGAAACCAACCACGCCACGCTGGCCGGCCATGAGATGCAGCACGAGTTGGAATACGCCGGGCTGCAGGGCTTCCTGGGCTCGATCGACGCCAATACGGGCGACACTCTGGTGGGCTGGGACACCGACCAGTTCCCCACCAACATCTACCTGACCACGCAGATCATGTGGTCGATCCTCAAGTACGGCGGTCTGGCCCCCGGCGGCGTGAACTTCGACGCCAAGGTGCGCCGCGAGAGCTTCGAGCCGGTCGACCTGTTTCACGCCCACATCGGCGGCATGGACGCCTTCGCCCGGGGACTGAAGATCGCGGCGGCGCTGCGGGCCGACGGCGCGATCCAGAAGCTCGTCGAGGAACGGTACGCGACGTGGTCGGGCCCGCTCGGCAAGCGGATCGAGGCGGGCACCGAGAGCTTTGCGTCGCTGGAGAAGGAGATGCTGGCCAAGGGTGAGGCCCAGGCCAACATCAGCGGCCGCCAGGAACTCTTCGAGAACGTCATCAATTGTTATCTGTAGGTGATCGCGACCACAGCCCGGTGCGGCTTTTTTCCACCGTGGTCGGCCGCTGGCTTCGCCGCGGCCGCGTGGTGGGCCGACCGGCCTCGGTGCAGGCCGCGCGGCTGGGAACGCTGGCGGCCGTCGCGAGCGCGGCCCTGGCCTGCGGCACGCTGGCCGACGAGCCGGCCGCCGGGCTGGCCACGGCGGCCTGGAAGCTCGAGGCGATCGAGTTGCAGGACGGCCGGCGGCTGGAGGGGTTGATCGTCGATCCGGGGCCGGCGACGCCCGAGCTGGCGGCCGACGAGATTTCCTTCGTGCAGGTGGTGCGGCCACCCGCCCGGCCCATGTACCTGATCGTGTGGGGCGCGCTCGCGGCCGACCAGGTGCGGTCCACCGAACGCCTGCCCCCCGCGGAGCACGAACAACTGGCCGGCCGCGTGCGCGCCTTCCGCGCGGCACGCAAGCAGCGCCTCGAGCAGACGGATGCCATCCGCCTGGAGCGGACGGAGCAGGGCCAGTCTCGCTACGAGGGCGCCGATTTCACGCTGCACAGTTCGGCCGATGCCGGGCTGACGCGGGACGCGGTGGCACAGCTCGAGCAGGTGCTGGGGGGCCTCGCCGGACTGGTGCCCCCGCCCCCGTCGGCCGAACGTGTCGCCCGCTTCGACGTGCAGCTGTGCGGATCCGCCGCCGAATACGCCCGGGTGCAAGAGTCGCTGGGCATCCGCCTCGACAACCCGGCGTTCTACCTGCCGAGCCGTCGCCTGCTCGTGGCCGGCAGCGACATGCCCGCGATCCTGGCGCAGCGTCGGGCCGCCGAGGAGAATCTGGCGGCCGCCGGACAACGCTACGCCGCACTCGACCGCGCGCTCGGCGAGCGGCTTAAGGGATTGGCCACGGATCTCGAGAAGCAGGGAGTCGCCGCGCCGCAGCGGGCCGAGGTCGTGCAACGGGCGCGGCTGCGCTGGGAACGGGAGCGGGACACCGAGGTGGCGCGGATCGAGGCGGCCCGGCGCGAGAACGACGGGCTGGTGGCGCGGGCCGACCGGGCCTTCCGCGCCCGGCTGGCCCACGAGGCCTGGCATGCCTATGCGGACACCCGCCTGCGGCCCCGTCGCGACGCAACGCTGCCGGCGTGGCTCGACGAGGGGCTCGCGCAGGTCGTGGAATCGGCGCCCCTCGAAGCGGGGGAACTCCGCCTCGACGCCCCCGATCCCGCCCGGCTCACGCGGCTGCAGGCCGCGTTCGACGCGGGACTCGTGCCCGCCGTCGCCGACCTGCTGCGCGCGGGACAGGAGCCCTTTCTTCGGGGTCACGCCGGCGGCGTCTCC
>QWPN01000116.1 GCA_003671185.1 Planctomycetota bacterium
CACCACACCTCGCCCGTCGCCGTCGCCATATTCGCCGCCTTCGTGCTCGGCGTGCTCGGGCTGTCGTTCTGGCTCGGCCGCAAGGGCCAGTCGGCCAGCGGCTACTACGCCGCCCACGGTCAGATTCACTGGTTCGTCAACGGCATCGCCTTCGCAGGCGACTATCTCTCCGCCGCGTCGTTTCTCGGCATCTGCGGGATGATCGCCTTCTCCGGCTACGACGGCTTCCTCTACTCGATCGGCTTCCTGGCGGGCTGGATCGTGGCGCTGTTCGTGATAGCCGAGCCGATCAAGGCCCTCGGCAAGTTCACGTTTGCCGACGCCCTCGACAGCCGGTTCAACAGCCGTGGCATCAAGCTCGCCGTGGCGATCTCCACGCTGGTCGTGAGCGTCTTCTACCTGATCCCGCAGATGGTGGGCGCAGGCTCGCTCATCAAGCCCCTGCTCGGCCTGCCGCACGAGGCGGGCGTGATCCTCGTGGGGGTGACGGTGACGCTCATCGTGGTCACGGCGGGCATGGTTTCGACGACCTGGGTGCAGTTCATCAAGGGGTCGCTGCTCGTCTTCTTCTGCGGCGTGCTGACGGTGCTGATTCTCGGCCGCGGCCTGTCCGTGAACGCCGGCCGCGAGGGGGCCGAGAACCTCGCCCCGCAGGTGAAGACCGTGAAGCCCGACGGCACGGTGCTCGTGGACGGCGCACCGCAATCAAGCGACCACGACCTGCGGCCCGTGGGCACGATCCTTCGGCTGCCCGAACGATTCGGCGATGCCCGCTCCACCGGGCCGCTCGGGCCGCTCGCCTACCTCTCGGCCCTCGAGGACTCGACGATCGTCACCTGGGCAGGGAAGAAGCACATGGATGCCGATGGGTCACACACCATGTACCTGCCGGTCGAAATGCAGGGCTCCGACCTGCTCAAGCCGGGGGGCTACTTCAAGGGCCTGACCTCGGGCAAACTCGCCGACCGGCTCGACTTCGCGAGCCTGATGCTGGCACTGTTTTGCGGCACCGCCTCGCTGCCGCACATCCTCATCCGCTACTACACCGTCAAGGACGGTGCCGCGGCCCGCAAGAGCACGGTCGTCGGGATAGCGGCCATCGGCGTGTTCTACGTGCTCACGCTGTTCCTCGGCCTCGGCGCCATGACCTCCGGCGGCCTCGACCCCACCGACACCAACATGGCGGCGCCGCTCCTGGCCAAGAGTTTCAGCGACACGCTGTTCGCGGTGATCTCGGCGATCGCGTTCACGACCGTCCTGGGCACGGTCAGCGGCCTGATCATGGCCGGCAGCGGGGCGGTGGCCCACGATCTCGTCGAAAACGTGTGCGGCGTGCGGATGACCGACCACGAGAAGATTCGCGTCGGCAAACTTTCTGCCGTGGGCCTGGGACTCGTGGCGATGGCCTTGGGAATCCTGTTTCGCAATTTCAACGTCAGTTTCCTCGTTGGCTGGGCGTTCAACATCGCGGCGAGTGCCAACCTGCCAGCGTTGGTGATGCTGCTGTTCTGGCCGCGGACGACGCGGCAGGGGATCGTGGCGGCCGTCACGGTGGGAATGCTGGCGTCGCTGACATGGATCCTCCTCTCGGCCGACACCTTCGAGAAGGTCTACGCGCTCCCGCGAGAGAATGCCCTGACGCCCTTCAGCCAGCCCGGACTGGTGACGATTCCACTGGGATTCATCGTTCTGGTCGTCGTGTCGCTGCTGACTGCCCCACCTGCCGCCTCGTCCGCTACCGTCGGCCGGCACTAGCAGACTGTGGAACACGTCTGCCGGAGCAGGATGCGACGACAGCCGACCTGTCAGAGCGATCCCGCGATGCCCAGCTGGAACGTCGTGGCGGGGCCGCTTTTGTCGGTGCCGGCGCCCCAGTTTCCGTAGATGGAAACGCGATCGTTCGGATACCAGATCCAGCCCGCCCCCACGACCGTCTGGGCGGCCATGCGTGGCAGCGCCGACTGATTCTGGAAGCCGTGCACGAAGAGGTGGAAGTCGTCGGTGACCTCCTTGGAGATCGACCACTGGATGACGTCCACCAGCGTGTAGCCCCCCTGTGTGGAGTCGCTCCCGACGCCCACGTTGTATTCGGCCGCCAGACCCCAGAACAGCGTGTTGCGAAACAGCATGGTCAGGCCGGGCTGCGTGCCGGAGTCAAAGGCCGGTGATCCCCAGGGCGTCTGGATGTAGGCCTCGAAGCCCACGGCCGGCAGCCAGAGATCGCGGTTCTCCTCCCAAAAGTGAATCTTCGTGTCGAAGGTGAGCGGGGCGACGCCAGTGGTCTGGCCCATGCCGAGTCCGCCGGCCTGCCAGGTGAAGCCGTTGGAAAAGAGCCGGAACTCGACCCGGTCGGTGAGCCCCAGCCGCAGCAGGTACTCCGCGTTGTACATCTGTGGTTGCACACCCGCGATCGCGCCGGTGAAGAACACCGGACTCGTTTCCAGGTACACCGCGCCACGCGGTATCGTGTCCGGGCTGTTGGGATAGTTGGCGGTGTCCGGCCCGGGCTCACGGATCGTGTGCGGCTCCCGCGACCGCTCGGGATCAAGGCCCTCCGGAAACACCTCGGCCAGGAACCGGGCCCAGGGATAGGGTGATTCAAACGCGGCGTCGTAGGGCTCTGCGCCGCTCGCGCAGGTGGTCGCTGCCGCTGCCAGCGCGAGCAGCGCCAGCACGATGCAACGGCCACAGATAATGGAGAGGCTAATTCGCCCGCGCACCGATCTCGATTCCCCGGGACGATGTCGCCCAAAGACTCGCAAAAACGACGCTCTCGTCGCCAGACCAGCCGCCGCCGCACGCGCGGCACCCTGGGCAGTCTGGGTGGGCGCCGGAAAGAGCGGCTCCCTGAAAACTCCCGCATTCCGGCTTCAACGCAGCGGGTGCTTCAACTCCGCTGCGCTGAAAGGATGCTCACGTCGCGATTCACCTTGCGCAGCTTCGTGGCCAGCGACACGGCGAGGTTGCGCAGGATCGTGGCGTGGATCCTAGGGTGGCTGTCCTGCATCCGGAGAAAGTCGCCCACGTCGAACAGGCTGCACTCCACGTCGCACTCCGCCACCACGTTCGCCGATCGTCGCGCGCCGTCCAGAAACGCCAGTTCTCCCACCATGGTGCCCACGGAAAAGCTGGCTACCCGGCTGCCGGTCCCCGGCTCGCCCAGCCACACGCCCACGACACCGCTCCTGATCAGGAACAGGTTCGTGGCCTCGTCGTCCCGACGGATGATGACTTCGCCACGCGGGTAGCGCTGCCTCGCCAGCAACCCGTCGAGCACGTCGAGTTCCTGCTCGGTCAGGCCGGCGGCGATCTCGAAGGTGCGCAGGTCCTCCACCCGCGTCGGCACCGGTCGTGTCAGCGCGTCGAGCAGATCGTCCTCGCACCACTCCAGAGCCAGATCGGTCGAGGAGAAGCGGAACAGGCGGTCCACGGCGACGGTGTCGGTCCAGTGTGCCGCCACCTGCGGCCGCAGGCTCGGCAGCCGCTGCGTGTGGGTGACGAACGTAGAGGTGCCGCGGAGCGCCAGTTCCGCGGCCAGATCCGCGAGGAGTCGCGCGGCGGCGTTGTTCACGGCGGTGACATGGTGAAAATCGAGAATCACGCTGCGCTGCTCGCCGGAGCCGGCGATCACCTTGCGGATGATCGATTCCGTGGTCGAGAAGGCCAGGTTGCCCTGGATCTCGAACACCCGCACCCGGGAGCCATTGTCACGCAAGCAGGCGAGATCCCCGGGGTGCCGAATGCGGCTCGAATTCCGCTCGGCGCAGGAATAGGAGAGCCGGTGGCTCGACCGCGGGCAGTAGGGCGGGTTGAACTGGTGCAGCTCCCAGGCCCGCGACACCTCCGCGCAGACCTTGAGGGCCCGCACGCTGTTGCCCTGCTCGTCGATCCGCGGCGAGAAGACGCCGATGCCAAACTGCCCGGGCAGGACGGCCAACACCCCGCCCGACACGCCACTCTTGGCGGGCATGCCCACGTTGTAGATCCAGCCACCCGAAAAATCGTACATTCCGCACGATGCCATCACGCTGAGGACGTTCTCCACGTGCGCGTCCTCGATGGCCCGCACTCCCGTCACCGGATTGACGCCCTGGTTGGCCAGCGTGGCACCCATCAGGGCCAGATCGGCGCAATGCACGGCGATCGAACACTGCTGGAAATACGCGTCCACAGTGGCCGTCGGATCGTCGTCGAGGATCTCGAAGTTGCGCAGCAGGTGGCCGATGGCCCGGTTGCGATGCCCGGTCCGGTTTTCGGATTCATAGACCGCCCCATCGATCCCCATCGGGTGGCCCGTGTAGCGGCCGAACATCTCCAGGATCCGCGCCACCCGCTGCTGCGGTGAATCGGCCCGCACCTGCCCCGTGGTGGCGATCGCACCCGCGTTGATCATGGGATTGCATGGGCGGCCGGTCGCCCTGTGCAGGCTGATGGCGTTGAAGGCATCACCGCTCGGCTCGACCCCCGTCTTGGTGAGCATGTGCTGCGTGCCATTGTCGTCGAGCGCCAAGCCGTAGACGAAGGGCTTGGAAATCGACTGCACCGTGAACTGGTGCCTGGAGTCACCCGCCTCGTAGAGAAATCCATCGGCCGTGGCCAGACAGATGCCGAACAGGTCCGGATCCGTCTTCGCCAGTTCGGGGATGTAGGTGGCGACCTGCCCGTCCCTGACGCCGGCATACCGGGCGCGCAGCGATTCCAGAAAGGACTGGATGGGTGATCGGTGAGCGGCACTCATGGCACGATGTCGGAGATCCGGGCGCGGCCGGCAGGAAACGCGGCAGCCCGGACCGCTCCCGATCATAAACGCCGCGCCGCGACGTCTCTACTGCTGCTGCTGAACCTCGGTGTCGTCTCCGTAGACGGGGGCGGTGCGCAGCACCGAATGTACCGGCACGTCGAGCGGCGGGAGTTGGTCGTGCCAGGACAGCGAGGGCAGTCGCTCCAGCGTCCGCGTGGCGACCCGCACGTTGATCCGCTCCTCGCCAGCCCCCCGGTAGACGCCTTTGTTCGGAGGCACGTCGGAGAAGTCTCGCCCCACGGCCGTCTTGACGAAGTCCCGGTTCACGGGACAGCCATTGGTGGGATCGAACCCGGTCCAGCCCACGTCCGGAAGCCAGACTTCGCACCAGGCGTGACTCTGTGATTCCCGGTTCGGCCGGTGGATGTAGCCGCTCACGTAGCGGGCCGGCACGCCAAAGGATCGCAGGATGGAGATCATCAGGTGCGTGAAGTCCTGGCACACGCCCTTGCCACGCGTGAGCAGGTGATCGATGGGCGAGGTGGCGTCGGTGACGTCCCGGGCATACTGAAAGCGGCTGCGGATGTGCTCCGCCACCTGGCACACCCACATCCCCACGCGCATCCCCGGCACCGGCCGCAGCAGCGCCAGGTGCGGCTCCAGGAGCGAGGTGGCCCGCGCCGGCCCGCGCAGCGGCAGGTAGTCGATGGTTTCCAGGGGCAGTTGCCACTCGTCGGCCGGAACACCGGCGGGAAACTCCGCATGACTGGCGATCGGGCCCACCCCGGCATCTTCGGTCTCGACCACGCTGGCTGCCAGGATCCGCAGCGTGGCCGGCGGCTTGAGCAGGTTGAAGTGATGGACCCGGTTCCCGAAGCCGTCGAGGTACTTGCTGATCGCGGCCGGCTGGCCGATCGTGATCTGGAAGGAATGGCAGCGCTGGCTGCGGTCGCTGATCGGCTCCATGCGGAGTTCGCAGAGCCACTCGCTCACGGGCTGCGAATACTCCATCGTCGTTTCGTGCTGGATTTCCAGGATCATCGCGTCCTTCTCCGGGCGGCTGGCTACTGCAGGGCGTATTGCTGCTGCAGGAGGGCGCTGATCCGCGCACAACGCCCCAGTGCGTCGCCGAGGAACGAGTGCAGCCGTTCACCCCCCAGTGCGGCGGCGTCGAGGTAGACCAGATCGTTGAGCAACCGGGCCACGGTCCGCACCACCTCGTCGTCGCAACGGTCGGGCAGGCGGCCGCTGATCTCGGTGAGCGAGTGCAGGCTTTGGGCCAGGCAAAACCGCACCGAATGCGGGAAGTCGGGATTGACGAGCAGGAACTCGATGACGCGCTCCGGCTCAACGCGGCTGATGTACAGCCGCTGGTAGGCTTCGTAGGCGGCACAGTTCTTCAGCACCGCCCCCCACTGCAGGGTGCTGATGGGGAGGTCGACCGACCCAGACCGCTCCAGCAGGCCGAACTTGGAGTCGAGAATGCGCAGCACCTTGTCGGCACGCTCTAGGTAGCGGCCCAACTGGATGAAGTGCCAGCCCTCGTCGTGGGTGAGCGTGGCCTCGCAGACCCCGTGGAACAGCAGCACGCCGATCTGCGCCTCCTGGCAGAAATCGTGCGGCGACTCGACCACGCGCGACTGCAGCGCGGGATCGGAGAGCCGCCAGTGCAGCTTGTTGAGCTCCCGCCACATCTGCGGGCTGATCGATCCCCGGATGCTGCGGGCGTTGTTCCGCGAACGGTTCACGCACGACATCACGCTGCCGCCATTGCTGCCCTCGAGCAGCAGCCAGCGCTGCACCGCCGCCACCGGGGACTCGCCCTCCGCAATCTGCGGAGGCGATTGCCGCAGCAGGCTCAGCAGAGCATTCCACTCCAGTTCCACCGGGTTGGCGAGCACACCGTGCAGGTCGAGATCGAGGTGAAAGGTGACGTCCACGGCCCGCGCCAGGTGATCAGCCCGCTCCAGGTAGCGGCTCATCCAGAACAGCGCATCGGCGACCCGGCTGAGCATGGCGTGGCCTCATTGCCTGGGGGCGTCGGCCAGGACCCAGGTGTCCTTGCTGCCGCCGCCCTGCGAACTGTTGACCACCAGGCTGCCCTTGGGCAGGGCCACGCGCGTCAGGCCTCCCGGCGTTACCGTGACCCGCTCGCCGCAGAGCACGAACGGCCGCAGGTCCACGTGCCGCCCCTCGAGGCGACCGTCCACGAACGTGGGATGCGTCGACAGCTGGATCGTGGGCTGGGCGATGAAGTCACGCGGATTGGCCTGGAGCAGAGCCCGAAACTCCTCGCGTTGCTGCTGCGTGGAGGACGGGCCCACGAGCATGCCGTAGCCGCCCGACTCGTTGACGCGCTTCACCACCAGTTTGTCGAGGTTGGCGAGCACGTGGCTCAGCTGCGCGGGAATCTCCGGACGGAACGTCTCCACGTTGTCGAGCAGCGGATCCTGCTTGAGGTAATAGCGGATCATGTCGGGAACGAACGGATAGACGCCCTTGTCGTCGGCGATGCCGGTGCCGATGCTGTTGGCCAAAGCCACCGTACCGGCGCGGTAGGCGTTGACGAGGCCCGGTACGCCGAGCGCGCTGTCCGGCCGGAACGTGAGCGGGTCGAGGAAGTCGTCGTCGATGCGCCGATAGATCACGTCCACCCGCTGCCGGCCACGGGTGGTGCGCATGTACACCCGGTTGCCATCCACGAGCAGGTCCCGGCCCTCCACCAACTCGATTCCCATCCGCTGGGCGAGAAAGCTGTGCTCGAAATATGCCGAGTTGTACATGCCTGGGCTGAGCAGCACGGCGGTCGGCTGCGAACTCGACTCCGGCGCAATGTACTGCAGTACCTCCAGCAGGGCGGCGGGATAATCGTCCTGCGGAAGCACGTCGTAATCGTTGAAGATCGCCGGAAACACACGCTTCAGCACCTGCCGGTTCTGCAGCATGTAGCTCACGCCCGACGGCGTGCGGGCGTTGTCCTCCAGCACCAGGTAGCGGCCGTCGGCGTCGCGGATCAGGTCGGTGCCGCAGATGTGAACGTAGATGCGCCGAGGCACATTCACGCCGACGAACTCGCGGCGAAAATAGCCTCCCTGCAGGATCAGCCGGGCCGGCACGACGTTGTCGCGGAGGATGTGCTGCTCGTGGTAGACGTCCCACAGAAACAGGTTCAGGGCGTTGATCCGCTGCGTCAGTCCGGCCTCGATCTGCCGCCATTCACAGGCGGGGATGATGCGAGGCACGGGGTCCATCGGCCAGACACGCTCGATCCCCTCCTCGGCCCGATACACCGTGAAGCCAACACCATCCTGCCGCATCGACAGGTCGGTCATCGCCTTGTGGCGGCGGAAGTCGTCCGGAGCGGTCTGCAGCAGTCGATCGAACAGCGGATGGTAGTGAGGCCGCGGCCCACCCGACGCATCGACCATCTCGTCGTAGGCCGCCCCCAGCTCGTACCCAGACAAGAGGCCGTCACCAGCCTCGGTGGCGGCGCGGGACGGCCGCGTCGCTGCGGCATGCGGTGTCATCTGCCTGATCCTCGTTCGCCTGCCATCGCTGCACAGGAAGGGGGCAGACGATGCCCGAACGCAGGGCAGCGCGTGCCCGCAGTCCGATCACGATCCGCCTTTTCCTTGACGAAACAACCGCTTCCGATACTCTGCGGTGTCGTCGCCGATGATACTGCAAGTGGCGCGCCGCTTTTTGAGATTGTGGGGAAATTGATGACCTACTGCGTCGGAATCCGCACCCAGCAGGGCCTTGTCATGGCCTCCGATTCGCGGACGAATTCCGGTATCGACCAGGTCGATGTGTGCCGCAAGATGCACAACTTCGTCGCCCCCGGCGAGCGGATGTTCACGATCCTCTCCAGTGGCAGCCTGTCACTCACCCAGTCGGTGATGACGCGGCTGGAGCAGGAGTTTCGTGCCGGCGATGGGCTTGCCAAGGTCGAAACCTTCTACGACGCGGCCCGCTGCGTGGGCCGGCAGGTCCGGGAAGTCGCAGCCCTGGACCGCGAATTCATGGAACGAGACCACATCAGTTTCGCGGTCAACCTTCTCGTGGGCGGTCAGATCCGCGGCGAGGCCCCGCAGCTTTACATGATCTACGCCCAGGGCAATCCACTGCGGTGTACGCGGTCGTCACCGTTTTTGCAGATCGGTGAGAGCAAGTACGGCAGGCCGATTCTCGATCGCGGCATCCGTTTCAGCGAAACCACACTCGATCAGGCGGTCAAATACGCGGTCATCTCCCTCGATTCCACGATGCGTTCGAACGTCGCGGTGGGCCCGCCCATCGACCTGCTGGTGTATGCCAACGACGATCTGGCGGTGAAACGCTACCGGCGGCTGACCGCGACCGATCCGGATCTGATGGAAATCCGCTCCCACTGGGAGCGGGAGCTGCGGCACGCCATCGGGATGCTGCCGCAGATCGACTTCTCCGGCCCGCCGCAGGATGTGACGCTGGGCGTAACCAACTCCCGGGCCGCCGGCGACTGAGGGCCAACCGTGGCCCGACGATGACTTGTCGGCCTCGTGCAACTCCCGTCGGCTGGGTCAGGGGGTCCGCGGCGCGGGATCCGTGGGGCGAGTCCCCGCCGCCCGGCCGAACGACCGCTCCGTCGCTTCCCAGACCGTGCAACTCGGCTCGTAACCGAGCTCCCGGCGCGCGGCGTTGATGTTGAAGTAGTGGTCGGTCGACATCTCTTCCGCCAGGAAGCGCGTCAGTGGAGGATCGGACGACAGGTGCAGAGTCCACCACACTGTCTCGGCCGCGGTGGCCAGCACGCGGGCCATGGCCGCCGGAATCCGCCGACGCACCGGCGGCATGTCGTGCAGGGCGAGCACCCGGCCGATCCATTCCCAGAGCGGCACCGGAGTGCCCTGGCTGATGAAGTAGGGCCGGCCGCCCACGCCTGGATTTTCCTCCAGCGCGACCGCCGCCCGCACGTGCGCCGCCACGCAGTCGTCGATGAATGTCAGGTCGACGAGATTGGTGCCATCGCCCACCTGCACGAGCCGGCCGGCACGCGCTCGCTCGAGGATCGTGGGCACGAGATTCGTGTCACCGGGCCCGAAGATCAGGTGCGGTCGCAGGGCGATCGTGCGCAGGCCGGCACCGTGAGCCTGGAGGACCGCCCGCTCGGCGGCGGCCTTGGTCTGCGGGTAGAGCGCACTGGAGCGGCTCGGGGAGGGCTGGGATTCATCGATGCCACGAAGATCGTGGCCCGCCGCGACCACGCTGGGGGAACTGGTGAACACGAGCCTGGCCACGCCCGCCGCCCGGCAGGCCGCGATCACGCTCTCGGTGGCGCCGATGTTGCCACGCACGAACGCCTCGCGCGGCCCCCACATCTTCACGTGGGCCGCCGTGTGAAACACGCACTCCACGCCGGCCAACAGCCCGGTCAGGCCGGTCGCCGCCCCGGTCACCGCCAGGTCGTGAACCACGGTGCGGATGCCTGCGGCGGCGAGCGCCGGGTAGGGCCTGCGGCCCAGTGCCGTGACATCGTGGCCCAGATCACGCAGCCGCCGACAGAGCGCGGCACCGACGAATCCACCCCCGCCCGTGACGAGTGCCCTCATGCGTTCCCCGCCACGTCCGTGCTGGGCCCGTCGCACTCGATGGCCGTCTGCGTGGCCGCCCAGGCCGCGAGGCGGTCGCGGAAAATCTTGGCGTTGTGACGGGCATCCACGGGAAATGAGGGATGGAAGAAGAAGCGCGTGATCGGTGCCGTGACGGGATCGCCTGCGCCGATCACCCGGAGTTCACCGGCCAGCCGCCGCCGGGCCTCTGCCCCCAACGCGCGCGACCGCGGTTCGACGACCAGCGCCGGCCGCCCGCCCACGCCCACCAGGGCGGTGCGACTCACCTGCGGGTGACGATTGAAGACGTTCTCCACGGGCACGCTGTGGAAGATGCGTTCGGGCGTGACCACCAGGTGCGCCCGCCGGCCGCAGAAGTAGAGTTGTCCGCTGCCGTCGACGTAGCCCATGTCGCCCATGCGGTGCCAGATGCGCCCGCCGTCCTGCACCTTGCTGGCCGCTGTGGCCTCCGGACGCGCCAGGTATTCCTGGCTCACCGTCACGCCACTGACGATGATTTCGCCGATCGCGCGCTGCGGCACGTCGACGAGCGCCGCGGTGGGAGCCGACAAGGGCTCCACCACACGCAGCGACACTCCCGCGATGGCCCGGCCCACGGGAGTCCCCTCTTCGCCCGACAGGGCCAACACGGGCGGATCCTGCCGCAGATCGACGGCGGCAGCGACCGTGACGGGCAGGGCTTCGGTGGCGCCGTACGGTGTGAAACTCTCCGCCCCAGGGCAGGCGGCCGACACCAGGTCGATCGTGGCCTGCGAAACCGGCGCGCCGGCCATGAACACGCGGCGCAGCTGCGGCAAAGACGTGCCGGTCCGGCGGCAGTATTCGGCCAGCTTCGACCACAGCGTGGGAGAGCCGAACGATGTCTGGTTGCCGAGGTCGCGCATCACGCGGACCACCTGGCTGGGGTCGAGCGCCAGCGGTCGGCTGGGGTCGAGCGGCGGAAAGATGCTCCCCACACCGAGGGCGGCGGTGAACAGGCTGAATACTGGCAGCAGCGGCAGATCCTGGTCGCCGCGGCGAAAGCCGAACTGTCCGCGAAACACCGCCAGTTGCTCGGCCAGCATGCGATTGGTGAACACCACGCCCTTGGGCCGGCCGGTGGCACCGGACGTGAACGCCACGAGCGCCGGATCGTCGGCCTGCCGCGGCACCGGGGCGGGCGGCCCGGCGGCGGGTTGCCCCAGGTCACGGGCCCGCGTCGCCCCGAACACGGGAAGGCGTCCGGCCACGACGCGGAAGCGCAATGACCGGAACAGTTCCGCGGCCTTGAGCCGCAGCAAATGGGCCCTGGGAACGCCGATGAAGCCGCTCGGCTCGGCCTCCTGCATGCAGGCCACCACGGCATCCACGCCCATCCCGGGGTCGATGAACACGGGCACCGCCCCGCGGCCCATCACGGCATAGCTGAGGGCCAGGAAGTCGACGCCCGGCGTCACGAGCATGATGACTCGCTCGGCCGCCCTCAGGCCGGCTGCGGCCAGGCCGCTCTCATAGGCGCTGATGCGGGCGGCGAGCGTCGCGAACGTGATAGCCTCGTAGCGCGGTGTGCGACTCAGGCGCGGGAACGACACCTTCGTCACCGCCGACACCCATGGCGTGGCCGCGGCGGCCGCCCGCAGCGCCGCGTAGAGTCCCCCCGCGGGCGCGGCCAGTTCCAGGGCGGACTCGTCTCCTGCCGGTCTGGCGGCGGCCGTTCCCGCGCGCGCTTCCTGTGCCGAAGGCAGAAGAAAGTCCCGCACCTCGCCGATCACCTGCGCCGGTGCATCCTCCAGCACGAGGTGCGACGCGTTGGGAATGCGCACGACCTCGGCCGCCGGAAAATGCGTCGCGAAGTGGCGCAGGATTTCCGCGTGAAAACACGGGTCCTTCATCCCCCAGATGATCTTCACGGGCGTGCCGGCCAGCATCGGCAGCCGGCCCGCCACGTCGTTCATCAGGGCCGTGGTCGGATGGGATGGACGGAAGGGAATGTCGCGCACGAATCCCCAGATGGCCCGCCGGTTGGCCCGGGTGCGGTAGGGATGCCGGTAGGCCCGCACGACGTCGTCCGGCAGCGCATGCCGGGCGCCCATGGAGGTCAGCAGCCTGATGAACCACGGTGTGTCCTGCGTGAGCAGCCGGCCCACGACGGGCGACGCGGCCCGTCGGATCATCCCGGGCAGCAGGGCCGTTTCGGTGAGCGCCGTGTTGAAGTACACCAGCCGCTCGACGTCCGCTGGACGGCGCACGGCCAGGCCCGTGCCCAGCGAACCGCCCCAGTCGTGCATGACCAGCGAGAAGCGGCCCACGTCGAGGTGCGCCAGGAGTTCCTCGAGGTGACCGATGCGGTCCGCCGCCCGGAAGAACACGTCGTCGGGCTTGTCCGACAGACCGCAGCCCACGTGGTCGGGCACGATCACCCGGCAGTTGTGCCGCAGGGCGGCGATCAGATTGCGAAACAGAAACCCCCAGGTGGGATTGCCGTGCAGGCAGACGACGACCGGGCCGCGCCCCTCGTCCACGTAATGCATCCGGTATCCACCCCCCGCGCCAGTCCCGCGGCCGACCGTGGCGAACCGGGACTGGAAGGGATAAAGGACACCGTTCATGGGGTCGTCGTGGGGCGCTGGGAAGACGGGCCGGTTGCTACCACTCGAATCCCAGGAATCGCGTGTTCAGCCCACTGCCGAACGCGGTGAGCAGCACCTTCTCCCCCGGCTGGATATCCTTCTCGCCCGCCCCGATCGCCAGGGCCGCCGGCAGGGCCGCCGACACCATGTTGCCGTACCGCTTGTAGATGGCGAAATCCTTGTCGAAGTCGAGCCCCATCTCCTCGTAGAACGCCTCGTTCACCTGCCGGCCCACCTGGTGGCAGAACACGTGGTCGACATGCTCCCTCGACCAGCCCAGCGACGCGGTGACGTCGGGGAAGGCGCGGCCCCCCAGCTTGGCGGCCGCGATCATCAGCTGCGCCGCATCGGAGGTCATGATGGGCGCGATTTCCTCCCCTTGGCCGACGCTGAAGTCGCCGTTGCCGATGCACAGCTCGTGATGCTGCGATGCCGAGCGGGCCACGCCGCCGATGAAGCGATGCCCGCCATTTGAGATGCTCTCGTGGCAGAGCACCGCGGCGACGGCGCCGCAGCCGAGCGTCAGCGTGGGCAGCATCTGCAGCATCTTGTCGCGGGTGATGCCCTGGTCGCCCAGCAGTTGCTCGCACGTGGTGTGCACCACCTTGGAGATGTTCTCGCCGGAGCAGATGATCCCCGCCTGCACGGTGCCCGCCTCGATGAGGTGGGCGAGCATGATCATGCCGTCGCTGAACCCGATGCAGGCGTTGGTGATGTCGAGCACCAGCGATTCCTCGGGAATCCCCAGGTTGTGGTGCACCAGGCAGGCGGTGGCGGGCTCGAAGAAATCCCGCGACACCGAGCAGTTGATCAGCGCGCCGATCTGGTCGGGACGGAACCTGGATCGCTCCAAAGCCTCGCGGGCCGCCACCGTGGCCACGGAGCTCGGAGTCACCGTCGTGGGCCACATGCAGCGCGTGCTCACGCCGCTGACGCGTTCCAGCGTGCCCGCCGGAATCCGCAACCGTTCGTACACCGGCGCCAGCCGGTGCTCGATCTCCGCCGAAGACACGAGCGTGGGAGGAAAGTTGAGACCGAAAGACTCGATGCGGACATGATCGAACCGGAACGAAATCATCAACTGCTCCTCGCTGCACCCGGCGCCCGACCGGCTGCGGCGATCTGCCGCAGCGGGGCGCCGGCCCGGCGCGACGTGCGTGTCGCTCGGGCGGACTTGATTCCGCGACGACAGAATAATCGATTTGCCGCGATCCAGCAGGGCGGCCCTTTTCGCCGTGGGGTCGGGCACCCGGAGCGTTTTTGGACACTGGCGGCTTTTGTTCCCGATTTGAACCGGGTTCAGGCCTTCGACCCCCCTGACGTGCCTACGGGCCGCAGCCTTGACCGCGACCACCCTTCGGCACCCGCGGTAGGATGTGGAATTCGCTCGCCCCCACCAAGCGCATGAGCCAGTCGCACGTGTCCGCATCGCCGCCTGCTGAACCCTCCCCCACCGCTGCCGCCCCGCCGCGCGGCGACAAGGAGTCCCGCCCCTGGCCCTGGTGGGCGCCCCGACTCTGGCACGGCATGACGCTGGGCGAGTGGACGTCGCTCGCCGGCGAGCACCGCTGGCGGGCGAGCCCTAGCCGCTGGGGGCTGGTGGCGACGATCACGGCCGCCTCGGGCTTCAACTCCCTGGCCGCGAGACTCTGCGCGGCGGCCTATCGGCGCGAGCTTCGTTCGCCGCCCGAGACGCCGCCGCCGCTGTTCATCATCGGCCACTGGCGCTCGGGCACGACGCTGCTCCACGAACTGATGATGCTCGACGGGCGTTTCTGCTGCCCCAACTACTACCAGTGCTTCTCGCCCAATCACTTCCTACTCACCGAGCGGGTGCTGACGCCGGCCCTGTCGTGGATTCTGCCCGCCAAGCGGCCGATGGACGACATGGCGAGCGCCTTCGACAAGCCGCAGGAGGACGAGTTCGCGCTCATGAACATGGGCGCGCCCTCGCCGTACCGGCGCATGGCCTTCCCCGTGACCAGCAGCCCGCATCCCGTGGCGCTCGACCTGACCACGCTGCCGGCGGCGGACCTGGATCGCTGGCGCGACACCCTGCGTCGGTTCCTGGCGATGCTGGCCGTGGCCGACCCGCGCCGCCCGGTGCTCAAGAGTCCGCCTCACACGGCCCGCGTCGGCGTGCTGGCGGAGATGTTTCCGCAGGCCCGGTTCCTGCACGTCGTCCGCGACCCCTTCGCCGTGTTCGGCTCCACGATGAAGCTCTGGCGTTCGCTGGACGCGGGCCAGGGCCTGCAGGTTGATCGAGGTGAGCGGCTCGAGCAGTATGTGTTCGAGTGCTTCGAGCAGATGTACGCCGCCTTCGAGCGGGATCGAGCCACGCTGGCGCCGGGGCGGCTGCACGAGGTCCGCTACGAGGAACTCGTGGCCGATCCCGTCGGCCAGATCGAGCGGGCCTACGACACGCTCGCGCTCGGCGATTTTTCTTCGATGCGCGAGGCCTTGGCCAAAGAGGCTGCCTCGCGGCAGAGTTACCGCGCCAGCACGTACAAGCACGACCCGCGGATTGTCGCGGAGATCTGCCGGCGCTGGCGACCCTTCATCGACCGTTACGGCTACACGCCGCCGTGACGAGTCGGTGAGGGTGGGCCCCCGTCACACCCAACCGGTCCATGACTCCACCTTTGGTGTCGCCCGTCGCATGCACCCCGCTTCGCTGACACCTGTGGACCTGCTGGCACAGACCCGCGAAAGCCGCACCCGACGATCCGGTCCGGGGGGGCAGCATCGCAACAAGGTCGAGACCGCGGTCATCCTCGTGCATCTGCCCACGGGTATCTCGGCGGAAGCCTCGGAACGTCGTTCGCTGGCCGAAAATCGCCGCGTGGCGTTGCAGCGACTTCGGCTCCGGCTGGCCCTGCAGCACCGCTCGCCGGCCGCCTACGACGGGCCATCGGCACTGTGGCGATCTCGGCTCCGCGGCCGACTGCTCGCGGTTGCCGGCGACCATGACGATTACCCGACGCTGATCGCTGAGGCGCTGGATCGGCTCCAGGCCGTGGGCTTCGACATGAGCCGTGCCGCCACCACGCTGCTTGTCAGCCCGACGCAGCTTGCCGGGCTGTTTCGCAAGCAACGTGCCGCATGGACGGCCCTCGCCGCCCTGCGGGCCCGCATCGGCCTGCCAGCGCTCAAATAGGTGGCTGCCCCGCCCCGAACCCCTTCCGGCCGGAAGCCGACTGCACCGCGGCCGCTGGCAACGCGCGCGGCCTCGAACCCCCGGCCCGGCTGACGGAACACAGATTCACGGAAAATTGGCGGTCCGCTCACACGTTTTTCACATCCCGCCGCTTTCGCTCCAGTGTCGCGAGATGCGATGTCTCCGAGCACTGGCTCAGTCGCCGGCTGCATTCCCACGCGATCCCCGCCTCGAGCGCATTCCGCCTACGTGTAGCGGTAGCCGCAATGCTGGAAGCAGTTACGGCACTCCGCCTCGGTGAAGCGGTCGAGGATGTCTCCACAGACCGACCACAGGGCATCAACCGTCCGGGCAGATGCGCTCTTCAAGAGCCGCTTGAACTTCGAGAAGACGAGTTCGATCGGGTTGAGATCCGGGCTGTAGGGCGGCAGGTAGACGACCCTCGCGCCGGCGGCCGCGATCGCCTCGCGTACATCTGCAACCTTGTGGACGCCGAGATTGTCCATCACCACGACGTCGCCTGGCTGGAGCGTCGGCACCAGGTGGTGTCTCGCCCAGCCGAGGAGGATCTCGCCGTTGATGGCCCCATCCACGACCAGAGGGGCCGTCAGGCCCGTCGTGCGAAGGGCCGCGAGGAAGGTGGTCGTCTTCCAGTGACCGTGAGGCGCGCTGGCCAGCAGGCGTTCGCCCGTAGGGGCCCGGCCACGCGGCCGGGTCATGTTCGTCTTGGCCCACGTTTCGTCGATGAACACGAGCCGATCCGGATTCAGGAGCGGCTGCTCCCGCTTGAGTTCCTCCCGCCGCTCCGCGGCGATGAGCACTTTTTTTGACGGTCAGACGCAGCCGCTTGAGCGCCGTGCACAGCGTCTGCACCGAGAGTTCTGTCTGAAGTTTCGCCTTGAGCTCCCGGAGCGTCAGGTCGGGCCTGTGACGAATCACGGCACGCATCCGATCTGCCAGCGGAGCCCACAGTGGCGTCCGACGCCGCGTCAGGTACGGGGCAACCTTATTCAGTTCCCGCCGCTCCTGCTTGACCCGACGCACCCACGACTCACCGACGTTGACGTGCGTCGCGACCTCACGGGTGCTACGCCCCCTGTCGCAGGCCGCGAGCACCTCACCGCGGAACTCCTTCGTGTACGGCCTCATGGACACCTCCTTGGAGATGACCACGCTACCCAAGTTTGCCCGGGGGGGCGCTCGTCCTATGTCAGACGCGCTCTAGCCCCCGCCCGACTGCTGCATCGATCCGGCCCCAAAACCGGATGGCGTCGGCCAGACACCACACGGAGCAGACTGGCCCCAGGCCTTTCCGGGGTCGAGGTTCGGTCTTCGTGCATGTACGTCTCTCGCCTACCGTCCCGGCACTGGAGCCGCCACGCCTTCAGCCTCGTGGGGCTGCTCGTCGTGATTGCGATCGTCGCGACCCTCGTCGCACTGCTTCGGCCGGCGATTCAGTCGGTCCGCGAATCCGCGCGGCGGACGATGTGCGCCAACAACCTGAAGCAGTTGGCCGTCGCCATGCTGTCCTACGAGCAATCGCAACAGCAGCTCCCCGCCGCCGCCCGCGTGACCGAACAGGACACCTGCATCGACTGCTTCATCCCCTGGACGGAAGCGAAACTCGCGGCCGGATCGTTCGCGCCTGGAACCAGCGCACGGCACGAGCTGGATGTTCAAGATCTTGCCGCACATTGAGCAACTCGCCATCCGCGGATCCTGGAACCCCGACACCAACGTCCTCGGCAATGCCGCACTGGCCCAGACGGACATTCCGGGCTTCTACTGCCCTTCTCGTCGGAATGGCATCCGTACGGGAAGCGGCGACCACCTGAACCTCCTCGATCCCTCCTGGCGAGGTGGCGGCAACGATTATGGCGGCTGCTACGGCAACGGCTGGCACCGCCTCTGCTCGCAGGGGGCCGACACGGGGACGCCTACCACCGCCACTCCCTCCCGCCCGCGGGACCGTCACGACACGGGCCGACTGAACGGGATCTCCAAGGCGGCGCAGTCCAGGCGGCCTGTGCACTGGATTCTTCGAGTCACCGGGCAGCGAACACCTGGGCGGTTGTTTCATCGCCATGGGTGACGGATCGATCGACTTCGTCAGTGAATTCGTCGATGCCAAGGAGACCAACTCCGTCTTCGCCCTGCTGGGATCGATGCGCGATGGCGAGACCGTGAGCCTCGCGGCGGTGGTGAACTGACCCATCGAGGACGATTCCATGTCCACCACGTTGTGCCACGCGATCCTCAAGCCGACGGCCCTCGTCCCCACGGCCGGCTGCTCCCGGTCGGATCGCCCTCCCCTGGGCGCCGTACACGGCACGGTCACGCTCGACGGCGTGCCACTGGAGAACGCCTTGGTGCTGTTCACGCCCGAGGGACCGGGGCGAACGTCACTTGGCTCCACCGGCCCCGACGGCACATACTCCCTGGCCTTTCTGCGCGACATCATGGGGGCCAACCTCGGCCGCCATCACGTGAGGATCACGACCGCCACCAAGGAGAACGGGGGCCGGGAGATGCTGCCCGCGAAGTACCACGCCAAGAGCATGCTCGGGGCCGACGTATCCGCCGGCGTGAACACCGTCGACTTTCCGCTCACGGTCAAGTGACGGCCCCGGACGGCGGCCCGCACGACCGCCACAACCGCCACGACCGGCGGCCACCGCACCGCGTCCATTCCCGGACTACGCCGCCAGAAGTGCGAACTACACTGGTCTTGAGGTCGGGCTCTTGCCTGGCTTCGACCCTCCGACCGCCACGCCCGTCACCGCACTCGCCATGAACACGATGCGCCTCCTCCGGCTCACCACGCTGGGGCCGATCTTTGGCCTCTTCGTGCTCGCGGTGCTCGCGTTCTTCAACCAGCGGGCCGTCAACCGGGCCCAGATCAACCGCTACGAGTCCTTCCGCCTGGCCCAGGAACTCCGCGCCAGTTCCGAGGATCTGACCCGCCTGGCCCGCACCTACGTGGTCACCGGCGACCCCGTCTACGAGGAGCAGTACTGGCATCTCCTCGACGTCCGCAACGGCGTCAAACCCCGGGCGGACGGCCGCACCGTGCCGCTGCGGACCCTGATGCAGGCCCAGGGCTTCAGCGTCGAGGAATTCGCCAAGCTCAAGGAGGCCGAGAACAACTCCAACGCACTGGTGACCACCGAGACGATCGCCATGAACGCCGTCAAGGGCCAGTTCGACGACGGCCGCGGGGGCTACTCCCGCCGCGGGCCACCCGACCCCGAGTTGGCCCGCCGGATCATGCACGACCAGAAATATCATGCCGACAAGGCGATCATCATGGGGCCGATCGCCGAGTTCGAGACGCTCCTCGACCGGCGCACCGAGGCGTTGGCAGCGGCGGGCCGGCGACGCGGCGATTTCGTGATGTCGATCGGCGTGCTGCTCGCGTCAGCCGCCGCCATCGCCACCTGGATCAGCCTCCGGCGCCACGGCAGCACGCTGCAGGCCGCCATCGGAGAATTGGCTTCCACGTCCGAATACGTGGCGGTGGGCGCCACCCAGATCGCCTCCTCCAGCCGCTATCTGGCCGAGGGGGCCGCGCAGCAGGTGGTCGCCCTCGAGGAGATCGCCATATCGGCACGGGAAATGGGCGGCATGGCCACCAGCAGCGCCCACAACACGCAGACCGTGAGTGATCTGGTCACGCGCGAGCAGCGGCACTTCCAGGACACCATGGCCCAGCTCGCCGACATGCTCCAGGCCATGGAGGAGATCGACGCGGCCAGCGACCGGATCTCGCGGATCAACAAGGTGATCGATGAAATCGCCTTCCAGACCAACATCCTGGCCCTCAATGCGGCGGTCGAGGCGGCTCGGGCCGGAGAGGCCGGCCTCGGTTTCGCGGTGGTCGCCGACGAGGTCCGCAATCTCGCCCAGCGCAGCGCCGAGGCTGCCCGGGAGACGGCAACGCTGATCGAGGAATCGATCACGCGCACGCGGGCGGGCCGCGGCAAGGTCGACCAGGTGACGAATGCCATCCGTGCCCTGGCCGGGCAGTCGGCGGAGGTGCAGTCGCTGGTGGAAAACGTGCGGCTCGGCAGCCGTGACCAGCACCAGGCGATCGACCGCGTCCGGGCGGCGATCGAGCGCATCGAACAGGTCTCCAAGCAGGCGGCCGCCGGGGCGACGCAGGGCTCGGCTGCAGCCGAGGAACTCACCGCCCAGGCAGGCGGGCTCCGGGACGTGGTGGCGACGCTGGAGAGGATGGTGGAGGTCGCCCGCCGACCGGCCGCCACCGGCTGACCCCCCCATGGTCGCCGCCGGCCGCCCCTGGGGCAGCGTCTCCGCACCCCGTCCGCCGCGGCGAAACAGCCGCGCACCGCCCAGCGCCTGCCTGGCGGAACTCTCACGATCCGGTTTGTTGCAACCGCGCTGTTTCTGAACTAGTTTTGGGAGCACGTCGGTAACGCGGGAATTTCCCGCGTCTTGACGCCATTCTCCGTCCTTCAGTATTCGGGAGCTTCAGTCATGATTCGGGCAGCACACCCAGGCGTCGACGGGCTCGCCTCCATGTCCACCGTATGGGCCGTGATGGAGGCCGCCCGCGCCGGCGCGGCCGACGCATCCTGCGCCGCCCGTGGCTTTCTGCCCGCGGTCTCGCAGGCAGTCGGCCGGGGCGCGCATGTCACCGGTTTCACGATCGGCTACGCCGTCGCCTTTCCCGCCTGCCTCGTGGCCCGGCTCGTCCCCCGCAACAACGCCATCGTCTACGGTCTCACCGACGGTGGTCGCGCGGGTATCGATCTGGCACGGACCACGACGCAACGCGAAGCCGAGCCGGTGCCCGCGCTCGCCGTCGTCACGGCCTGACCCCCCGCCCCACCCGTCCTCCACCCCATCTCCAGGAACCCGATCGCATGACGCGCTCCGAATTAGGCTACTTCTGTGCAGGCGTCGCCGCCGGCGCTCTGGGCCACAAGTTCTATCCGCAGCTCAAAGACAAGCTTGCCCCGTACATGGCCGGTGCCATGGTGTTCGCCCAGCAGGCGTTCGGCGACGCCATGAAGGACGCCATGGCCACCGTTGACGCCATGCACCGGGCGGCCGAACCGGTGGGGGCGGAGTTCTTCACGGGCAAGACCACGGAAGCGTCTTCTGGCGAAGCCGCAGCCTGATTCACCGGCCCGCATCACGCCCATCACCCGGAGGCCGCTCATGGATGTCCGCGTCACGTTTCCCCGGGAAGGCGTCATCCACGTCGAGGGGCCTGTGTTCGCCGCGGCGGA
This sequence comes from Planctomycetota bacterium, assembly GCA_003671185.1. Lineage (GTDB taxonomy): Bacteria > Planctomycetota > Planctomycetia > Pirellulales > UBA1268 > QWPN01. The sequence goes on from QWPN01000116.1 coordinate 21,372, forward strand.
CAGTGCGGCCTGTCGGCAGTTTCTGCGCTGCGCCTTCGCGGTTGCCGAGATCGACGACGTCACGCTCACCGGCGGCCGATCGCCCCGCGCCGAGCTCCGCTTTTCGCCGCGGCGCGGCAGCGCTCGCCAAATCCTCGATCGGGTGGCACGGCTGCTGGGAGCCGCCGCAAACCCCGATGATGCGACACCCCGGGCGGTCGCGGAGATCCAGATCCCGGTGATCGCTCGCGACCGTCGGGGCGCCGTGCGGGTGCAGCGTCACGGCGAGCTGGTGTCAGGCTGGCGCGTGGTTCGCGAATCGCTGGGAACCGTGAAGCTCTCCCATCCGCTGATCCACAGGCGGGGCGAGGTTGCCGAAGCCATTGAACGGGAACTGATGAGTGTGCTGGGGGTCGACAAGTACTCCACCAACACGTTCTTCTCCACGGTCACGGTCGACTACGACCCGCGGCAACTGTCCCGCTCGCAGGTGGTCGAGATTCTCGACGGCGTCCTGGCCGGGAACCCGATCCCCTCCAAGCTCGACAAGCTCGACCTGTCGATGGCCCTCTGCACGGTGTCGCTGCCGCTCGCCGCCGTCGCCCAGTTCGCCTTTCCTCCCCTCCTGCCGGCGGCGGCGCTGCTCTTCGCCTACACGTCAGTGTCCACGTTTGCATCCGCCAAGGAACTGCTCGTCAAGGAACGCCGGCTGGGCTGCGACGTGCTCGACGCCGTCGTCGTCGTCGGCTGCCTGTCCACCATGCAGATCCTGCCCGGCGCCGTGCTGATGTGGTGCCTGGCGCTGGGCCGCATGCTCGTCAAGCGGACAGAGGATCGCTCCAAGAAGATGCTGCTCAACGTGTTCGGCAAGCAGCCCCGCTTCGTGTGGGTCGTGCACGAGGGTGTCGAGGTGCAGATCCCCCTGGCGCAACTCAACCAGGGCGACGTGATCGTGGTCAACACCGGCGACGTGATGCCCGTAGACGGCGTCATCGCCGAGGGTTTCGCGATGATCGATCAGCACGCGCTCACCGGCGAGAGCACCCCGGCCGAAAAAGGTCCGGGCGACCGCGTCTTCGCCTCCACCGTGCTCGTGGCCGGCAAGGTGTTCGTGGCGGTGGAGTCCAGCGGTACGGATACGGCCAGTGCCAAGATCGGCAAGATCCTGGCCGACACGGCCGGCTACAAACTGGCCCGGCAGCACGCCGGGGAACGGCTGGCCGACACGGCCGTGATCCCCATGCTGGGCCTCGGCGCCCTGGGCTTCGCCGCCATGGGCCCGGCCGGCGCCGTGGCGATCGTCAACTGCGACCTGGGCACCGGAATCCGCATGGCGGCGCCGCTGGCGATGCTCAGCTCGCTCGCGCTGTGCGCCAGCAAGGGCATCCTCATCAAGGACGGCCGTGCCCTCGATCTCATGAACGAGATCGACACCGTACTCTTCGACAAGACCGGGACGCTGACCCGCGAGCGGCCCGAGGTGGGGGTGGTCCATGCCTGCCAGCCCTGGGGAGAGAATGCCATCCTCCGCTATGCGGCGGCGGCCGAGCAGAAGTTTCACCACCCGATCGCGCTGGCGATCCTGCACGAGGCCAACGATCGCGGACTGGAACTGCCCCCCGTCGAGGAGAGCGAACTGAAGGTCGGCTTCGGCATCAGCGTGCGGGTCGACGGCCGGCTGATCAGGGTCGGCAGCCGTCGTTTCATCGAGCAGGAGGGGCTCACCATCGGTGCCGACGTGGCCGCCGCACTGGAACGCGCCCATGCCCTGGGCAACACCATGGTGCTGGTAGCCGTCGACGACACGCTCGGCGGGGCGATCGAACTGCAGGCTTCTGTGCGGCCGGAGGTGGCCGAGATCGTGGCCGGACTGCGGGCCCGCGGCATCCGTCACCTGGCGATCATTTCCGGCGATCACGAGGCTCCCACGAAGCGGCTTGCCGAGCAGCTGGGCATGGACCGCTACTTCGCCCAGGTGTTGCCGGCTGACAAAGCCGACTACGTCGCCAAGCTGCAGGCCGAGGGTCGCAAAGTGTGCTTCGTCGGTGACGGCATCAACGATTCGATCGCGCTCAAGAAGGCGAATGTGTCGATCTCGCTGCGTGGTGCCTCGACGATCGCCACCGACACGGCTCACATTGTGTTCCTCGACGAGGGCCTTTCGCACCTCTGCGAGCTGCGCGACATCGCCCGCGAGCTGCACGCCAATGTGCGGCGCAGCTGGCACATGATCGTGGCGCCGAACGTCGCCTGCGTGGCGGGCGTGTTCACACTCGGCTTCGGCATCTATGCCAGCGTGTTCTTCAACAACATCACGGCGCTGGCGGCCGTGGCCAACGGCCTGTGGCCGATGCGCAAGGTGGCCCAAAATGAGGCTCGGCGCAAGCAACTGATCGCCGCAGCCGTGCAGGCTGACGCAGCGAAGGACGGCGGCGCCGCATCGGAGCCGAGGGTGGCGGATGCGACCAGCGCCGCCCCGCTGCCGCCCGTCGCCGGCGGCGACGGCGCGTCGACCGCCACGCCCGCCGTCGGGAACGGATTCGGTGTGGGCGTGCCGTCGCTGACGCAGGAAGCATCGCCGGTATGATTTCCGGCGCGGCGAACGTCGTGCTTCATCCTGCCGGCAGGTGCATCCGCGTCCAGGCGGCCGCCCTCGGCCGCGGACCGGAGCGGCGTTCCGACAGGATCCGATTCCTGGCACACGTCATGTCCTGCGCCGCGGTGGAGCGGCTCACACTGGACGCCCGGGCATCGACGGCCACCATCCACCTCCGCGTCGATGGCACAGACTTTCGCGACGCGGTCGCCTCCCTGGCGGCTGCCGTGAGGGGCCGCGCGGAGGCCGCGGAACTGCCCCGCGACTGTCTCGATAACGACCGGCTCTCGATCCAGCGGATCGGGGGCCGCCTCACCACCTGGCAGGTGGGCTCCTCCGGGCCGCATCGGCTGCAATTCCGCCACCCCCGCCTGCGTCACGACCGCGTCCTGGCCCGCGGCGTCGAACGGTTGGTGGTAGCAGTGCCCGGTGTGCGGAATGCGCGGCTCTCGACGTGGTCAAGCGATCTCCTTGTGGAGTTCGACGAGGCCCGGCTGGAAGCGGACACGCTCCTGGCCGTCCTACAGCACGCCGTCGAGACCCGCGCCGGATCCGAGTCACCATCCGCCCGCTGGCAGATGCTGGGCAAATCGGCGACGCTGGGAGTCGCGGCACTCACCGACTTCGTCTTCCCCGTGCTCGCTCCGCTCAGCGCCACGCTGCTGGTGGGCACGAACCTGGGCACCATCGCCGCCACGGTAGGCGACCTGCGCAGGCGACGCGTGGGGATGGCCACGATCGCCACCGCGATCATCGTGGGAACGCTGGCGACGGGGCAGTATCTGGCGTCGGGTATCATGGCCTGGTCGTTCGCCTTCTGGAGGCTGCGGCACCGCCGCGACGTCGAAGCCGAACGTCTCCTGCTGCTCGAAGATGCCGTGCCGCTGCCGGCCTGCTCGCTGATCGATCGAGCCGACGGCACGCTGGCCGTGCAGCCCGTCGACACGCTTCATGATGGCGACCACGTGCGGCTCGAGACCTGGGACGTGGTGCCCGCGGACATGCTCGTCGTGGAGGGCCGCGGCGTCGTCGACGAGCGCTGCGCGACCGGGGTCGCGGGAGCCCGGGCGGTCGGCCCCGACGACCGTGTCCAGGCCGGTGCCGTCGTCCTTGGCGGCCGTCTTCTGGGCGCGATCGCCAGCCAGCGGGAACCCCGGGTGATGCGGGCGGCCCGGCTGCTGGCCGCAGCCACGCAGACGCAAGCCGGCCGCTTCGCTCCCACGCGGCAGGCCGAGGAATTCGTGGAGCAGCTTGCCGGCCCCACGCTGGCCACGGCGGGGATCGGCCTGCTGGTGGGGGACGTGACCACGGCCGTCGCCATCATGCGACCCGACTACGCCAGCGCCGAGGCGATGGCGGTGTCTTTCGAAGACATCGACGCGGTGGCCTGCGGAGTGGCCGCGGGATGCATCGTCACCGCACCCCGGGCCCTCGACGCCCTGGCCGGCGTGGACACGGTCCTGCTCGTCGATCATCCCTCTCTCCACGAGCGCCGGTTGGAGGTGACGCGGATCCAGCCCAGGCCCGGACCGCACGCCGATGCGGAATTGGAGCCGCTGCGCTGGGCCGCCAGCCTGGCCCGCCACCTTGCCGATCCGCGCCGCGAGGCCTTGGCGGCACTGGCCGCGGCTCGGGGCCTGATCCTCACCGACATCGCCCCGGACTCCTTCGGCGACGAGGCCGGGCTGCGTGTTGTGCATCGGCGGGCCGACCGCACTCTGGCCCTGGTCGACACGTCCGGCGCGGGTGCCGCCGGGCCTCTCGTACTCCACCTCGACGGCGGAACATGGGCCACGTTCGAATTCAGTCCCGGCCTCGCACGGCGGGCATGCGGAGCCCTCGACCGGATGCGGGAGATCAGGCCCCTGCACGTGATCCTCGCCCAGCCGGCCGCCGCCACCGACACCCTATCCGAGGAACTGCACTGCGACGATCGCATCGACCTGGGCAGCGACGTGGCCGGCACCCTGGTCGACGCCGTGGGCCGCCTGCAAGCCGAGGGGCGTCGCGTCGCCGTCGTAGGGCCGCCCGGCCTGATCGCCCCGTGCCGGGGCGTGGCTACCGTCACGCTGGCCACCGGCTTCGATGCGGACAGCCAGGGACAGGAGGCCGACATTTACAGCCTGGCGGGCGACATCGCCTGCCTCGCCGACCTGCTCCTGGCCGCGGCACTCCGCCGCAAACGACTGGCGCTGTCGCGGAAGATGAGCATTCTTCCCAACATGGCATGCATCGTGGGGGCCTTCTTCTTCGGGTTTACGAGCCTGGTGTCGGCCATCGTCAGCAACGTCGGCACGATGGGCATCTACCGCCGTGCCAGCGGCACGCTCCACCACAACCACCGCACACACTGGCTGAAGTCTCGCTCCAGCGCCGCGGCTCGCCGGGTCAGGCTGGCCGGTTCGCCGTCCCGGGGGGCCACGCCATGACCGAGGACCTCCCGCCCACGCCGCCCGTGCAGCGCTCGCCCACCGAACGAGAGGTCGAGGAACGGCTCCAGCGGCTGCCGCCCGAGATGGGTGCGATGCTGCTCACGATCGGCATTTTCGGGATGATCCTCCCAGGGATGGTGGGCACGCCCGCGCTGCTGGCCGGCGGGCTGCTGCTCTGGCCGAGGGGCTTCCGTGGTGTCGACCGTTGGCTGCGCCGGCGCTGCCCGCGATTGCACGGGCAGGGCATCGTCCAGTTGCTCCGCTACCTTGACGACATGGAGCGACGGTATCCTTCAACCCGACACGCCAACCTTGCACCGCCGTCGGAGGCATCCCCATGACGACTGACACCCTCACAGCCACGCTCGCTCCCTACGAGGCGGCTCAGATCCGCGAGATCGCCACCTGGAAGAGCATGCTGCCCAGCCGGATCTCGCAGGCCGTCGACGTGGTGGCCTCGCCGCTGACCTGGGTCGTGGGGCACGTCGTGCCACGCTCGGCGGTGACGAGGATCGTCGCCTCGATGGAGACCGTCGCGGCCCAGGCCGACATTCCCGCCGAGGTGGCCCGGATCGCCGGCGTGGCCGGGGTGTCCGACCTCGGCAGCCGAACACTCGAGGAGTGCGACCGCCTGGCATGCATGTTCAGCGCCCGGGCCGAGCGATTGGCGCTCGTCGAGGGGACGGTCTTCTCGCTGGGCGGCCCCTTCGTACACGTGCCGCAGCAATTGATCGCTTCGCTGCGGTCGGTGACACGCATCGGCCACTGCTACGGCTACACCCTCGAGCAACCGCAGGATCGTGCCCTGGTGATCGACGTGCTGGAAATCGCGATGCTGCCCGACCCGGCCGAGCGCATCCAGGTCGTGGAGGCGCTGCACGCGGCCATGGATGCCCATGCCGACTCGCTTGGTGACGCCCAGGATGTGCTCTATCACGCCACGCGCACGATGTTCGCCGAGGAGGCCCTCGACCTGGTGCCGGTCGTGGGCACGGCCGTGTCGTTCCTGTTCGACAATCAGTTCATGCACGCCGTCGACGTGGCGGCCCGCCGCATCTTCCAGGAACGCTGGCTGCGCGACCGCGGCCTTGTCACTTCGATACCCCCGGCGGCCGTCGCCGCCCGCAGCAGCAGCATCGGCGAGGTCGGCCTGGCGATCGGCCAGTGCCTGTATTGCATCGGCGCCGTGGCGGGTTTCGCCGCCACCGCGCCCTGCCGGCTGGTCCAGCACGCAGTGGGGCAACCAGGAAGTCCGGTCGCCGCGGGCGCCCGCCACGGGTCCGATCGGGCCGTTCACGATGCTCGGGAGTTCATGGATGGCCTGCGGAGTTCGTTCGCGGAAGCCGAGATGGACGAGTTCGCAACGGCCGCTCCAGCGGCCGGAACATGAGTTTTTTGCGAGTCCTGGAATCCTTGTCCTGATTGTTTGCATCGCCACACCGTGGCGACTAGGATCGGTCGCGAGTCCAGTCAGGTAGCGGGGCGGTCGCGACCTGTGCCGGCCCGAATGCTGAAGTCATCCATACCCCCCTGCAACGGAAGCCATACTCATGACCCACGAGACTGCCGCTGACGCGACGGCAAACGCCAACCACGACCCCCTGAATGCCGTCGCCGATGCGATGCAGGCTGCCGCCGCCACCGTGTCGGACGGAGCCAACGCGGCCCGTCAGGCCGCCGAGAAGGCGCTGCCCTCCGTGGGCCTGTTCGCCAACCGTTTCCTCTACACGTCCTCCTACGCCGTTTCCTACGGCGTCGTGTTCCCGCTGGCACTCATCGCGCTCTCCGTGCCCCACAACAATCCGTTCGTGCACGGCTTGGTCGACGGTTCGCGGGCCGCCCGCGACAAGGTCGACGCGCTGCTGAGCGGGAAGCCGGCCACCAGCGAAGTGCCGGCCACCTGACGTCCGCTGAACCGGTGGCTCTCCGGGAGCGCTTCGGATGGAGCTCGCTCTGGAGGATCATTTCGGTGCCAGCCGCAGCCTGGTTGAATTGACGGGGCGCGTGGTGGTGCTTGTGTATGCCGAGCGTCGCGGCGCATCGGCGGCGCTGCGCCTGGGACGGTCCTTGCACGAGCGATTCACAGCCGCTACCGGCGATCCGGCTGTGAGCGTCATTCCCGTCGCCTGCCTGGCCGAGGTGCCGCGTCTCTTCCACGGCATGGCGCGCAGCCTGCTGCGCCGCGAATCACCCCACGTCGTGGTGTGGATCGATTTCCATGGCGCCTTGCAGCGTGCGGTTGGCTTGAAGCCGAACGTGGCCAACGTGGCCATCGTCGACCCTCACGGCCGGCTCGACGGAGTGCATGCCGGAGATTTCGCTCAGCCCTTCCTGGAGGCGGTGGCCGCGGACATCGAACGCTGCCGTCGGGGAACGGAGATCACACCATGCCCGCGCGGTTCTGGCTGATCCTGGCGCTTTCCATCCTGGCCGGCATGGCGCTGCTGCTCCCCGAGCCGACCGGCAGGAAGCCCTCGTCCTCGGTCCCCTGGCGGGGGCAGATCAAGCCGCCGCCCCCCCCGCCGATCCCGCCCGGACCGCAGGAGTCCTAACCCGGGCCCGCTGGACGCCTGATACGGATCACAACTGAAACTCGCGCGTACGGGTTTCCTGAGCATCGATTGTGCGAGGGGCCGCCCGTGCCAGTCGAGCGGCGTGGGAAACCGAGCGCAGCCACGAAGGCGAAGCGGTTTCCCCCGAGTGAGCGCAGGGCAGGAAGCCCGCAGCGAACGTCCGGCGAGACGGGACGGGCGACCCCGGCACGCCTGCGGATCATGTGTGAGCCGTATGAGGTGCAGTTACGAGTCTCACGAACTGGGGATACCGGAGCTAGCCGTCCGTGGACAAAGTCATCCCTGAACGTTGTCCACGTGGCCGACCGGTGGAAACGCTGAGGGCGTCCACGGTCGCCTGTCGTCGCATCCTGCTCCGGCAGACGTGTTCCACAGTCTGCTAAGGGCCGTCGGCGTTCCGGGTTCTGGCCCGCAGGGAAAGCGCCAACACCGCGGCCAGCACGGGCACCAGGATCAGGCTCCCGTAGTGCCCGGGAGGATGATGGCCCACGGGGTTGGGTTTCGTCACCCAGGCGGCGAGTGATATCAACACCCGCTCCAGCAGTGCCAGGCCGAGAAACAGCGGCACGAGCTCCCGGTAGCGCCACGCGATGGCCATCAGCCCGATGCCGTGGGCGATCTGCAGGGATCCCATCCAGGCGACCGTGCCGATCACCGTGTGACGGTTGTGCGTGAGGTCGAGGCCGGCGATCACCCCGGCGCCTCCATCCGGGAGCAGGAAGTGGATGCATCCGGGGACGATCTCGAGCAAGCCGTAGAGGCCGAGGGCCCAGGCCGCGACGATGGAGCCACGCTGAACGTCTGGCATGAATGCAGGGTCCTTGAGAACACGCCCACCGCGCCCACCAGACGCGCCTGGGTCCGAAGTTGCGGGGCGAAAATCTCGAAGTATCGCCGTTCGGGTATCGCAGCACGCCGGCCAAGTGCCGCACTTTGATAACCCAAGGAGAATGCAAGTGTATCGGACGCTCGTCGTATTCGCGTTGCTGGCTGCCATGTGCCTGGCCCACACCGGGGCATGCCTGGCCCAGAACGCTGCCTTTCTGAACCGCACGCCGCAGAAAGCCGGGCTCCTGGCCCGCCTGAACCGCTCACGGCTGCCCACGCTACCGGGGCTTCCCACCGCCAGCCCGCTGGGGCTGATCGCGCCCCGCCTCAGCAACGCCGCGTCACTCGTGCAACTGGGTGGCATGCGCAGCCAAGCGGGGCGTCTCAGCGCGCTCGGCATCCTGTCACCCCGGGTCAGCCCGCTGGTGGCGCTCGTGCGCACACCTCCCAAGACCCGCCAGGCCCGGTTCCTGTACGGCCTCACGATCCTGTCACCGCGGGCCACGGTGCTCGTGGGCATGCTGCAGGCCTCGCGGGGGCTGGCCTCGTCGCTGAACTAGACATCTGCGATCCGGATCGGGACGTCGGGCGCCCGTCATGGTGATCGTGCATCGGCCGGGCAGAGCATGCGGGATACCCCCGCGGCTCTGCCCGGCTTCGTTGCGGGACGCCGCTGCGAACGCCCTGCCCATCGGGCAGACGAGGCCGCGGCACTCAACGATTCAACCACACCACCGGTGAATTGACGCTGGCGTCGCCCCACACGCCAGCCCCGCTGGCGTTGATCATGAAAGCGGTCACCCCGGCGGGAAGCGGCTTGCTCGCGATCACCTCGCCATTGCCGATGGTGCAGGGAATGGTGGCAAGGGACGGGTTCTTCCAGTCAGCAGCCGTCGTGTAGCCGACCGCGGCGCTTTTGATCTCACCGCTGACCTTGGCGTGCACCAGCCCATCCTGCGGATCGACCCGCGGCCGCTCAAATCTTGGCATCGGCGGCCCGTCCTTGACGATGCTGTTGGCGAACCCGCCGATCTCCCAGACCTCCTCCCAGCCGAACCCGTGTCCGTGAATCAAAAACGGACGGATGCAGATGGTGCTCGTTCCCCCGGCCACCTCGGCCGACCTGGTCAACGAATCGATCGGATAGGGATCGTTGAAGCCACTCACCCAAAGCATGGGCATCTTCGCGTGTGGCAGATGGGCGGCCGGATCCCACTTCTCCAGATAGACGCGATACTGCTCAGGCGTCATGTCGTGCTTGTGAATGAAGCCCCCGTGATAGACGGGAATTACGAAGGCGAACCGTGGATCCACACCGGCCACGGTGCTAACGATCGTTCCACCCCAGGAGATGCCCGTGAGCCCAATTTTGTTGGGGTTGATCTCCGGATAGGAGCGCAGCAGCGAGTTGGCCCGGATCACGTCGGCGACCGCGTGATAGAACCACTGCTCCTGGTCGGGCAGGGCGATGTCGCCAAACCAGCTGATGCGCTTGGGTCCGGCATGGTCGTGCCCCTGATCGGCGGGAAAGCCGGCGGGCACGCCGAAATGGGTGCCCCCCGGCAGATGCCCTTCCAGATCGATCGCGATGGCGGCGTAGCCGTTCTTATTCCACTGCGCGATCCAGGCCGGAAACGCCGTGCCACCTCCACCGTGCGCGCAGACGACCGCCGGCCAACCGCCCTCGGGTGGTTGGCCGCCAGGGGCGGAGTAATAGGCGAACACCCAGGTCGGCTTTCCCTTGTAGTCCGCGCCCTCGTAGAAGAATGACTTCATGCCGTTCACGGCCCGTTCCGTGGTGGCGTGCACCGGGGGAACCTTCGACAGCGCCTCCACGTCCCACGGCATGATCCGCGCGGCGGGCGCCGGTTCGGCGGCGGCGCGGCCCACGAGGATCGCGGTCATCAACGGAACAAGCCACTTCATGCGCATGTGTGCTCCTCGGTGTGTCGGGTGACGAATGACAGAGTCATGGTGCCAATGCGCCCCGTGCGGGGCCGGACTCGAATCAGGGTGTATCAGGTCTGCGGGTCTGCATCCCCGACCGCGGCGTCGGAGCGAAGTTGCACCAATGCATTGGAGGCGGCACGCTGCTCCGCCTCCTTCTTGTTGCGCCCCCAGGCGGGGGCATAGCGACGGCTGCCGATCTGGGCAGAGACGTGGAAGTTCTTGCTGTGGTCCGGACCACTCTCTTCGATCACCTCGTACGTCGGGGTGACCCCGAAATCCCGCTGCGCCCACTGCTGCAGGAGCGACTTGTGGTTCGACCCCTGCGCTCCGCACGCCACCTGCTCGATTTCCGGCCCCAGCATCCGGGCCACGAGCGGCCGCACCGCGTCCATGCCGCCATCGAGGTAGATGGCCGCCACCAGCGACTCGAACAGGTCGGACAGCACCGACGGAGGCACCGGCCGGTTCACCGCCAGGCCCTTGCCCACGATGAGGAAGTCGATGAGCCGCAGGTGTTCACTGATCCGACTGCACGTTTCGCGGCTCACCACGACCGACTTGATCCGCGTCAGATCACCCTCCAGGGAATCGGGAAACGCCCTGTACAGCGTCTCGCAGACGAGAAACCCGAGGATCGCATCACCCAGGAACTCGAGCCGCTCGTTCGACGCCAGACGATGCTGGGCGCCGGAGGCGTGGGTCAAGGCGGCCACGAGCAGCAACGGGTCGCGGAATTCGTAGCCGATACGCCGCTGGCACTCGGCCACGTCAACGCCCGGTGGCGGCGGAACCTGGCCGTCGCCCTGCCCCGCTCCATCCTGTGCCGGCTGCCGGATCATGTGGCGGAGTCCTCGTTTCCACGGGAAAAATACGCATCTTTCCCGGGGGATGTCAACGGGCTGGCCTCTGCGCGGCCACCCGTCGAACCATCCGCCCGCGGGCTGCGTACCATGTCCATCGACATGTCACGTCCCACCCCCACCGGACCACTCGGCCCGGGTGGACCCGTTTGGGGCGGACGTGTCAGGTCGCCCGGATCGAAGCCCTCGACATAGGTGAGCCATGACAATGACACCCTCTCGACGCTGCCGCACGATCGACTGCACGCTGCGGCCCGCCGCTCCTCGCACGCTCTGCGTGCTCTGCACCGCCACCGCCCTGGCCCTCGCGGCCGCTCTGTCGGTCGTCCGTGCCGACGAGGCCCAGAACGCGGCGGCCCTCAGCCATGCCACCGCTCTCTCCGCCGCCTTCCGCCATGCAGCCGAGGTGGCCACGCCCAGCGTGGTGGTGGTGCGCAGCGAGGCGAAGCCCAAGGCGCGCCCGGGCCGCGGCCCGCGGGTTCGCGGCGACAACCCGCTGCAGGGCACTCCCTTCGAGGGCATGTTCCCCGACGGCCTGCCCGAAGGCTTCGAGTTCCAGATGCCGGAGGGCCGTTCGGCACCGCGGTCGGGCACCGGATCTGGAGTCATTGTCGACGCCTCCGGGATCGTGATCACGAACAACCATGTCGTCGAGGGCGCCGACGAGGTCACGGTGGAGCTGGCAGACGGCCGCGAGTTCAAGGCGACCGAGATCAAGACCGACCCGGAGAGCGACCTGGCCGTGATCCGCCTGGCCGAGGCCAAGGGGCTGCCGGTGGCGAAGATCGGCGACTCCGACAAGCTCTCGACCGGCGACTGGGTGATCGCCATCGGCACCCCGTTCGAGTTGGAGACGACCGTCAGCGCGGGAATCATCAGCGGCAAGGGGCGTGAACTGGGCGGTGTGCGCCGCGCCCAGTTTCTGCAGACCGACGCCGCTATCAACCCGGGCAACTCGGGCGGTCCGCTCGTCAACCTGTCGGGCGAGGTCGTGGGCATAAACACCGCCATCGCCACAAGCAGCGGCGGTTACCAGGGGATCGGCTTCGCGATTCCCATGAACCTCGCCACGTGGGTGACAGGCCAGTTGATCGCCAAGGGCTCCGTGGAGCGGGCCTACATCGGCGTGCAGATGGGGCCGCTCGACACGCGGATGGCAGCCAAGCTCGGCGCCGCCGGACGGCGCGGCGTGCTCGTCAACGATGTGGTTCCCGACTCGCCCGCGGCTGCCGCAGGCGTGCAGGAACTCGACATCATCACCGCCTTCGACGAGCAGCCCGTGCAGGGGTTGCGGTCGTTGCAGGAGATCGTCGAGCGGTCGTCAATCGGCAAGCCGCACACGCTCACAGTGCTGCGGGATGGCAGGCAGATGACGCTCACCGTGAACGTGAAGCCGCTGCCGGGCGATTTGGCGAAGCGCGGCCGTAACGCCCCCCTGCGGGCCGAGGCGGGCGAGGAGACCTACTATTCGAAGGACTTCGGCATCGAGGTCCGGGACAAGTCGTCAGTGGCACAAGACGCGTATGCCGACTTCGAGGGCGTACTCGTCGATCGCGTCGACTCCGACGGCGTGGCGGCCTCGTCCGGCATCGGCCCGGGCATGCTGGTGCGGAAGGTGGGCAAGAAGCCGGTGGCGTCGGTCGCGGAGTTCACCGCCGCGATCGAGGCGGAGTCGCCCGCCGACGGCGTCGTGCTACAGGTGCGGACTCCCCGCGGCAATGCAGTGGTGCTCTTGAAAAAGTGAGCCCCGGCGGGGCAACCTGTGCTCATGGCCACGCTTGGAGTCAACATCGACCACGTCGCCACCGTACGGCAGGCTCGCCGCACGGTGGAGCCGGATCCCGTCTGGGCGGCCGCGCTGGCCGAACTGGGCGGGGCGGACGTGATCACGGTGCACCTCCGCGAGGACCGTCGCCACATCCAGGACCGTGATCTGGAGGTGCTGCGGCGCACCGTGCAGGTGCCGCTCAACCTGGAATGCGCCGTATCGCCGGCGATGATCGAGATCGCCTGCCGCGTTCGCCCCGACCTGGTGACGCTCGTCCCGGAGAAGCGAGAAGAGGTGACGACGGAGGGCGGGCTCGACGTGGTCGGCCATGAGGCCGCCGTGCGCGAGGCGGTTGCCCGCCTGCACGATGCCGGTATTCCCGCCTCGCTGTTCATCGACCCGAGCGCTCGGCAGATCGATGCCACCGTCGAGAGTGGGGCGCGGGCCGCTGAACTGCACACGGGCTGCTACGCCAATGCCGGCACCGAGGCCGAACGGCACGACCGGCTCGTGGAGCTGTCCCGGGCTGGCTCGATGGTGCGGGCGGCAAAGCTCGACCTCCACGCCGGTCACGGCCTCACCTACCGCAACGTGGTGCCGGTGGCGCGGCTGGAGGGAATGGGTGAGCTCAACATCGGGCATTCGATCGTGGCCCGTGCGGTGCTCGTGGGCTTCGCGCAGGCCGTGCGCGAGATGAAGGCCCTCATCTCCTGAGCGCTATCTGGGCTGGCCGGCGAAGGCCTCGGGCTCGGTGAGCACGAACATGTGTCCGTGATCGCTGGTCACGATCACGACCGTGTCCTTCCACGCATCGCGCCGCTCGATCCAGTCGACGACCGCACGAAACGCCTTGTCTCCGCTCTTCACGGCCCCGATGCAGGTGTCGATGTTGTTGGCGTGCGACGCCCAGTCGACGTCGCCCGCCTCCACCATGAGCCAGAAGTTGCCCCGGCTGGCGAGCACGTCGAGCGCCGCGCGGGTCATGTCGGCGAGTGTCGGATTCTCGTCGATGTCGGCCGCCGTGTAGCGGATCGCGGAGCCGTACTTGAGCCGCAGCGGATCGACCTCGCCCGTGGCCGGCACACCGCCCGCCGGCTCGAAGTCGCCGTCGGCGGTCTGCAGGGGCAGGTTTCCCTCGGCGGTGCCGAAAAAGCCGAACAGCCGCAGTTTCCGCTGCACGGCGTCGACGGCGGCCTCCGCCAACACCTCGCCGCCGCGGCGCCCCGCCGTCCGCGTGGCCACGCGGTAGCCGCCCCCCTGGCGGGCATCGATCGCCGCCAGCGTCGAGTCGGCGACGTACTTGTTGCCGGTTTCGAAGTTCCGCCCCTGGTCCTTCTCCACATCCTTGTGCACCCCCCGGCCGCCGCCGATCAGGACGTCGAGGCCCGGCAGCGGCTGCTCGCGATGCGAGATGGAGGGCTGTCCGAGCATGTCGCGGGCGATGTCCTGGTAGTCGTCGCGGGAGACGTTGTTGGCGTATGAGCAGGCGGGCGTGGCGTGTGATACCGGCACGCTCGACACCGCCCCCACCGCCCAGCCTCGGGCTTGCAGGATCCGCGCCACAGGCATGAGCGGAGCTCCCGTCACATCGACATTGATGGCGTCGTTGTACGTCTTACGGCCGCAGCACAAGGCCGTCGCCGAGGCCGCCGAATCGGTGACCGCATGAGGCCGATCACGGTCGCGGCCGATCAGGTAGCGGGGGCTGGCCAGGGGATCCCAGGCGGTCGTGCCGCCGCGGCCGGCCTCGTAGCCGCCCGATCGTTCGCCGCCCGGATTTCTCACGGTTTGTGCGTCGACGTCACATTTCGTGCCGTCGTTGGCGGGGCTCGTCACGCAGAGTCCGAAGTCGGTGGCCGTGCCGCGGTAATCCTGGAAGGCGAATCCCGTACCCCGGCCCTCGTCATAGGCCACCACACCGCTGACGGCGATCGCCGCGGTCCGCGTGGTGTGCCAGTCCATGCCGTCGAAAACGAAGAGCACGATCTGCTTCTTCCCGGCGTCGGCGGCCATCATCTGCAACCGCTGCACGTCGGTCTGATCGAAATAGTCGGCCTGCGGATTGAGCGTCCCTGCGGGATCGCGGCCGTACAGTTCCCGCAGGCGATGCTCGTCGCGGTAAGGGCTGTTGGTGCCAGACACTTCCGCCAGCGTCATGCCAAAGGTGTAGACCGGGATCAGCCGGTTCGAGTGGTTCGACCAGGACACGTAGCGGTCCGGCTGATCGCCCCAATGGCCCCACGCCGCGCGGCCATCGATCTCGGCGGCCGCCTGCATCTCCCGAATCCGATCGACCGCGTCCGCGACCGTCACTTCCGCGGAAGTCTCATCCGGCGCCGGAGCAGGCGCTGCCACCGGCGCCCCGGCTCGGGTCGTCTGCAGCAACGCCAACAGCGATCCCAGCAACGTCACACTGAGGCATGTCCGCAAGCTGTTCATCGGTGACAGCATACCGATGCCGGCCCCGGCAGTCTTTTCATTTGCTCCCACACCCCTCTCAGTGCCGCGCCGTCGGGCAGATGAGTGCCCGATTGGGAACCACATGGCGGGCCAGCTGGCTCACCGCCATCGTCAGCCCCGGGATTTTTTGGCCACTTTTTCGCCCCTTTGCCCCCGCCACCAGGGATCGCTCCTCGGCGCGGCGTTTGCTGTGTAAGGTGCACATGCGGTCGCCAGCCCGCTTGCCCCTGGCCGCTCACCCCCCCGCCTCGGATCGCCCACCGTGCCCGACGACGACCTCCTGCGCCGCGACGTGCGACTTCTCGGCGACATGCTCGGCGGCGTGATCCGTGATCTGGCCGGAGCACGGGCGTTCGACCTTGTGGAGGAGATCCGCCGTCTGGCCCGCGACCGTCGCGCCGGCCAGCACGAGGCCGAGGCCGTGCTCGCCACGCGGATCGAGTCGCTCGACGACGCGGACGCCACGATCGTGGCCCGCGCCTTCAGCATCTTCTTCGACCTCGTGAACATCGCCGAGGACCGGCAGCGGGTGCGGGTGCTGCGCAGCCGCGAGCTGCAGCGCCATCCACTCCCCGTGGGCGAGTCCCTGGCGGCGGCGATCGCTGAATTCAAGGAACGTGGCCTGGGTGTTGACGAGGTGCAGGCGGCCCTCGACCGGCTCGCCGTGGAACTCGTGTTCACGGCACATCCCAGCGAGGCCAAGCGACGCTCGATCCGCGCCAAGCTGCGGCGCATGCGGGCCAGCCTCCAGGCCCTCGACAGTCCCGAACTCCTGCCGCGCGAGCGGCTCCGCCACGAGACGGACATGCGCGGCGAGCTGACGGTCCTCTGGCAGACCGAGTTCCTCCGCCCCACGCGCCCCACGGTGCTCGACGAGGTCGACCGGGGACTCTCCATCATGCCACGGATCTGGGAGGCGGTACCGCAGGTGCACGCATCGCTGCGCCGAGCCTTGGCCGACGCCTATCCCGGCCACGACTTTCGCCTGCCCGTGCCGCTCACGTTCGGCTCGTGGATGGGAGGCGACCGGGACGGCAACCCGTTCGTGACCGCCGAGGTAACCGCGCAGACGCTGCTGCGGCTCCGTGCAGCCGCCATCGCCGAGCACCTGGCCTGGTGTCACCGACTCCACGACCTGCTCACGGTCTCCGCCCGTTCCACGCCGCACGCGGCGCCGCTGGGCGACCGGCTCGCGGCCTTGGCTGCACGATGGCCGGCCCTGTCCGCCGCGCTGGAGCCGATCGCCGGCCACGAGATCTACCGGCGCTGGATCCGCATGATTCGCTTCCGCCTGGAGGCGGCGCAGGCGGCCAATCTCGAGGAAACGCCCGGCGACGAAGGCTACTGCACGGGGCCGGATCTGGAAGCCGACGTAGCCCTGCTCGTTGAGAGCCTGGCCCGCGACGTGGGCAGTTCCAGCGACTCGGCCGCCAGGGCCTGGCTCGACCTCGTGCGCACCTTCGGCCTGCATATGACCCGGCTCGACGTCCGCCAGGACGCCCGCGCCTACCGCGAGATCATGGCGGACATCCTGGCCGCCGCGGGCGTCCTCGAGTCGGCGGCCGCCTACGAGTCGCTCGATGATCCCGGCCGGGCCCGTGTGCTGGCCGATACGTTGGGTAGCATCGGGCAGTTTCCTGACGAGGGTCTGCGGCCGCTGGCAGTTGACACGCTGCGGCTGTTCTCGCTCCTGCACAAGGCGGCCGTCCGCTTCGGACCGCAGTGCCTGGGCGGCGCCATCGTGAGCCTGACCCGCTGCCCCGCCGACGTGCTCTCCGTGCTCTGGCTGTGGCGCTGGGCGCAGCGTCGGGCCGGCGACTGTGGCGAGACGGTGTCGGGGCACGACATCGCCGTCGTGCCGCTGTTCGAAAAGATCAACGACCTCGCCCATGCCCACGAGACGCTGTCCACGATCCTCGACGAGCCCCGCTACCGGGACCACCTCCGCGGCCGGGGAGACCGGCAAATCGTGATGGTGGGATACTCAGACAGCACGAAGGACGGCGGCTACCTGGCCGCCTGCTGCGGCCTGCAGGCCGCGCAGGGCAACCTGCACGCCGCCGCCGCCGCCCGCGGCGTGTCGATCACGTTTTTCCACGGTCGGGGTGGGTCTTTAGGCAGGGGCGGCGGGCCAGCCGCTCGCGGCATCCTCTCCCTGCCGCCGGAGACACTCGACGGCACGCTGCGGCTCACGGAGCAGGGCGAGGTGCTCGCCGAACGCTACGACGACGCCGAGATCGCCCGCCGGCACCTCGAGCAGGTGCTGTGGGCCACGCTGGTCGCCTCGGGAGTCCGCCGCAGCGAGCCACGGCGCGAGTGGACCGCCGTGGCCGCGCGGATGGCGGAGCGGTCCTGGACGGTGTACCGCGACCTCGTCGACCAGCCGGGCTTCATCGGTTATTTCTCACAGACCACGCCCATCGACGACATCGAGAACCTGCCGATCGCGTCCCGTCCCTCGCGCCGCCGCGGCGAGCGCACGCTCGACGACCTGCGGGCCATCCCCTGGGTGTTCGCCTGGACGCAGAGCCGCTGCATGATCCCCGCCTGGTATGGGTTGGGCACGGCGCTGGCCGAGGTGAAATACGAGGACCGCCGCGCCTGGCAGCACGTCTGCGACATGTACCGGCAGTGGCCCTTCTTTCAGGCCACGATCGACAACGCCACGCTGGCCCTGGCCAAGGCCGACATGTACGTCGCGCAGCGCTACTCCGAACTGGCCGAGGACGACGACGCCCGGCGTCGCATCTGGCACCTCATCGCCGCCGAACGCGACCGCACGCGGCAGGCCATCCTCGACATCGTCGGCGGCGGGGAACTGCTGGCCACGACGCCCTGGTTCCAGCGGTCGATCGAGGCCCGCAACCCCACCATCGATCCGCTCAATCTCGTGCAGATCGAGTTCATGCGCCGGCGCTGCCAAGCCGCGGCCTCGGGCGACCCCGAGGCCCACCGCGACCTGCTCCGTCTCTGCGTGCAGGGAATCGCCGCCGGGATGCGCACCACGGGCTGACGGCGGCAACCCCGGCCACCCGCACACCGCCAGGGATCGCCACCATGACCGCCCGCATCACGCAGACCGACCTCGTGGTGGCGAATCTCGGCCCCTGCCGGATCGACTCACCGCTCAAGCCGCTGCTCGAGTCGCGGCGCACCAACGTCCACTACGTGGAGGAGGATGACCGCGTCCTGTTTCCCGACACGTCGAGCCTGGTGGCGGCCAGCGGCGTCCGCGCCGAGGCACTGCCCGGCTTCGAGCCGGCCGGCCCGCGCAAGAACATCTTCTTCGACCCGAAGAAATTACGTGTCGGCGTCGTCACGTGTGGCGGCCTCTGCCCCGGCATCAACAACGTGATCCGCGGCCTCGTCATGGAACTCACCTTCCACTACGGCGTGACGCGGATCTATGGCTTCCGCAACGGCTACCAGGGCTTCATCCCTCGCTACGGTCACGACGTGGTCGATCTCACCCCCGCGGTCGTGAGCGGAATCGACGAGGATGGCGGCACGCTCCTGGGCACCTCACGCGGCGGACAGGACCCGCGCGAGATCGTCGACTGCCTGGAACGCATGAACATCAATGCGCTGTTCGTGATCGGTGGCGACGGCACGTTGCGTGGTGCCATGCAGATCGCGGCCACGGCCTCGGAAAGGGGCTCGATGATCGCCGTCGTCGGCATCCCCAAGACGATCGACAACGACATCCCCTACATCGACCAGAGCTTCGGCTTCCAGACGGCGTTCTCCGAGGCCACGAAGTCGATCCGTTCGGCGCACGTGGAAGCCAAGGCCTCGCCCAACGGCGTCGGGCTCGTGAAGCTGATGGGGCGGCATTCTGGCTTCATCGCCTGCTACGCATCGCTGGCCGAACCTGACGCCAACTACGTGCTCATCCCAGAAGTGCCGTTCACCCTCGACGGACCCCGGGGGTTTCTCGAGCACCTGATCGACCGGGTGCGGCGCCGGGGCCACGCGGTGATCGTCGCGGCAGAAGGGGCGGGCCAGCACCTGATGACCGAAGCCGCCACGGGCGTCGACGCCTCGGGGAATCGGCGGCTCAACGACATCGGCCTGCATCTCAAGGAGCGGATTTCATCGCACTTCGCCGCGGCAGGGGTGGAGTTGAACCTCAAATACATCGATCCCAGCTACGCGATCCGCAGCGTCGAGGCCAACCCGTTCGACAGCGTCTATTGCCTGCGGCTCGCCCAGAACGCGGTGCATGCGGCTCTCGCCGGCCGCACGGCCATGGTGGTGGGCCGCTGGCGGGGACGCTTCGTCCACCTGCCCATGGCCCTGGCGGTCAGCCATCGCAACGAGGTCGAGCCCAGCGGTGATCTGTGGCTCTCCGTGCTCGAGGCCACCGGCCAGCCGCGGACGTTCGGCTGACGCGGGCGCCCCTGCCGGCAGGGCTTCCCGCGCGGCATACTGTCCGTGCGATCCGCGTTCCGCGATCCGCCGGAGAAGGTCGATGACAGAAGTCCCCTTGGAACTCTCGGCGACCGATGCTGCCCGTGTGCTCCGAGATGCGCCGCCGCCGGGCGTCCTCCTGCTCGACTGCCGCACGGCCGAGGAGCACGCTGCCGCACGGATCGCGGGGGCCGTGCTGGTTCCCATGCAGGATCTCCCTGATCGGCTCGCCGAACTGGAGCCGCATCGCAGCCAGGCGATCATCGTGCACTGCCATCACGGCATGCGCAGTCTGCGCGTGACCCGCTGGCTGCGCGAGCGGGGATTTGCCCGCGTCCAAAGTATGGCGGGGGGCATCGACGCCTGGAGCACCGACATCGACCCCGCGGTGCCGCGCTACTGATACTCATCGCACTCGATCCTCAGGTGCGATCCGAGGGGACGATTCCGACGCGTGAGCGCGATGCCTGCACGCCCACGAGCTGGGAGCGTGATCCACGATCAGGATGTGCAGGGACTGAAGTACCTGCCGAGGATTCGTCCGTTACTGTCGCGGCTCCGCAAGGCGGGCGCCGAACGAGACAGGGCCGGCAATCGCCGGCAATTCATGGATCAATACTGCGCACTGATCCTGATGTCGTTGTTCGGCCCGGCTATCGAGAGCCTACGCGACCTGCAGCGGGCCTGCCTCGACAAGGTCCGCATGCGGCTTGGCGTCACCCGGGCTTCTGTGGGCTCCCTCGCTGAATCGGTGGCGATTCTCATCCGACGGCGCTCAAGGAGATCGAGGGGGACCGCCGCTTCATCCTCGATCGCGGCTCCATCAGCTACCGGCTCTGGAGCGCGTGAATGCCCCAGGGAGCAGTTGCGTCTACAGGGCTTCAGACAGGACCGCAGCTCCGGTCAGGCACACCAACGAGCTGTCAGAAGCCGATCGTGCTGCCAACGTGATCAGCGACGAGATCGTCGACCTGGGCTGGAAGTCTCGGCACCGCATACTCCCCGACCATCCGATGCGGCTCATTCGTGTTACCGACAAGCCGCACGCTGGCTGCCGGAACATGCACGGGCCGACGTGCGACGGGGTACGCCGACTGGTCGCGAATCGACTTGCCATGCCGGCCGAAGTCATCGTGGAAATGAACCGGCTGCGGTGGATCGTCGAGCTGTTCTTCCGCACGTTCAAGCAACTCCTCGGGTACGGGCACCTGTTCTCCGACAAGCACAACGGAATGCAGATCACGGCCTCCTACGCCATGATCGTCTGCATGCTGATCCTGATCTCCACGGGCGAGATGCCGAACGAGGCGATGGAGCAGTTGGTCTGGTCCACCTCATTGGCCTCGCCAGCCTCAAAGCGTTCGCGGCGTTCATCAAACCACGAAGGTAGCCCTCGCCGGCGAAGCCACGGCCTGATCTGCGCGCGGTTCGCCGCTGCGCAGTGGAGGGGTGAACTCAGCGAGGGGCTGCCCATCCCCTCGAGACGGCGTGATACGGATCACACGTGAAACTCGTGCGTACGGGTTTCCTGACCATCGACTGTGCGAGGGGTCGCCCGTGCCAGTCGAGCGGCGTGGGAAACCGAGCGCAGCCAGGAAGGCGAAGCGAGGTTTGCCCCGAGTGAGCGCAGGGCAGGAAGCCCGCAGCGAGCGTCCGGCGACAGGGCATTGGTGGCTCCGATCATTTCCAGTCGGCGTGATCGGCAAGATTCCCGAATTGCCAGACCATTCCGCCCAGGCACGCGATGCGCATCGCGGAGCCGCATCAGCCGGTCGCGGCGGCTCAGGTCCGCCGGCTCGTCACGTCGCGCTCATAGTGCCGCACCACGTCGAGCCAGGCGTCACCCACCGGCACGCCCTGCACCTGGCAGTGCCAGTCCCAGACGGCGCCGAAGGGCAGGCTCCGGGCCTCCTCCTGCAGGGCGAGCCGGGCCGTGAAGTCACCCTCGCGCTCCGCGAGGAGGATGCCCGGCGGCTCAAGCAGCGCCACCAGCAGCGCCCGTAGCATGTTTCGCGTGCCGATCGCCCAGGCAGCCACCCGGTTGATGCTGGCGTCGAAATAATCGAGCCCCACGTGGACCCGCGCCGGGTTCCCCACCGCCACGATCTCCCGGGCGATCGCCAGCAGATCGTCGTTGAAGGTCACCACGTGATCACTGTCCCAGCGCACTCCGCGGCTCACGTGGAGGAGGATCTCCGGCAGCCAGAGGAGCACCGCCGAGATCTTGTCGGCGATCGACTCCGTGGGATGAAAGTGCCCCGCGTCCAGGCAGAGCAACGTGCGGCGGCTGATGCAGTACCCGAGGTAGAACTCCGCCGACCCCACCGTGCATGACTCGCTGCCGATACCGAACAGTTTGGGCTCCACGGCGTCGAGGACGTGCTCCGGCGGCAAGCTTTCCTGGAACACGTCGTCGAGCGACTCGGCCAGCCGCTGCCGCGGCCCGCACCGGTCGGCGGGCGTGTCCTTGAAGCCGTCCGGCACCCACACGTTCGTCACGCACGGCGTGCCCAGGGCGCGTCCGAACGCGGCCCCGATGCGGCGGGCCCGGCGGCAATGTTCGATCCAGAACCGACGCACCGCCGCATCGGCGTGCGACAACGTGAAACCGTCGGCGGCATGGGGATGGGCGAAGCAGGTGGGGTTGAAATCGAGGCCCACGCCCCGCTCCCGGGCCCAGGCGATCCAGGCGGCAAAGTGCTCCGGCTCGATGGCGTCGCGGTCGACCGTCCGGCCCCCGAACTCGCCGTAGAAGGCGTGCAGATTGAGCCGGTGCCGCCCCGGGATCACGGCCAGCGCCGCGTCGATGTCGGACCGCAGCTCGTCTGGCGTGCGCGCCCGGCCCGGGTAGTTTCCCGTCACGGCCAGCCCGCCCCCCAGGGCCCCCCCGGCCTGCTCGAAGCCCACCACGTCGTCGCCCTGCCAGCAGTGCAGCGAGACCGGGAAATCCGCCAGCGTGGCCAGGGCCCGCTCGGTGTCGACCCCCAGCGCGGCATAGCGCTCGCGGGCCAACCGGTAGGCGGCATCGACCTGGTTGGCACCTGTGTTCATACCCGGGATGTGCCCTTACAGCTCGCCCTTCACGGCCAGCTCGTGGAAGTAGTGCCCCACCTTCTTCTGGTTCTTGAGCAGCCAGTCGATCGAGGGTTCATTCCGCATCGCCTTGCCGATCGCCTTGGCCGTGGCCTCGCGGTGGGTGCGGAACAGCACCTCGTGGTCAATCTTCGTCTTGGGGTCGGCCGCAGCCGGGTCGAGCCACACGGCCACGATGATGCCGATGTCGTTGACCTTCGACTTGGGAATGTCGCCCGCTCGCACCGCATCCAGCACCCCGTTGGCGATCGCCGCCTGCACGGTGCCCATGAGAATGTTCGTGTAGCGGGCATTGGGCGCCGTGTACTTGCTGACCATCAGCGTGGCCGGCCGCACCTGAACGTCGCTGTTGAGAATCGCCCACACGCGACTGTGCCCCTTCACCTGGTCGCCGATCAGGTTGGCGATGGCGTGGCCCACCGGGCCGTCGAGTTCACCGATCACCACCTCCGGCTCGGCCGCGCTCCAGGCCTCGTCGGCCTCCACCAGCGCCTCGCCCGTCCGCATCACGATCCGCTTGCCCGCCATCGCTCGCCGTCCTTTCCTGCTGGAGCCTCGTGGAGCCGCCGCGTCGATACGACGCAGGGGGAATTGTGCCGCCGCCGCCCAGAAACCACAAACCGGCCCATCTGCCGCCACAGGACCTCCATGCACCCCGTGAGCGCTCCGCTTCAGCGGGGATCCGGGAGGCGGGCCAGGACGCGCAGCGGGCCGCCGCTGCCGCCGGCGATCTTCATGGGCAGCGCCGCCACGAAGGCCCCCTGCTCCGGCAGCCGGTGCAGGTCGGCGAGGTTCTCGAAGATCGGCACGTTCCCCTTGCACAACGCCACATGGGCGCCGAACAGCGTCGAAGGACCGTGGTCGATGCTCGCCGTATCGATGCCGACCGCACGCACCCGCCGATGGTCGACGAGCCACTGCGCCGCCTGCGGCGACAGGCCGGGAAACCTGAGCAACGCGACGGCGTCGGGCCCCAGCGCCGCCGTGCCCAGGTAGGCCGTGCGATCAGACCACTTCTGCGACCAGCCCGTGCGCACGAGCACGATCACATCGACGAGCTGCCGGCCATGCCGCCGCTCCCAGGCCACAAGATCGTCGGTCGTGACTTCGTAGGCAGGATCGGCCGCGCACGCATCGGCCACGTCGATGACCGCCGCCTCGCCCACCAGACGGCCGGGCTCGATCTGGTCGGCCGTGTGTCGCCCTGCGGCGAAGTGCCGCGGCGCATCAAGATGCGTGCCGCCGTGCTCGGCGGTGGCGAAACGGTTGGCGGCGTAGTAGTAGCCCTTGGCAGTTGGACCGTTTTTGCCCTCCTCGAACTGAAAGCCCCGTTCCGTCGGCCAGTAGATGGTGGACTCGTCGAAGGCATGGGTGAGGTCGATCCATGCGCCGGCGGCGAACCGGTCGACGAGCCGCTCCAGCGGCGCTGCGGACGGCGTGCAGCCCACGGCGGCGGCGCACACCGCCAACGTGGCGGGCCACGACCGCCGGACGGAGTTCACGGCGCGGCCCCGCTCTGCCCCGCGGCAGGTGCTGTGCCCGCCTTGTCGCCCTCGCCCGCCTTCTCACCCTTGGCGTCCTTGCCTCCCGCGGCATCCTTGTCGTTCACGCGCACCAGCAGCAACTGCTCCACCTTGCCCCCGTCCCGATGCACGAGAATCGTCGTCTGCTGCTGCGTCAGGTTGCTGAGGCCCGTCTCGTAGACCGGTTCTTTCTTGCCGCCCACGGTCCAGGCGGCACGCTGCGTCTTCTTGTCGACCTTGCCCGTGACGTTCATGGTCGAGTCGGAAACGGCGTCGTAGTAGGTACCGCGGAGCAGGCCGGCCTTGTCGATCGCCAGGCTCACGAAGGTGCTGGGGTTCGTCTCCTCCGAGCGGGCCAGCGCGAACACGCCCAGCGGCCGCCACTGGTCGTCGTCGGCCACCTTGGCGTCGGCGCCACCTTGGGCCGCGATGGCCGATGCCTGCTGGGCATACTCCTCCGCGGAGCCCACCCGACTGCCGAGAACGTACACGCCGTCATCCTGGTAGCAGACGTTCGTGCCGTAGTTGTATGTCACGGGAGCCGCGCCGTAGCCGCCCCAGCCAGCCAGATCGGCCCATGCCAGACCGGCCAGCATGCCCCAACCCCAGCCACCCCACCAGCCACCTGGCCACCAGCGGTCGAAGTGGGCCGCGTACCAGCCGCGGCCGCCATACCAACCGCCCCGGTAGAAGTTGTTGCGGATCGCTGCGCCGCGGTCGGCCAGGCCCCTCGTGGTGTAAGGATGCACCGCGTCGCGCGCCAGTCCGTCGCGGCCCGGGCCCACGCCGGCGATCCGTTGGAAGTCGGCCCGCGACAGGTTGCCCGCGCCCGCAAAGTGGCCGGCCGCGAAAGCGCCGCCGTCGAGGGCACCACCGCCGTCCAGCCGGCCGGCTCCGTCGACTCGCCCATCGAGACCACGAGCACCATCGAGACCACGAGCACCATCGAGACCACGAGCACCATCGAGACCACGACCGCCATCGAGACCACGAGCACCATCGAGACCACGACCGCCATCGAGACCACGACCGCCATCGAAGCCACGACCGCCATCAAAGCCGCCCATGTGCATCCCACCACCACCGCCCATGTGCATGCCGCCCCCACCGTGCCCACCACCGCCACCGCCGTGCGCGACCGCCGGCAGAGGCAGGGCCACGTGGGCCGTCGCCGCGAATGCCGCGAGCACGACCCCGATGCGATTCACCCTCTGCTTCCGCGATCTGGCGTTTGCACGCATCGTCCGTCCTCCTGGCTCGTGATCGTGATCAGTCTTCGGCCGTGGTCTGGCAACCGGGACGATCCGGCCACTCCACCCCGCCCGTCAATGGACCTTTCGCAGGTGCACGGGATCGCCATCCGGCAGCGGCACGCCGTCGATCGACCGCTCGATCGCGTGCATCGTGCAGTGGTTGTCCCCGCCCGGCACGATCACCTGCACCCAGCGCGACGACCGGCCCGACACGCTGTCAGACGGCGTTCCCACCATGCTGCGGTTGATCGTCGAGCCGTCGGCCTCCAACACGCCCTCGGCCCGGGCGCCCGTGGAGTCGAACACCCAGCAGCGCACAACCCCGCTGTCGCGGTCGGCGTGGATCACCTCCACGGCCTCTAGCGCCGGCCCCACCTTGGGCTTGATCTTGGTGCGGCCCAGGATGCAGTAGCCACCCACGGTCTTCTCGTAGATCGCTTCCACCGCGGGGCCATCCGCTCCCTCCGACCGCCACGTGCCCAGCATCCAGTCGAGCTCGTCGAGCGCAGCGGCGTGGGCAGGCGCTACGAGCGACTCGGCCAGCCGCCACGTGCCCTCCTCCAAAACCCGTAGACTGGAAAACCGCGACTCGATCGGCTTCTCGCCGGGACGGCGCGTGAACCGCATCACTCCTGCCACCCGTGCCAGAGGCTCGGCGAGCACGTCGACGTCGGCGACTACGATCTGCAACGCGGCCTCCGGATGCCGCTCCCGCCAGGCACGGATCGACGCCATGATCGCGTCCCGGCCCGCCAGTCGCGAACCGCCCTCGATCAATTCGGCCCCCGCCGACCACTGATCGGCCAGCGCCTTGAAGTCCTTCTTGTTGTAGGCGTCCGCGTAGGCGGCGGAAGCCTTGCGCACCTGATCGACGACGGCATCATCCGCGGCGACAGGAGCCCGAGTGAGCGTCACGAGGGCCGCCAAGGCGACGACCGCGCGGGCAACGCAGCGCAGCTGGCGGCGGAAACAGATCGGAAGATTGACCTGGATAGCCATGGGCATGTTCCTCTGCGAATCGACCCCGCCATCGGCGCCGCGGCCCGCCCGCCACTGCCGTCTGCGACAGCATACGGCACCGCCGCCGGACTTGCATCATCCTCACCGGGCGATGCGATCGTCCACCCCGGCCGGCGTCACGGCGTTGCGTCGAGGGCCAGGATTCGGTCGACCGTGCGGAACACCATCCGGCCGCCTGCCACGGCCGGCGTGGCCCGGCACTCCGCTCCCAGCGGCGTCCGGCCCAGCACCTCGAAGACATCGCCGGCCGCGATCACCACCACCTCACCGTCGGCCGACACGTTGCGGATCGTGCCACCTACGGCGATCGGCGACGCCGAGAACGTGCCGCCCACGCGGCCCCGCCAGATCACCCGGCCCGTCGTCGGGTCGACGCAGGTCACCACGCCGCGATCACCCCACAGGTAGAGGCGGTCGTCGACGTGCAGCGGCGTGGGCACGTAGGGGGCCACGCTGCGATCGAGTGCGAACGCCACCGCAGGCTCGATTCGTGGCTGGACCGCATTGCCCGCGCCTCCCGGCAACCGCAGGGCTACGAGCGTGTTGTCGCCGCCGCCGTCGCCGCAGGTGGCCACCACCAGCGGACCGGCACGCACCGGGGACGACACGGCCCGCTTTGGCAGACAACGCCGCTCCCAAAGCACGCGCCCGTCACGGGGATCGACGCCGGTCAGGCCGTGCGCAGCGCTCGCCAGGATCACCTGCACGCTTCCTTCCACCTCGATGACGAGCGGCGTGGCGTAGCACGTCTTGCCGCTGTCGCGCCGCAACCGCCAGCGTTCGCGGCCCGTCGCCGTTTCCAGGGCCACGACCGCGCTCTGCCCATCCTGGTCATCCGGCACGATGAGCAGGTCGCCGCACACGGCCGGCGTGGCCCCGAAGCCGTGCTCGCCGGCATACGGCCCCAATTCGGCACGCCACCGTCCGGTGCCGTCGTGGGCTACGGCCTCGACGCGCAGACCATCGCTCACCGCCCACATCCAATACACTCCCGAGTCGTCCACGGCCACCGATCCCGAGGCCGAACTGTTCTGGGCGTGATGCCGCTCGATCGGACCCGCGATCTCCCGATTCCAGGCCAGTCGCCCGTCGGCCAGACGGTGACAACTCACGAACCGCTTACCCGCCCCCTCGTCGGCGGAAGCCGTGAAGATCCGGCCCTGCCAGATCACCGGCGAGGCGTGCCCCCGGCCGGGCAGCGTTGCGGTCCACGCCCAATCGCGCTCGGTCCAGTACCGCGGAAACGCCCGCCCGCCCCCGTTGCCTGCGCCATCGCGGCCGCGCCACCGAGGCCACGGCTCCGCCTCGGCCGCGCCAGCCCGGCTGGAGACAACGCAACACAGCGCGACGAGCACAACGGCGAAGATACGCGGCGACATGGATTCGTTGTCTCGCGGGAAACGCTGTCCATCGTACCCCACGCGCTCACACGAGCCGAACACCGCTGCCGGCACGCCGCAGCACCCGCCGGCCAGCGCCCACTCGCCCGAGGGGTTCCGTGGCTGCGCTCCGTGCGGCTCGTGCGGAATCTGCCAAAGCCGCCGCCGTCGGGCCCTGGGGCAACGATTTTCGCGTCGCTCTGCCGATCTCAAACGAGCGTGGCGTCGTAGCAAGGAGTCATCACCACACCATGCGCACCATCATGTACGCCGCCGTCACGACGGCTGGGCTGTTCGGCGCCGCGCTCGCCGAGGCCGCCAATTTCGATCCGCGTGTCATCACCTTTGGCGAAGCCCGCCAGGAAATTCAAAGCACGCCGGTTCTGCAGCGGCCCAACAGGCCTTTGCACATCTACGGCAACGCGGCCCGGCGTCGTCACCAACGCGGCGCCTCGGCCGGCCCCTCGGCCCGCACGCAGCGCTAGCTGTCCTTGGAAAAAGTCATCCTTGACCTTGTTCCACTTGGCCCAGCGGTGGAACGCCGAGGGTTTCCACGGTCGGCTCTCATCGCATCCTGCTCCGGCAGACTTGTTCCACAGTCTGCTAGAACCCGCTTGAACACGTCTGGCTGCCGGCGTGTCGCGCGGTCGTGCAAACACGAACCCGGCGCTGGAAAACTGGCTGGGCTGCGCACCGTTTCAGCCCCAAAACCCCCGTTGCCCCGGCCGACGCATTCTGCGAACGTCCCGCCACGGCAGCCAGAGGACCGCTGCCGTTGATCCGTCACTCTTTCGCAAGGGGATGTCGCAGATGCGTACGGTTATCCTTCTCGGGCTCGTGGTGGGCGGACTGGTCGTGGCAGGCGCGATCCACATCACGCAGTCGGGCGATCACATCGAGATTTCTGTCGATAAGCAGAAGGTGGAGGCCGTGGCCGGCCAGGCCATTCGCGAGGGCGAAACGATCTTGCGGAATGCCGCCGCCCAAAACGCAACCCAGGCCAAGTGATTCGCCATTCAGCGTTTGAACCGGTGCACGGGCTCGACGAGCGCGAGCCCGTGCACCCTGTATTCGGCGCCGGATCGCGTGTCGAAGCACTGTCGGCGGCTGCGAAGACGCCGTGCCGCGCGGAACACGGCCCCCGTCTCAATGCGAAAGAGTGCGCCCTCGGCAAGGTCTTCCACTCGCGCCCGGCCTGCGACTGGGGCATCGTAGCGGGCCAGCGTTAACAGCAGCGTGCGGTCGCTGCAGGTGGCGGCGCGAGGGCTTTGCAATGACCGCGACAGGGCGAACGCCACGTCGTCGGGAAGCACGCCAGCCGACACCACCGGCTCGATCATGCCGGCGAAGGCCCGCTGCCACTCCGGCCCGTGAGGCCGCAGGCGCCGCCGCAGGCCGCGGTGCGCGTCCCAGGCCGCTGCATGGGCAAGTTCGTGGAGCAGCGTCGTCAGAAATGCATAAGGGTTGAGGTCCTCATTGATGGAGATGCGG
>QWPN01000028.1 GCA_003671185.1 Planctomycetota bacterium
CGAGCGGCTGGCCGCGCAGGTCGACGCCGCCCGCCTCGAGCAGGTCGTAGGCCACGAACAGGCAGGGAATGTCGACGCGGATCGTGCGCGTCACGCGGCGCCGGCCGCTGCGCTTGGAAAGCGCCGCAAAACCGAGCAGCCGGCCGTCGCGGACCGCCAGCAGTTCGCCGTCGAGCACGGTGCCGGCCGGCATGCCGAGGGCGGCCTCGGCCACCTCTGGGAACGCCTCGTTGACCAATTCCTCGCCGCGGCTCCACACGGTGACGTCGCCGCCGCGGCACACGAGCTGGGCCCGCATCCCGTCCCACTTCCACTCCGCCTGCCAGTCGGTGACGGCGCCCAGTGTGGCGGCCACTGTCTCCACGTCGCCCGAGTCGAGGGCCGCAGCCAGGAAGAACGGATAGGGCCGGCGCAGATCGGCCGCGCTGGGCTCGCGGGTGAGCAGCCGGGCGAACCCGGCGCCGTCGGCCGCCGCGTCCCCCATCAGCCGGTGGGCCATCACGGCCGGATCGACGCCTGCCAGTTCGGCCAGGGCCCGGGCCACGAGTGTCCGCGACACGCCCACGCGGCAGCCGCCGGTGAGCAGTTTGTGCCACACGATGCGCTCCCGGTGGGCGAGCTGTCGCCACACGGCGGTGACGACCTCGCGCTTGCGGTCGTCGGGTTCCTGTCGCAGGTCGCGGATCGTGCGCTGCACCACGGCGGCCAGGCCATCGTCGGCCGCGGCGTCTCCGGCGCCCTCGGCGTCGGGCAGGATCAACGCCAGCGTCTCCGCCAGGTCGCCCACGTGCGCATAGCACTCCTCGACGAGCCAGGGCTGGTGGCCGGTGACCTCGGCGGCCCAGTGCCGCAGCTGCCCCGTCGACACCGCCCGCAACTGCCGGGCGCCGCACAGCACGGCCAGCGCGCAGGCCGCGTCGTCAGGCGGTGCCGCCGCGAAGTAGTCGCGCAGCGCCTCGACCTTGTCGTTCGTGCCCGTGCAGGCGTCGAGCCGCCAGTAGAGGTCGGTGAAGCGTTTCATGGGGCCGGTCTTTCGGGGGGCGCCGCGTCGACGCCGCCGACGTCGTGGGCCTGGTCGTGCACTGTGCTGGTGTCGTCGTCATCCTCTGCCGAATCCTCCGTGGCGGCATCCGGGGCCGCTTCGCCCACGAACCGCGTGGGCAACACCTCCGCGTCGAGGCCGCGCTCGCGCAGCACCCGGGCCAGCACGTCGCTGAACCCGTGGGTGACAAGCACGCGGCGGGCGCCCGAGGCCTCCACTGCGGCGAGCAGGCCGGGGAAGTCGGCGTGGTCGGAGACGACGAAGCCGCGGTCGAAGCCGCGCCGGCGGCGCACGCCGCGTAGCAGCATCCAGCCGGAAGCCATGGCCACGCTCGCAGCGCCGAACAGGTTCAGCCACGAGCCTCCCAGCACGCTCGGCGGTGCGATCACGAGTGCCCGGCCGTCGCCCACGCGCCGGGCCCGGGGCGGCACCCGGTCGATGGGCGGCAGACGCACGCCACTGGCCCGGTAGGCCTCCACCATCTTCATCACGGCGCCGTGCGCCACGATCGGTCCGATGGAGGCATCGACCATGGCCGCCAGCCGCTGGGCCTTGCCCAGCGCGTAGGCGAGGAGCACGCTCGAACGGCCGGCGTCGCGGTTGGTCCGCCACCACTCGTTGATCTCGGCCGCGATCGCGGCCGGCTCCTGCCAGCGGTAGACCGGCAGACCGAACGTCGACTCCGTGACGAACACGTCGCAGGGCACCGGCTCGAAGCCGGCACAGGTGGGATCGGCCTGCAGTTTGTAGTCGCCACTCACGACCCAGGTCGCGCCCGCGTGCTCCAGGCGCACCTGCGCCGATCCGAGCAGGTGGCCGGCCGGGTGCAGCGACACCCGCACGCCGTTGATCGTGAGCGACTCGCCGTGCCTCAGCGTGTCGATCGGTGCGGCCGCACCGATCCGCGTCCGCAGCACGAGTTTGCCCGGCGCCGCGCACAGGTAGCGGCCGCAGCCGGGCCGCGCATGGTCGGCGTGGGCATGGGTGATGATGGCCCGCGGCACCCGCCGCCAGGGATCGACGAAGAAGTCGCCCGGGGGACAGTAGAGTCCGGACTCGGTGACCTCGAGCAGGTCGGGCATGCTGCGGCTCCGAAGTCGGGGCCGCGCGCCGCCGCGCCGGTCAGCGGTAGGCCTGACTGCCGACGGCGGGGAAGCGGTAGCCGCCGAATCCAAGTGGAGCGTAGCTGGGCCAGTCGCCCGGGACGACCCCCGGAGGTGTGCCGTACATCTTCCAGGTGGGCGTGCGGGGGTTCGTGGGGGGCACGAAATACTTGGGCCGCCGGCCGTGGCCGGTCACGTAGGGAGAGGCGCCGGGGGCGTAGGGCGCCTGGTTCCGGGGCGTGCCCAGCGACGCGGCCGACCGCGGACCGCTCCAGTGCCGGCGTTCCGCGGCCTCGGTGGCCGTGCAGGCGATCGCCGCGAGCAGCAGGGCGATCGTGACGGCGAGGCGACGGGGCATGGGAAAGCTCGGGAGGCTTCGAACGCGACACGTCCAACAGTTCATCATCGTCCCGCGGGGGCGGTCGGCTTGGGACTATCCCGGCCGGGAACGGCACTGCGGGCTGGATCGATTGTGAAGCCGGTATGATCCCGCACGCTGCCGAGGCCGCCTTCGACGTGCGGCGGGAAGGGCTGCGGATCAGACGTGATTCGCCGGCACCTCGCGGGTCGGGGCTGCCCGTGCCCCGTCGCCGGACGATCGCTACGCCGATTCTGGGCTCCGCTCTCGCGATGCTGTCCGCGCTCCGTCATCCATGGCTGCGCTGGCCGGCAACGCCGGCTCCCCGGGCACGGGCAGCCCTTGAGAATCCTCAATCCGGAATGCCGTGGAGCTGTCTGCGCCCCTTGTGCGAGCCGTCGCGGCCCAGCGGCTCGATGCGCACGCGTGCCAGACGTGCTCCGCTGCCCTGCGAGTCGGTCCAGCGACGTGGGAATCACGTTCCTGGCATCGTTGAAACGCATCCCCTTGGCACGAAGAAGCCGAACGCGTGGGGGCTCCATGACCTGCACGGCAACGTGTGGGCGTGGTGTTCGGACTGTAGGGCGAGTCCGCAGACACGAGCCGGTGGCTCCGCGCGGCCCGGGCACGGGCTGGCTCACCCCGCGGCAGCGGCGCCCGACCAGTGGATCGCCAGCGGCATCCCGAACACCTTCTCGAACAGGTCGGTGCGCCGCTCGGCGCCCCAGATGTCGACCTGCGGCTCCTGGTCGGCCGTCACCTCGACGAGCACGCGGCCGTCGTCGACCTTCACGATCACGTCGCGAACCTGTTGGGAGCGGCTGCGGTCGAGGCCCCCGGCCAGGCGGAGGATCGCCGCCATGCACTGCACGCGACGCTGGTCCTCCGCCGCCAGCCGCGCCAGGTTCTCGTGCTTGCGTTTGGGATGGGCCCCACGGTGGTAGCGGGCCACGTTGGCGACGAGCTCCACGTCGTGCGGCCGCAGCCCGGGCAGCCGGCTGTTGCGGATCAGGTGGTAACTGTGCTTGTGGTGCTGGTCGTAGTTGATGACGTAGCCCACGTCCTGCAGGCGGGCCGCGCACTCCAGCAACAGGCGGTCGCCCGGCGGCAATTGCAGCGGTTCCGCCAGCTGCTCGAAGATTCTGCCCGCCAGCGCCGCCACCTTGCGGCCGTGCTCGAGTTCGCCCGAGCACGCGGCGGCCAGCCGCTCGATGGCCGCGTCGCGCTGCGCCGGCAGGTCCGGCGCCGTGTCGGCCGCACCGCCCGCCTCGTCGAGCATCTCGCGAAGCAGCCCGTCGCGCACGCCGCGGGTGTGCACCGCCAGCATGTTGACGTGGAACCGCTTCATGAGCGCGTCCACGATCGAGAGCCCGGCGATGATGATGTCGGCGCGGTCGGGCGTCATGCCGGCCATGCCGCGGCGGGCCCGCAGCGGCACCTTGCGCAGCCGATCGAGCAGGTGGCGGACCTCGGCGTGCGACACCTTGTAGCCGGCCACGGGCATGTCCGACTCGCGCTTCGAGGCCATCACCAGTTCAGCCAGCGTGGTGAACGTGCCGCCGCAGCCGACGAGAAAGTGCGGCGCGAACAGCGGCTTGGAGGTGTGCTTCTTGAGGCAGGCCGCGACCTCGTCCTCCAGCCGCTGCAGCCCCTTGTCGAAGTCGAGCGGCTCGCAGCCCTCGCCGAGGCCGAACTGCTCGGTGAGCCGCACGGCCCCCAGCGGCGTGGAGAAGATCGACTCGATGAGGTTGCCGGTGGCGAACACGATCTCGGTGCTGCCGCCGCCGATGTCGGCCACGATGGCGTTGCGGCCCGTGAGGTCGAAGGCGTGCTGGACGCTGGAGAACGCCAGCCGGCCTTCACGCTCACCGGAGATCACCTCCACGTCGAGCCCCACCTGCTCGCGGACACGGCGGCAGAACTCGGGGCCGTTGCGCGACTCGCGGACGGCGCAGGTGGCGATCGTGCGCAACGCTGTCGCCTGGTAACCCGTGGCGATTTCCTTGAACGTGCGCAGGGCCGCGATGGTGCGCTCCATCGACTCCTCGTCGAGCCGGCCCCGTGACGACACGCTGCGGCCCAGCCGGGTGGGTTCCCGCTCCTCGTCGAGAATGCGGTAGTTGCCGCCGCGGAGCCCCTCCGCGACCAGCAGCCTCACGCTGTTGGAGCCGATGTCGATGGCCGCCAGACGGCAGGCCATCTCGGCGGAGAGGTAGATCTGCCTGTCGTCGATTGCGTCGGCCACGGCGGCGCTCCCGGAGATGCAGCCCCCATCATACCGTGCGTGCGGTACACTTCGCCGCGTGGCCGACTTCACCCGGGCCGCACCCGCCCCCCGTCCCGCGCCACCGTGCCGCAGCTTTCCGACCCGATCGTTTTTTCACGGCCTGCGTCCCGGGCGATCGACCGCTGCGCCGTCGCCGTGGGAAACTTCGACGGCGTGCACGTCGGCCACGCCGCCATCGTGTCGGCCCTGCGGTCTGCCGCCGCTCGCCTGGGTGTTCCGGCGCTGGCCTTCACCTTCGACCCTCATCCCGCCGCCGTGGTGCGGCCGGGCAGCGCGCCGGCGCCATTGACGACGCCGTCGCGGCGTGCAGAACTGCTGCTCCGCCTGGGCGTGGACGCCGTGGTCGTGCAGCCCGCCGACGCGGCGCTCGTGGCGCTCGATGCCGAGGCGTTCTACGCGGAGGTGTTGCGGCGCCGGTTGGGGGCGGCCGCCATCGTGGAAGGGAGCGATTTTCGCTTCGGGGCCGGCCGGGCCGGCGACGTCACCCTGCTGGCCGCGCTCTGTGCACGTGACGGCGTGGCCCTCGAGGTGGTGCCGCCGGTCGTCGCCGGGGGGCTGCCGGTGTCGAGTTCGCGCCTCCGCACGCTGATCGCGGCGGGACAGGTCCGCGAGGCGGCGGAACTGGCCACGGAGCCCTACCGGATCAGCGGCCGGGTCGTGGCGGGGAAGCGCCGCGGTGCGACGCTCGGCTTTCCCACCGCCAACCTCGCCGACATCGTCACGCTGATCCCCGGAGCCGGCGTCTATGCGGCGCGGGCCACCGTGGCCGGCGCCGTGCACGCGGCGGCCGTGCACGTGGGCCCCAACGTCTCCTTCGGCGAGAGCGAAATCTCGGTCGAGGCCCATCTGGTCGGCTTCGCAGGCGATCTGTACGGCAGCCTGCTGGACGTTGACTTCCTGGACCGACTGCGCGACACTCG
>QWPN01000027.1 GCA_003671185.1 Planctomycetota bacterium
GCCGTGGCGAAGGGGAACCGCCGCCCGGCGAAGGGCCACGCCCTCGTCCGCCCCGTCCTTCCGTCACGGGCGGCCTTGGTGCGGATGGCCCGCCGGTAGCGCCTCCCGTAGAAACTCCAGCAGCGACGCGTTGAACACGTCAGGGCGTTCGAGCGGCGTCATGTGACCAGCCCCGGGGACGACCAGCAGACGGGCCCCGGGCAGGACCTGCATCGCGGCCTCCATGCAGGCCGGTGGCGTGATCGCATCCTCGGCACCGACCACCAGCAGCGTCGGCACCCGCACCCGGCGCATCGCATCGGTCATGTCGGGCCTGGCGCCGAGCGCGGCCAGCGCCGCCTGGATCGTGTCGACCGGCTGTGTCGTGATCGTGCGCCGCAGCAGGTCCTCGACGTCGGCCCGGTCGGCGGCCGGCGCCGGCGTGGCGGCCGCCAACAGCCGCGGCACCATGGCGTCGGCCAGGATCGACGGGCCGAGGCGGCCCACCTTGGCGGCCAGATCCGCACGACCGGCCCGGGCCTCGGGCGTGTCAGCCTCCAGTTTCGTGTCCACGAGCACGAGCGCCGCCACACGGTCGGGGTGCCGGGTCGCCACGTGCTGGGCCACGTAGCCCCCCATCGAGACCCCGCACACCACGGCCGGTGCGGCGACATGCAGCGCGTCGAGCAGGGCCACGGCATCATCGGCGAGCTGCTCGATGCTCTGCGGCGGACTGCCGCGGCTGGCGCCGAAGCCGCGCTGGTCGGGCGCGATCAGCCGCAGGCTGTCCGCCAGCGGGGCCTGGCGCTCCCACATCGAGTGGTCGAGGGGAAAGGCGTGCAGCAGGAGCAGGGGCAGTCCGCCGCCGCGGGTGTGCACAGCCAGCCGCGTGTCGCGCACGGCCACATGATGCAGCGGCATCATGGGGCGGCCTCCGCGGCCTGGAACCGGCGCAGGTTCTTCTGCAGCATCGGGTTGTGCGGATCCATCCGCAGCGCCACGCGCTGCAGCCGCAGGGCGCCACGCCGGTCGCCCTCCGCGGCCCGGCAGTGGGCCAGTGTGTCGATGAACCCGGCGCTGTCGAACGACTGCTCGAGCGTCTGCCGTGAATAACGGGTCGCCTTGCGGACGTCGCCGCGCGTGTTCACCACCAGCCAGGCGTATTCGTTCTTGAGGCGGATGGCGTCCTGCGGATGCTGCTCGATGATCTCGTCGGTGGCCGCCAGTGCCTTGGCCACGCGCTCCGCGACCTCGGCCACCCGCGCCGGGTCGGCGGCAGCGAGCCGATAGAGGGCGATCAGCGACTCCACCTCCCGCGGATGGACCCGCAGGGACTCCGCCAGCAGCCGCTCCGCGCCCGCGGCGTCGCCACGGGAGAGCGCAGCGCAGGCCTCGAAGTAGAGCATCCGAGCCTTGACGGTCTCGGGTTCGTGCCGCAGCAGTTGCAGCACGCGGTCCATGTCCTCGGTCTCGGTCTCTCGGCCGGCAACCACGGCGGCCAGAATGCGTCCTGCCTCGGCATCGCGGCCCTGTTCGTGGAGAAATTCGGCGCAGAAGATGCCGGCAAAGGCGAACTCGCTGGCGGAGGACTCTGGGTTTTCCAGCACCGCGAGATACTCGCGGTGCGCCCACTCCACCGCCCCCCAGCGGGCCAACTCGATGGCGGTCATCAGGCCGGCCGAACCGTCGGCCGCGGCAAGCCGATCGCGGGCACTGGCGGCCAGCGCCGCGGCCCGCTGCGGCGCCTCGGGGTCGGGACGCTGCAGCCAAGCCAGCGCCGCCGCGTAGGCGGGCAGGGGGTGCGGTTCGGCGCCGAGCCATTCACTCACCAGGTCGACGGCCTGGGGAAGGCCGTGGTCGGTCAGCCAGGCCAACTCGTCGGCCACCCGCGCCTCCTCGTCGAGGGTGCCGCGGCAGTCCGCGAACAGCCCCTTTGCCTGGACGAGCGCGGCGTCCTGGCGGCCAGCGGCCACGAGCATTTCCACGAGGCAGTGGCGGAAGATGCGCCGGGTGTCGGTGGCGTCGAGGACGCGGTTGACGTCGCTCGATACGCGGCCCTGGCCGGCGGGGTCCGGCTGGTCGTCGGTCATGTCCCGCTCCAGCGCCGTCCAGGCGTCGAGGGCCGCCTCCAGGCCGCCGCCCTCGTCGCCGGCCTGCGTCTGCGCCACGACGCCGCGTAGGAAGCGGGCGGCGGGCCGGTCGCTGCGCTCCACGCCCGCGGTGATGCGCCGGCAGAGTTCCGGCCAGCACGCATCGTCGCGCTGCCATTCCCGGACCAGCAGGGCCGCCGCGATCCGCGAGCCGAGCGCGGTGCGCTCCAGCCGGACGATCCGTGCCAGCGGCTCGATGCCGGCATCGTCGTCGAGCCGCAGCAGTCGGTGCATGATGCGCACACGTCCCGCGGCGTCGGCCGCGCCGAAGCGAGACAGCTCCACGGCCACCTCGGCGGCGTCGTGCGGCGTTGTGATGGGCAGCGCCTCGGCGAGCGACCTGGCCCGCAGCGCCACCTCCAGGTCGGTGCTCGACTCGGCTGCCAGCAGCAGAGCGTCGGACGCCGCGAGTCCGAGGGCGGAAAGACTGGCGGCGGCCGTCTCCCTGACCGCAAAATCCGCGTCGCCGAGCTGGGTGATCAGGGTGGCGATGTCGTCCGCGTCGTCGGCCGCGATGGCCGGCCCGCCGGTGCAGGCGAGCAGGGCGATGAGCACGGTCGCCATGCCGCGGCGGAAAGGGGTGGAGGCTGTGAATTCGGCCGGCCGCATCGTGATTGGCCCCGTGGCGAGCCGCCGCGCCGGTGTTCTGACTGCCGCGGGTATCGCTTCCGGCAGCCTATTCCTGCCGCGTCGCCCCGGGCAAGTCATCCACGGCGGAAGCGCCTCAGGCGGCGTCGGGTTCGATGCCCAGATCGCGGATCGTGACCAGCGACTCGAGCGGGATCCCCCGTGCCGCCAGGGCTTCGCGTCCGCCCGCCAGCCGGTCGATCACGGCCACCAAGCGGTCGACGATCAGGCCGAATTCCTGCGCGCGGTCGATCGCCAGGAGCGAAGAGCCGCCGGTGGTCACCACGTCCTCCACGATCACCACGTGCTGACCCGGCTCGACCGGCCCCTCGATGAACCGCTGCAGCCCGTGCCCTTTGGGCTCCTTACGGACCATGAATCCCTTGAGTGGCTGCCCCTCGACCCCGGCCATCGTCACCACGGCACCCGTCACGGGATCGGCGCCGATCGACATCCCGCCCACGGCCGCAGGCAGCGGCCCCAGGCCGCGCAGCCGCTCCAGGATGGCGCGGCCCACGAGCATCGCGCCGTGTGCGTCGAGCACGACCTGCTTGGCATCGAGGTAGAAACTGGCCTCGCGGCCCGACGCCAGACGGAACGTGCCGCGCTTGAGAGCCCGCGAGGCCACCAGGTCGACGAGTTCGACATGCAGCGGGGCGGGAGCAGTCATGGGCGGCAGTATACGCATCCCGACGCCATTATTTTTGACTCCCCCCGGCGGGGTTTTAGAATTTGCCCAGTTCGGGCGTCTCCTGGAGCGCGGGCCCATGTGGCACAGACGTGCGGTTCGCGACGGCTGCCGCGCGATCGCGGTGCTGGCCGTGGTCGTGGCGGCCATGCGGCCGGCGCCGGCCGCGCCCGAGGCCGTGCTGCTGCCGGTGCAGTTGCCGATCACGGGCACGCGCGACACGCAGGTCGAGGCGGCGGTCCTGCGCCGGCTCGAAGCGCTGCGCAGCCGGCCGCAGGAGCGGGGTGTGCTCGTGCTGCGGTTCGATGCTCCGGTGGACGCGGCGGGCAGTGATTTCGGCCGCAGCCTGGAACTGGCGCGGTTCCTGGTCGATAGCCGCCTGGCGGGCGTGAAGACGGTGGCCTGGCTTCCGCAGGGCGCGGTGGGGCATGCGGTGCTCGTGGCGCTGGCCTGCGATGAGATTGTGATGGGCCCCGACGCGGTCCTCGGGCCGGCGAACGCCCACGAGCCGGATGTGGACGAGGCGATGCGGGTCGCCTATCGGCAGATCGCCGGGCGCCGCCGCAGCGTGCCGCCGGCCGTGGCGCTGGCGCTGCTCGACCCGGCGGCCCGGATCGTGCGGGCGTCGACCGACGACGGCGAGCAGTTCGTGGAGGAGCGGGACCTGCCGGCGCTGCGCGACACGGTGGCCGTGCTCGCCGTGGAGGAGATGCAGCCCACGCCCCTGGCGATCGGCGGCCGCCGCGGTCGCGAGCTGGGATTGGTGCGGCTCCTAGCCCGGTCGCCGGCCGAGGTGGCACGCGGACTGGGGATTCCCGAACGGGCGCTGACCGCCGACCCGGCACTGGAGGGTGGCTGGCGGGCCACGCAGGTGGCCCTCTCGGGTCCGGTCACGCCCGAGGCCGTGGCTCGGCTGCGGGAACGGATGGAGCGGGCCATCACGGAGGGTACGAACTTCCTCTGCCTGCGCATCGACAGCCCGGGCGGTGCGCCCGAACAGAGCCTGGTGTTGGCCAACTGGCTGGCGGGGCTCGATCCGGCCCGGGTGCGCACCGTGGCCTGGGTGCCGCGTGAGGCCCGTGGCGACGCGGCGCTCGTCGCCCTGGCCTGCGATGAACTCGTCATGCAACCGGCGGCCGTGATCGGCGGCGAAGGCGCGGCCGGGATTTCGGGACGGCGTGCGGACTCGGTGGCGGTGGCGTGGCGCGGCGGCGTGGCCCGGATCCGGGACCGCAGCTGGTCGTTGCCGCTGGCGTTGGTGCTGCCGGGACTCGTCGTCCGGCGCGCGGTGGAGCAGGGCAGCGGCCGCGTCGACTACTTCAGCGACGACGAACTGGCGGCGCGGGAGGACCGCGACGGCTGGCAGGTGGGCGCCGCCCTGGGAACCGGCCCCTTGTCGCTGGACGGGCGGCGGGCTGAGGAGTTGCAGCTGGCGGCGCATGTGGTCGACGACCTGGGCGGGCTGCGGCGGGCCTACGGCCTGGAGGGAGAACTGGCGCTCGTCGAGCCGGGCTGGGCCGATCGGCTGCTCGAGGCCCTGGCCAGCCCAGGCCTGGCCTGGCTGATCCTGCTCATCGGTGGCGCGGGGCTGTACATCGAACTCAAGACGCCCGGCGTCGGCTTCGGTGGCTTCGTGGCCATGGTGGCGTTCATCGTCTACTTCTGGAGCCAGCACCTGCATGGCACGTCGGGCTGGCTCGAGGTGATGCTGTTTCTGGCCGGACTGGTCTGCGTGGCGGCCGAGATTTTCGTGCTCCCCGGGTTCGGCGTGCTGGGGCTGGGCGGCGGCCTGCTCGTGATCGCGTCGCTCGTGCTTGCCAGCCAATCGTTCGTGCTGCCGGTGAACGACTACCAGATCCGGCAGATGCAGTGGTCTCTGGCGGGCATCC
Source organism: Planctomycetota bacterium (assembly GCA_003671185.1). Taxonomy (GTDB): domain Bacteria; phylum Planctomycetota; class Planctomycetia; order Pirellulales; family UBA1268; genus QWPN01. Next base: position 5,334 of record QWPN01000027.1, read on the forward strand.
TCGCTGCCGCCGCGGGCGTGGCGGCCTTGGGCATGGTTCTGCGCCGATGGCTGCCGGCCACGCCCGTTCTGCGGCACGTGCTTCTCGAGCCGCCGGCCGCCGAGTCGGGGGACGAGGAGGGGGGCCTCGAGCAACTCGTGGGCGCGGTGGGCACCACGACCACGCGGCTGGCACCCTCTGGCAAGGCGCGGATCGAGGGCGCGGTCCGCGAGGTGGCCGGCGACGGCATGCTCATCGAGCCGGGGGTTACGGTGAGGGTGGTGTTGGTGCGCGGCGGCCGGCTCCTCGTCAGGCCGGTGGACGCACCATGAACCCGCTGCTGTGGATCGCGCTGCTGCTGCTGGTCGGGCTGGCGATGATGATGCTCGAGGTGTTCGTGCCCTCCGGGGGCGTGCTGGGATTTCTCAGCGTCGTGGCCATGATCGCTGCCATCGTCACGGCCTTCGTCGAGCAGGGACCGACGCTGGGCATGGTGGTGCTGGCCACGACGTTCGTGGCGGTGCCGGTGGCGCTGGGCATGGCATTCCGCTGGTTCCCGCAGACGCCCCTGGGGCGCCGCGTGCTGCCGCCGCCACCGCGTGCCGAGGACGTGGTGCCCGATGCCGAGCGCCGGCGGCGGCTGCGCGACCTCTTGGGACGCCGCGGTGCCGCGTCCAGCGACATGCTGCCCTGGGGGAGCGTGGAGATCGACGGCCAGCCGTTCAATGCGGTGAGCGAGGGCGGCCCGATCGTCCGCGGCACGGCGGTGGAGGCGGTGGGGGTGGAGGGGGTGGCGCTCGTGGTGCGCGGCTGCGCCGGCGGGCCGCCTGTTCCGGCCGGCGTCGGGCTGTCGCCGACGCTGGAAGCGTTCGACTACGACGATCTGCGGGGAAACTCCGCCGCGCCGCAGCGACTTGACTCGGGTCCGCCCCCGAAACAGGCTTGAAGCCTCGGGTCGCCCCCCGTGTCCCTCTCGGAGTCGCCGATGAATTTTCTGCCCCTCATCCTCCTCGGCCTGGGCACCGTCGCCGTCGTGGTCGTGTTCGCGCTCATGGCGCGGTACCTGCGGCTGTGGGTGCAGTCCTACTTTTCCAGCGCCGGCATCGGGCTCTTCGACCTGGTGGCCATGAGTTTCAAGAAGGTGAACCCCACGGTGATCGTGCGCAGCAAGATCATGGCCGTGCAGGCCGGGCTTGGCGACTCCAGCGGCGTGACCCGGCAGGCGCTCGAGGCGCATGCCCTGGCCGGCGGCCGCGTGCCGCTCGTCGTGCAGGCCCTGATCGCCGCCAACAAGGCCCGCATCCGTGAACTCGACTTCAAGCTCGCCACCGCCATCGACCTGGCCGGGCGGGACGTCCGCGAGGCAGTGCAGACGAGCGTGTATCCCAAGGTGATCGATTGCCCGGGGCGGAACAGCGGCCGCGAATCGCTCGATGCCGTGGCCAAGAACGGCATCCAACTCAAGGTCAAGGCCCGGGTCACGGTGCGCACGAACCTCAACCAGCTGATCGGCGGCGCCACCGAGGAGACGATCATCGCCCGCGTGGGCGAAGGCATCGTGTCGGCAATCGGCTCGGCGGAACGGCACACCGACGTGCTGCAGAATCCGGACGTGATCTCCAAGACCGTGCTGGCCCGCCGGCTCGACGCCAACACGGCGTTCGAGATCGTGTCCATCGACATCGCCGACATCGACGTGGGGGGTAACATCGGGGCCCGGCTGCAGGCCGATCAGGCCGAGGCCGACACCCGTGTGGCCCGGGCGAATGCCGAGGGGCGACGGGCCATGGCAGTGGCCAGGGAGCAGGAGATGATCGCCAGCATCGAGGAGAGCCGGGCCGGGCTCGTGGAGGCGGAGGCCGAGGTGCCCAAGGCGGTGGCTGAATCGCTGACCTCGGGCCAACTGGGCATCTTCGACTATTACAAGCTGCGGAACCTGCAGGCCGACACCGACATGCGCCGCACGATCGCCAGCGGGACGGCGCCGACGACGGCGGCTGTGCCGTGAGCGGGCGCACTCGTAATGCCGATCGGGGTCGCCCGAGCCCCGGCGCCGGACGTTCACTGCGGCCGTCCCGGCCTGCGTTCACTCCGCGCTGGCCGCGCTTCGCCGTCCCTGGCTCCGCTGGCCAGCAAGGCCGGCTCTCGGGGCACGGGCGACCCCTCACGGCGCGACGTGAGGAAACGCAGCAATGATTCGTACGCCATGCCCGCAGTCAACGTGCCCGGCGCCGAGGAAGACTCTTACCAGGTGATGCGATGGATGCTGCCGCCGTGCTGATCGCCGCCGGGTTCGACTGGCTGGAGGGGCTGCTGCCCCTCCTGTTCGTGCTCTACTGGATCGGCTCGCAGTTGGTGGGCCTGTTTCGTGCGGCCGGGGGCGGCAACAAACCCATGCCGCAGGTTCCGGCACCGCCGCGGCCGCCGGCCGCAGGCGAGGTACGCGGTGAACTGGAGCGGCAGATCGAAGAGTTCCTGAAGGAGTCAACGGCCCGGGCTGGAGAGCGTGATGGTGGGCGCGCGGCTGCGGGCCGCGACACGCGTCGTTCGCCGCGCAAGGCCCGCAGCACTCCGCCGCCACCACCGGCGCGGCAGCCAGCGCCGACCATGGCCGTTGGTGGCCGGCACCTGGGCGCGCTCGAATCAGGCGAGCCGAACGTCGCCCAGCACGTGCACGACGCCTTCGCCCATGATCTGGGCAGGTTGTCGACGTCGCTGGCCAACGAGCAGCCGCAGCCCGGTGCGGCAACGCCGGTCACCACACCGGCTGCGAACCTCGTGGCGTTGCTGCGCAATCCGGCTGCCTTGCGGCAACTGTTCCTGGTTCGCGAGGTGCTCGACCGTCCGGTCGAGCGCTGGTGACGGCCGCACCACGGCGGATGCTGGCATAGCACTGCCACGACTGCGACCCACGGTCAGGCCGCCACCGGCGCAGTCTGCCTGAACTGCCCCGGCGCCGGCGGAAACGGCCCGGACAGGGGGGTATGGGACGGTCGGCAGGGGCGTTTTTTTCGGCGTCATTGCCCGGTGAAATTCGCGGCTTGAGTGGCCGCCGCCGCTGGTCTACAAGGGCTGGGGCAGGGTCGTCTCCGGACGGTCCGACTGCAGCGCGTAGACGAGGTCGCCCAAGCCTCGTCTACGCGCTTTTTTTAGCCGGTGTCCACGGATGGATGCGGCCATGAGCACGCTCTTCGGTTCTCGTCGTGATCGCTCGCGTGCGCTCGTCGCCGTGATGCTTCTCGTGGCCGTACGGGCGGTGGCAGCCGACGGCCCGCTACCCGTGACGGTGCCTGTGGCTGTGGCCCAGGCCTACCTGCGTGCCGGACCGGGCGACGACTTCTATCCGACGGAGCGTGTCGCCCGTGGCACGCCGCTCGAGGTGTGGGCCATCGATGGAACGGGCTACTGCGCCGTCCGTCCCGTGGAGGGCAGTTTCAGCTGGATGCGCGCAGCCGACGTGGAAGACGACCCGGCTGCGCCACCGGGCCGCCCCGCACGGCGCACCGGCACCGGCGTGGTCGTGACTGACGGCGCGGTGGCCCGCGTGGGTTCGCAGATCAACGACCTGCGTCATGTCACGCAGGTGGCCCTGGAAGCCGGCGAGCGGGTGCGGATCATGGAGGAGGTGCGGATCACCGAGGGGCGGCATGCCGGCCATTGGCTGCGCGTCGAGCCGCCCAGCGGAGAGTTTCGCTGGGCGTGTGCCGACGATCTCGACCTGCCACCCGAACTGACGCCGCCCGCCGATCCGGAACAGGTCGGAGCGGCGGCCGGGCTGGCTGCCGCAGGCGAGGCGCTGGCCGCGATCCGCGCGGCGAGCGGTGCCGTCGCCGAGGCCGTGACCGAGACCGCGCCGGGGGCTGCAGCCGATCCACAGGCCGCTCCACGCCCACTGGATTCAGGCGGTGGCGTGGCCAGGTTGCTGGCCGGCTGGCTGCCGTTGGGCACGAACGTGTTCGATCCGGCCACGGCCCAGCCGCCCCAGGCGGTGAGCGCGGGCGCCGCGGCCGCGTCAGGCGACGAACTGACCGACATCGACCTCGCCTTGTCGCTGGCGGTGACGGGCACGAGCGACACGTGGAACCTGCCGCCCCTTCGCGAACGACTGCGGCTGGCGGCGTTTCGCGCCACCTCGGAATCCGACCGCATACGGGCCCAGGCGATCGACGCCAGGCTGACGCGGTTCGAGACCATCCAAGCCCGGCAGCGGAGCCTGGCGGCGAGTCCGCAGCCCCAGCAGCAACCGCTGCGACTGGGAGGAATGTGGTCGAGCCTGTCGGCGCTCGGCTCGCGACCGGTGCGGCCGGGCGTGATGCCCGGCGGAGCGCCGGCCGGCGGCCAGCCCACCTGGACGCCACCCGACCAGATGGAAACCACCGGCCGCCTCGCCACCGTGATCTCGCGACGCCCCGATGCACCGCGCTGGGCGCTCGTCGATACCAACAACAACGTGCTGGCCTTCGTCGCGCCGCAACCGGGCGTGAACCTCGCTCCACTGGTGGGCCAGCAGGTGTCGGTGCGCGGAGCGCGGGGCTACATGCCCGAATACAAGCGGCCGTATCTCGTGGCCAGCGAGGCCCGCACGCGGCTCGCCACCCTGCCCACGCCCGCCCCTGCGGCGGCCGATCGCACGCAGTGACCAGTCACGCAGGAACCAGTCACTCAGTGCCCGGGCTGCCACGCTCCGGCGATGGCCTCATCCTCGACCGGCAGCCAGCGTGCCGCCAGTTCGGCCTGCACGCCATCCGCGCCGAGATCGCCGCCGCGGGTCGTCGCGGCCCGTGATCCGCAGGCCAGCGTCACGAGTGCCTGACGGTCCTCCGGCGTGGTGCGGGTCATGCGGTCGGCGAGACGGGCCACGCCGGCGGGGTTGCGGGCCGCGGCGGTGGCGAACTGGGAGACGAACAAGCCGATTTCGTGCAGGTTGGCGGCTGCGGAGCGCACGATCAGCGGTTGCAGCGTGCGGGTCACGATCTCCAGTCCCAATCCGTCCACGTCGAGGAAGGCGTCGATCTGGATCGTCTGCCGGGGCCGGCCCTCGGCATCAGGGGCGGCGTGGGCGTGCCGCACGAGGATCACGCATGATCCGCTCAGATCGCGGGGTGACAGCGGGCCGGAGTAGCCGCCGCAGCCGTGGAACACGTACAGACCGCCACGATCATGCCGTTCCCGATGCAGCAGGTGAACGGCGCCCACGGTGCCGTAGCCGTCGGCGAGCCGCCACTGCCCCGGACCGGTGGGATCGAACGAGAGGCGGCTGATGCCCAACACCCGCCACACGTCGACGAGCGTCTCGGGCTTGGCGAGCACGAAATCGAGGAGCGCCGCATCACAACTGATCGTGGCACTGGGCAGACGGCGGTAGAGCGTGGTGCGGCGCAGGCACTCCTCCACGGTGCGTCGTCCGGCGTCGTTCATGGAGCCGAGGGGCAGGGCCTCGACCGCCCGCTGCCGCGACTCGCGGCTCGACGAGCCTGCGTCGATCACTCCCGGCAGCACGCTGCGCTCTACGGCCCGGGCGGGCAGGGAACCTACCCAAGCCCCGAGCAGCACGAGTCCCCCAAGCGCGATCCAGCGCGCAGTCATGCGAGTGTCCCCCCTCGTCCGTTCCGTGGTGGCACAGGCCGCCACCCGCCTCTCGTTTTCGGCCGGCGCGATGGCGCATGCCCAGTGATTTCCCGGAGGAATTCGCGGTCCTTCCCCGTCTTGCCAGGACTGCCTGCGCGGGTCCGAGCGGGCCTTGGCCCGGCGCCGCAGGTTCCCTACCATCCCGCCCCGCGCTGGCCGCCCCCGTGGTGGCCCCGGGCACTCCCTCGGTCCAGACCCGGGGCCGATGCAGGATCACACGATGCTCACACTCCACGCCCCTGACGCCGACGGCGCCGATCGAGACGTTCCGCCGCTGCCGGCGACGGGCCTGCTCGGCCGGGCGCTGGTGGCCTGGACGCGCGCCTGCCTGCGTGCCCCGATGCTCATCCTGCTGGTCGCCGTGCTCTCGGCCGTGGCCGCGGGGATGTGGACGGCGCAGCGGCTCGGCTACAAGGTGAGCCGCGTCGACCTGCTCGATCCCAAGAGCGACTACAACAAACTGTGGATCGACTACATCCGCGAGTTCGGTGAGGACGACGACGCTGTGATCGTCGTCGAGGGTCCGGCTCGCGACGCCGTGATCGCGGTGCTGCGCGACCTGTCGCGAGACGTGGAGCGCGAGGACACCCTGTTCCGCTCCGTCCTGCACGAGGTCGACCTGTCGAAGATCCGGGCCAAGGGGCTCCACTACCTCGCTCCCGCCGATCTGGCGGAGATCGACCGCTTCATCGAGCGGGTGCAGCCGGTGCTCGCCGGCGGCTGGGCCCAACTCAGGGTGGGCACGATGGTGGGCGGTCTGGCCGGGCAGATGGTGGCCGGTGCGCCGCCTGGTGGTGGCGGCGAGCCGCCCGCCGCGGCGCTCGAGCGCTACAGCGAGAGCCTGTTGGCGGGTCTCGATGGGGCGCCGGCGACGGCGGGCCGCCCCGGCGACTACGTCTCGCCCTGGCCCGGCATGCCTGACTCGCTCTCCACGCTCCGCGACCTGTCGAGCGAACACCTGCTCGCCAAGGAAGGGAAACTGGGTTTCGTGCTCCTGCGATTGCAGAAGACGCCGGGCGGTTTCGCCGGGGCGTCGGCGGCCACCGACGAACTTCGGCGCATCATCCGCCGCGTCGGTGAACGACATCCGGGCACCTCCATCGGCCTCACCGGCCTGCCGGTGATGGAGGACGACGAGATGCGAACCAGCCAACAGTCGATGATCTGGGCCAGCGGTCTGTCGTTGGCGGCGGTGGTGATCGTGATCATCGCCGGCTTCGGCGGCGTCCGGCACGCGTTGATGGCCAACGGGGTGCTCGTGATCGGCATGGCCTGGGCCTTCGGCTGGGCCACGCTCAGCGTCGGACACCTCAACATTCTCAGCGTGACCTTCACGGTGACGATGATCGGCGTGGGGATCGACTACGGCACCTACTACGTGGGCCGCTACCTGGAACTGCGGCGTCGCGGCCGCGACTGCGAGGCGGCGCTGCTCGAGGCCAGCGCCGCGGTCGGTCCGGGCATCCTCACGGGCGCCGTCACCACGGCGGTGGCCTTCTTCTCGGCGGCCCTCACCAGTTTCGTGGGCGTGGCGGAACTGGGGCTGATCGCCGGTGGCGGCATCCTGCTCTGCGCCGCCGCCGAACTGCTCGTGCTGCCGGCCGTGCTGGCGATCGTGGACCGCAGCCCGCTGGGCCGGCGCATCCCCACGCCGGTGCCCGTACACGCCTGGCTGGAGCCGGTGGTCAGGCATCCGCGCATCGTGGCCCTGGCCGCGCTGGCCTGCACGCTGGCCCTGGCCGGTGGGCTGCACGAGCTCCGCTACGACCACAACCTGCTCAATCTGCAGGCCGACGGGCTGGAAAGCGTGGCGGTGGAGAAGAAATTGCTCACCGAGTGCGACCAGAGCGTGTGGTATGCGCTCTCCATCGCCGAGTCGCGGGAGCAGTTGCTGGAGCGGAAGGCCCGGCTGCTGGAGCTCCCCAGCGTGGAGCGCGTCGACGAGATCGCGTCGTTGCTGCCGGTGGACGAGGATCTGAAGCGGCCCATCATCGCCCGCATCCGCGACCGGCTGGCCGGGCTGCCCGAGCGGCCCCCCGAAATCCCGCTCGACCGCTTGGAATCGCTGGGCGAGACGCTGGCCTGGGCGCAGGGTGAGGCGTCGAAGCGGCCCGGCGGCCTGCGCACGGCCTGGCATCTGGAACGGGCCCGGGACAGCCTGCGGCGGCAGGGGCCGGAGGAGTGCTTCCGGGCCCTGGCCGGCTTCCAGCAGCGCGCCGCCGGTGACCTGCTCAGCCGGCTGCACGCGCTGGCCGGCGTGGCTGATCCGGAGCCGCCGGCGCTCGACGACCTGCCGCCCAGCCTGGTGGAGCGGTTCGTCGGCTCCAGCGGCCGGCACCTGCTCAAGATCTACGGCCGCGGCGACATCTGGCACTTCGATTCGCTGCAACGGTTCGTGCGCGACGTGCGCAGCGTCGATCCGGCGGCCACCGGCAACCCGCTGCAGGCCTACGAGGCCTCGCTGGAGATGAAACGCAGTTACGAACAGGCCGCGATCTACGCGCTCGTGGTGATCCTGGCCGTGCTCTGGCTCGACTTCCGCAACATCACGCACGCGTTGCTGGCGGCGCTGCCGCTGGCGCTGGGCATGGTGCAGACGCTGGGTCTGATGGGCATGCTGGATATCGACCTCAATCCGGCCAACCTGATCGGGATCCCGCTGATCCTGGGCATCGCCGTCGACTACGGCGTGCACGTGGTCCACGATGCGCTGGAGCGGCAGGGGCCCTACCGGATCAGCGCCTCCACGGCGAACTCCGTGCTCGTCGACGCGTTGACCACGATCCTCGGCTTCGGCGCGCTGATGGTGGCCAGCCACAAGGGCCTGGAGAGCCTGGGGCGGCTGCTTACGCTGGGCGTGACGACCTGCACGGTGACGTCGCTGGTGTTCCTGCCGGCACTGCTGGCCTGGCTGCGGCCCGCCGGCCGGCGGGCCGACGACGAGGCCGCGCCGGACGAAGTCGCTGCGACGATCGACGCCGAGGTGGAGTGCGACGCCGAGCCCGGCGAGCGGCGGCTGGCCGCCTGATCGGCCCACCCCGGCAAACCCGGCTTGTGCCGCAGCGGGCAGCGCGGTACTTCCCGCCACCATTCCCTTGGCCTCCGGGTGAACCCATGAACTTTCCGCATCCCAGTTCCGCGCGTCTGGCAAGCCTGCTCCTGGCCGGAGTGGTGGCGGGATTCTTTGTGCCGACCGGCCCCTCCGCGGAGCATAGCGCCCGGGCCGCGGACCGCACGGTGAACATCGCGCTCGAAGACCAGTTTCGCACCCGCCACGAGACGCTGGCCCTGCGCGGCGACGTGGTCGTGCTCGTGTATGCCGCCCGCCATGGCGCGGAGGCCGCGCACGAACTGGGCCGCCGGCTCCACGTGCGCTTCCATCCCACCGCCGCCAGCGTCGCCGCCACGGAATGGGCGCGACAGCCCGTGGTCAACCCGGCGGGATGGCCGGCCGGCGTTCGCGCGCCCGACGTGCACGCGATCCCGGTGGCCTGTCTGCCCGAGGTGCCCAAGGCGCTGCAGTCGGTGGCTCGGTCGCGACTCCGCAAGGAATCGCAGCACGTGCCGGTGTGGCTCGACTTCGAGGACGTCATGCGGCAGCGGTTCGGCATCGTGCCCGACGAACCGAACGTGCTCATCATCGACACCCATGGCTGTGCCCACGGCGTGCTGTCAGGCCATCTCGACGAGGTGCGGTTCGAAGAGTTGGTGCGGGTCGTCGACGGGCTGCGGATGCAAGCCCTGCCGGAGCGCACAGCCGTGGTGCCGGCGGGAGCGGTGCAGCAGCGCTGACTTTACGCGGGCGAAGCCCTCCGTGGCCTTCGCCCGCTTGGTCGGCCGCAGGGAACGCCAGAGGGTTCCCTGGTCCGACGGCAGCGCATCCTGCGCTGGCTTCACGCGGGCGAAGCCCTCCGTGGCCTTCGCCCGCTTGGTCGGCCGCAGGGAACGCCAGAGGGTTCCCTGGTCCGACGGCAGCGCATCCTGCGCTGGCTTCACGCAGGCGAAGCCTTCCGTGGCCTTCGCCCGCTTGGTCGGCCGCAGCGAGCGAATGGAATCAGCGCGCCTTGGTGCGCCGGCGGCGACATGCTCGGAGCCGGCGGATTTTGCTACAGGAGGCTGAGGCGGCCGACCGGGCGTCGCTCGTGAGTCGCAACGATTCACCAGCTCCTGCGCGTGCCGCCGCCGGCTCCTCAGCATCCATGGCTCCGTGTCTCAACTCCCCCGCTGAACGACAGAGTCGTCAGCGGCTGCCGTCGCGGTCTCGCAGACGGCGGCTGGCGCGTGTCAGCGTCTGCCGCTCTTCGGCAGACAGGCTGCTCTCGCCCGAACGGCTGATCTTGGCGAGGATGCGATCGACGACCTCGTCGAGCGATGAACCGTCTTCGCCCTCGTCGTCGGGGTGCACGACCCTCATCCGGGTGCGCCGGGAAAACAGCCGTCCCAAGAACCGGCCGGGCAGTTCCGCCAGAGCAGAGAGATCCCAGCGCCGCCAGGCGTAGAGGACGCCGAACGCCGCGCCGGCGAGATGGGCCACGTGCGCCACGTTGCCGCTTCCGCTGGCGGCTCCGGAGACATCGGAAAACAGGTACAAGAGCCCCAATGCCCAGACGGGCACGGGCAGCACGCCATACAGGAGCACGGTCTGCGTGGGGTAGTACCAGATGAACACGGCGAGCACCGCCATCACACCGCCACTGGCGCCGATGAGTCGGGCGTTCGCTCCTCCGAACAACCGCTCGCTCACCACCCAGGAGAGCCCCGCCAGCACGATCGCCGTGCAGTAGAAGCGCAGGAATTCCCCGCGGCCCGTGATCGCCTCGACCTCGCGGCCGAAGAACCACAGCGCCAGCATGTTGAAGAGCAGGTGCCAGGGCGAATCCGGGTCGTGGAGGAACCCGTAGGTCAGCAGTTGCCAGGCCTGCAGCGGGTTCCAGCCCCCCTCCACCCGCAGGCAGAACAGGTCGTCGAGCGACCGCTTGAACGGCAGCAGATCGCTGCTGAGCAGGAAGTTCAGCAGCCAGAGCGAGACGTTGAGCACGATGATGAGGGTCACGCCGGTCCAGTCGGCCATGAACGTGTCATGGCGCTGCCGCACGTAGCCGCGATCCTGGAAACCCATCGGCGTGCTGCCGCGCGGGCGGCTCTGCGGGGCGGGGAAGTATGGTCAAGGCACTCGATTTCATCGTAGCAGACCGCTGAACGGCCCGGGCCCCGCTTTTTCGGCCTCGGATCGGCGACCGGGCGCGATCGCGGCCGCTGCCCGGCCGGCCGGCCGTGTGCTACGCTGCCCGGCCTTGCGACACCGCGGGGAGCGGGTCGCGACGGGGAAACGGGACATTCGAGACGGAGGAATCGTGACGATGGCCACCAACGGCGCACTGGGCAGGAAGTTGCGGATGGGAATCGTGGGCGGCGGGCAGGGCTCGTTCATCGGACGCGTGCACGTCACGGCGGCCGTGCTCGACAACCGGGCGGCGCTCGTGGCCGGGGCGTTTTCCAGCGATGCCGCCCGGTCCAAGGCCAGCGCCGCCGACTACGACGTCGACCCTTCCCGGGCCTATGGCTCCTACCAGGAACTGTTCGACAAGGAACGGGCCCTGCCGGCCGACCGGCGTGTCGACTTCGTCTCGATCGCCACGCCCAACCACATGCACTTCCCCGTGGCGAAGGCGGCGGTGGAGGCGGGATTCCACGTCGTCTGCGACAAGCCGCTCACGCTCACGCTCGCCGAGGCCGAGGCCCTGGCGAAACTCGTCTCTTCCTCGCAGGGCGTGTTCGCGGTCACGCACAACTACACCGGCTACCCGCTCGTGCGGCAGGCGCGGGAGATGATCCTGGCCGGCGAATTGGGGGAGATCCAGGCGATCCGCGCCGAGTACATCCAGGGCTGGCTGCGGACGCGGCTGGAGAGCGAGGGTCAAAAGCAGGCCGCCTGGCGGACCGACCCCACAAAGAGCGGCGCCGCTGGCTGCTTCGGCGACATCGGCACCCACGCCTACAACCTGGGGCGGTACATGACGGGCCTGCTGCCGGAGAAGATCAGCGCGAACCTGAAGGTCTTCGTGCCCGGCCGTTCGCTCGACGACTACGGCCACGCCGTGATCCGTTACGAGAATGGGGCCCTGGGCACCGTGACGGCCTCGCAGATCAGCCACGGCCGCGAGAACGACGTGCGGATCCAGATCGACGGCACGTCGGGCAGCCTCGAATGGCACCAGGAGGAGCCCAACAAGATGATCGTGCGCAGGAACGGCCAGCCCCACGCCATCTACACCCGCGACCCCAACGCCCCGTTCATGAACGCCTCCGGCAAGGCGGCCTGCCGCCTCCCCTCGGGACACCCTGAGGCGTTCTTCGAGGCCTTCGCCAACGTCTACCGCGCCGCCTTCGATGCCATGGCCGATGCGGCGACCGGGGCGGTGCCGGAGAAGACGAACACGATCTACCCCAACATTCACGACGGCGTGGAAGGGATGTACTTCATCGAGCAGTCGGTGGCCTCGAGCAAGGCCGACGGCGCTTGGCTGCCGCTCAAGCACCCGCTGGCACGGCGCTGATCCGGGAGTCTGCCATGGCGGCCAACGACACCAGGTATTTCGTCTTCGACATCGAGAGCGTCGCCGACGGGGCACTCGTGTCGCGGCTGCGCTATCCGGGTCAGGATCTGGCCCCCGCCAAGGCGATCGCCACGTACCGGGCGGAACTGCTGGCCGAGAACGGCAAGGACTTCATCCCCTACACGTTCCAGCTGCCGATCTCGTTGGTGATCGCCAAACTGGGAAAGGACCTCCGCCTCCTCGACCTGGTGTGCCTCGACGAGAAGGAGTCGCGGCCGCACGAGATCGTGAGGCTGTTCTGGGAGGGCTGGCGGCGCTACGGCCGGCCGCGGCTCGTGACCTTCAACGGCCGCGGCTTCGACCTGCCGCTCCTGGAGCTCTGCGCCTTCCGCTACGGCATCCAGATTCCCGACTGGTTCGCGGAGGACGCACGCAGCTTTGATCAGCCGCGCAACCGCTACAACATGGCGGCCCACTTCGACCTGCACGAGTGGCTCACCAACAACGGGGCCGCGCGGTTCAACGGTGGCCTGTCGCTGGCCGCGAACCTGATCGGCAAGCCCGGCAAGATGGAGGTGGCCGGGCACATGGTGCAGGATCTGTGGGACGCCGGCAGGGCTGCCGAGATTCACGACTACTGCCGCGGCGACGTGCTCGACACCTACTTCGTGTTCCTGCGGTCCCGCGTGGCCGCCGGCGACATCGACCTGAAGCGTGAGCAGACGCTCATCGAGCAGGCACGGGAGTGGCTCGAGGAGCGGGCCGCCGCCAGCCCGGGGCTGCAGCGTTACCTGGCCGCCTGGGGCGACTGGAAGAGCCCCTGGTGACGTGGGCCGCGAGCGGCGGCGTCACTCGACGATCGCTTCCTTGATCAGCTGGATGAAGTGGTGCGCCCGCGACGAGGCCACGAGTTCGGCGGCCTTCTTCTCCGCCGCCTTCTTGTCGGCGTACTCGAACATCGCCAGCCGCTTCATGCCCTGATTGAACACGCCCCAGTAGGCCTTGAGCCGCGTCTCCTTGGCGGTCTTCTTGCGGGCCGGCTTCTTGGCGGCCGCCTTCTTCGGTTCCTTGGCGGGCTTTTCAGCCTTGTCGCCCTTCGCCTTGGCAGTCTTCTTGGCGGTCTTGCCTCGGGCCTCGGCGGCGTCCGCTTGGGCCCGCAATTCCTTCCGATTCACGATTTTTCGCGCCATGGTGCCGTCGCCGTCCTTCTCTGCTGTCGGGGGATGAAGCCGGGAACCGAGACGGGCAGTATAGCGTCCGCCGGAGGCGTCGCACGGGCGGCATATACTGGCCTCATGACGATCGCCTCGGCACCCTTGGCCGCCCCCCTCGCCGCCTACCGCAGCCTCGGCGACGCCGCGCTCGCCGAGCGCATCGAGGCCGTGCGGCGACGCATGGGCTCCCGGCTGGTGATCCTCGGTCATCACTACCAGCAGGACGGCGTGATCGCGCACGCCGACCTGCAGGGCGACAGCTACCA
>QWPN01000002.1 GCA_003671185.1 Planctomycetota bacterium
CGGTGACCGTGCCTTCGAGGACAAAAAGAAACCGCTCGCCGTCGTGGTTGTCGGGATGGCGACGGTTGCCCGTGGCCGACACCTGGAGAATTGCCGGATCCATGGCCCGGTCGCGCCACTGGTCGGCCAGGCACTCGGTGACGATGCCGCCGCCGCCGGAGCGCCGCTGGTCGATGCGGCCGCACCCCCGCTTCACGACCACGAACTGTGGTGGGATGGAGAGCCCTGCCACGAGGCTGTCGACCCCGCACTCGAGGACATCGGCCAGCCGGACCAGGCCCTCCAGCGATGGCGAGAGTTGGCCGTTTTCGAGTTTCGAGAGCCAACTGACCGTGAACTCGGTCCGTGAGACCACGTCCTCGAGCGTCATGCGCCGGGCAAGGCGAGCCGCGCGGACGCGACGTCCCAAATCACTTAAATTCACGGTGCTGGCCATGGCGACGGCCAGAGTATGCCGCGCACCCAAGCCACCCGCAAGAGGGGAGCGATCGCCCTCCTGGGAAGTGGCACCCCCCGCAGGGAAAACCGACCCGCAATCCGACCCGCCGTCAGGCGCCCGGGCGACGGAAGTGTCGGTAGGCTTGCAGCACGTCGTGCAGGTCTGACGAGATCGTGATCTCATCGTCGGCGAAATCGCCAAGCCACGTGCGGTTGCTGGCCACCGCGTCGGCCAGCAGGGGCAGCACGTCGCCCAGCGTCACCCGGACCGTCGCGGCGGCCGGTTCGGCGGCCAGCGTGAAGTCCGCCTGCTCGATTTCCGGTTCCGAATAGACTCGCAACTGTCGCATTGCCATGGGGCACACTCCCTTGCCGTGGGGCTTTGCGGGAGGCGGCGGGCCGACCCTGCTGGGTCGGCCGTCTTCGTGACGAACGCCACCTCCGACTTGAGAGGTATCGGCGAAAAACGGCCGCAAAGTTTGGCCGAATTCTCTGGCTGTGCGGAATGTGACCACCGCGCCCACCCGGCGCGTGAAACTGGAGCAGGTGGGCCGTCCTGCCGGGCCGGGCTGTTTCCGGGTCGGGAGCCTACCCGCGGCCGTTGGCCCGGCCTCCCACATCGACCCGGCCAGCCCGGAATGCCTCGCCGATCGACTTCGGTACCAGCGCCTCCGCCTGGAAAAGCCGGGCCCGATTCTCGGCCGTGGCGGCCTTCATCTCCTGTTCCCGGGCGATGGCGACACTGCGGCGCTCCTCGGCCTTCGCCCGAGCCACGCGGGTGTCGGCCTCCGCCTGGTCGGCCTGCAGTCGAGCCCCGATGTTCTCGCCCACCTCGATGTCGGCGATGTCGATGGACACGATCTGGAACGCCGTCTGGGCGTCCAGGCCGCGTTGCAGCACCGCCTTGGAAATGGTGTCCGGGTGTTCCATGACCTCGAAGTGGCTCTCGGCGGAGCCGATCGACGTGATGATCCCCTCGCCGACGCGGGCGATGATCGTCTCCTCGGTGGCACCGCCGATGAGTTGCTGGAGATTCGTGCGCACCGTGACCCGAGCCCGGATCTTGAGTTCCACGCCGTTGCGTGCCACGGCTGAAAGCGTGGTCTTGCCGCTGCGGTCGTCCGGGCAGTCGATGACCTTGGGATTGACACTCGTCTGCACGGCATCGAGCACGTCGCGGCCCGCCAGGTCGATCGCACAGGCGCGGTCGAAGTCGAGGTCCAGATCGGCTCGTTGGGCGGCGATCAGGGCGCGGATCACCCGCGGCACGTCGCCGCCGGCGAGATAATGGGCTTCCAGCCGCCGGCAGGTGACATCCGTGCCAAGCCCCGCCTGCGTGGCCATGATCCGGGCCTGCACGATCGTGCGGGCGTTCACCTTCCGCAGGCTCATGCCCAGAAGCTCCATGAACGTGACCGGGGCCTTCGACCAGTAGGCCTGGAACCAGAGTTGGCCGTAGTTGAACACCAGCAGCAGCATCACCAGGGCCGCGAGCCCGAGCACGATGGCCACGGCCAGGAATGCCTCGGGGGGCAGGGAGAACGGTTGGGGATCCACGTGCGGTTCCTGAAGGGGCTCGGGGGTCGGCACGCCGCCCGGCATGCCGATCAAGACTAATTCGGCCCCCAACGCGACGAAAGCGGTGGCGGCGACGGGGAAAAGCCCGGGTTTTCCCCGGTCGGGGGCCGAGTGGACTCGATCCAGCCACCACCCAGCAGGCGGTCGCCCACATAGCACACGGCCGGCTGGCCGGGTGAGATCGGCCCCGGCGACTCCTCCTCGCCACCGTGGAAGCGGGCGTGGAACCTGCCGCCCGCGAGCACCGTCACATGCGCCGGCGCGGCCTTTCGTTGGGCGCGGCACTGCACCATGCAGTCGAAGGTCGTGTCGGGCGGCGGCTCGAGCCAGCTGGCCCCGGCGGCCACCAGCTCGTCCTCCGGCACCGCCTCGCGCGGGCCCACGACGACCCGCCGGCTGTCGGCTTCGATGCGCACGACGAACAGCCGGCTGCCGGTGGCCAGGCCCAGACCCTGCCGCTGCCCGACCGTGAAGTGTTCGATGCCGGGGTGCCGACCCAGGACGTGGCCCTGCGTGTCGACGATATCGCCGGCCCGTGAGCCGCCCAGGCGGTGCGCCACGAGCCTGGCATGCTCGCCTGGAGCCACGAAGCAGATTTCCTGGCTATCGGGCTTGTCGGCCGTGGCCAGTCCCAACTCCGTGGCCCGGGTCCGGACCTCCGACTTGGAGAGCCCGCCCACCGGCAGCAGCATGCGCTCCAGCCTGTCGCGGCGCACGTCGAAGAGCACGTACGACTGGTCGCGGGCGGATTCGAGTCCGCGCCGCAGCACCGGCGCGCCGTCCGGCCCGTGGTCGAGTCGGGCGTAGTGACCGGTGGCCACGTGCGTGGCCCCGATGGCGTCGGCATGGTCGAACAGCCTGCCGAACTTGAGCCATGAGTTGCAGCGCACGCAGGGATGCGGGGTGCGGCCGCGGCCATACTCGGCGGCGAAGTCGGAGATGATGCGGTCAAAGTCGGCCGTCAGGTCGAGCGCGTAGAGCGGGATTCCCAGGCGGTCGGCCACGCGGCGGGCATCGAGGGCATCGGCCGCCGAGCAGCAGCCCTGGTGGCCCGGCCGGGTGGGCGGGTCGATGACGGGTAGGGCGGCAGGCAGCGCCGGAGCCGACTGTCGCATGAACACGCCCACGCAGTCAAAGCCGGCTTCGACGAGCAGCGCTGCGGCGACGCTCGAATCGACGCCGCCCGACATGGCGACGACCACACGTATCCCGGCTCGAACAGACATAGGCCTCCAAGTATGCCGTGGAGGAAGGTCCGGCGCGAGCGGAGGGCGGCCAGGGCGGTGCGAGCCGCCTCGGATCAGTACACGATCACGCTCTCGACGCGATGGGGCGAGAGCCGCTCCCGGCCGCCGAGCGGGGCGATCTCCACGAGGAAAGCAGCGCCGGCAACCGTGCCGCCGGCCGCTTCCACCAGCCGCATGCAGGCCGCGGCGGTGCCGCCGGTGGCCAGCACGTCGTCCACGACGAGCACCCGGGCGCCGGCTGCGAGCACGCCGCGGTGCATCTCCAGGCGATCCCGGCCGTATTCCAGTTCGTACTCGTGGGCGATCGTGTCGGCCGGCAGTTTGCCGGGCTTGCGCACCGGGATCACGCCCACGCCCAGCTCCAGGGCCAGCGGGGCGGCGAAGAGAAAGCCGCGAGCCTCCACCGCCGCCACGGCATCGATCGTACCGGCGCGCCAGGGTTCGGCCATGGCGGCGATCGCCGCGGCCAGGGCGGCATGGTCGGCCAACAGAGGCGTGATGTCACGGAACAGGATGCCCGGCTTGGGAAAGTCGGGCACGGGGCGGATGTGGCGGGTGAGATCCATGGGCGCGTCAGCCTAACAGACCGGTGGCGAACGCGGCAGCACCACGTGGCGGGCGCCGCGAACCGGCCGGCGTTCCAGGCCGCGCGGCGGCCCGGCGTCAGGCGCCGTGCCGCAGTCGCAGCGTGGCCCGCGAGGCCCCGTCGAGTTCGAGGGCCAGGCTGGCGAGCGTCTCCGACTCGATCTGCCGGACGCGTTCCCGGGTCAGGCCCAGCACGGCGCCGATCTCCTTGAGCGTCATCGGCTCGCCTCCGCCGATGCCGAAACGCAACTTGATGATCGTGGCGGCGCGGTTGTCGAGTTGGTCGATGCGTCGCATCACGTGCCGCAACGTGTCCTCGTCGAGGAGCACCTCGGCCGGACAGCGGGCATTTTCATCGCGGATCAGTTCGCCCAGCGACCAGCCCCCCTCGGTGGGTTCCGTGTGCGGCGCCGCCTGGTGCACGTGGATCGCCTTCTTGATGATCGGCAGCTTCTTGCGGGCCAGCCCCAGCATCCGCGCCACCTCCTCCGGCGTCGGCGGCCTGCCCAGCGCGTCGGAGAGCCGCATCGTGGCCCGCCGCCACTTGGAGAGCAACTCCACCATGTAGGCCGGGATGCGGATCGTCTTGCCGGAGTTGATCAGGGCGCGCTTGATCGACTGCTTGATCCAGTAGCTGGCGTAGGTGCTGAACCGGGTGCCCATGGTGGGGTCGAAGCCCTCCACCGCCCGCAACAGCCCCAGGTTCCCCTCCTCGATGAGGTCGGGCAGCGGCAGGCCGCGGTTGGCATAGCCGCGGGCGATGTTCACCACCAGCCGCAGGTTGGCACGCACCATGTGGTCGCGGGCCAGGGCGTCGCCGCGGCCGATCGCCGTCGCCAGCCGCTTCTCATCGTCGGCGGTGAGCAGGGCGGTCTCGTTGATGTCCCGAAGGTAGGTTTCGAGCGGGTTCTGCACGGCGGTGGCCGGCAGTTTCTTGCGCGGGGACGGCATGGGGGTGGCGGTTCCGTAGTCGGGGCGAAGGAGGAGATCAGGACGCGCGGCGGGATGCTGCCGCTGGTGCGGCCGGCTGCGGCCGGGCACGCAGGAAGGTATCGGCGGTCGAGTGGCACGGCTGCACAAACCAGGCCGGGATGGCTTGCCGCAGCGAATGTAGCGGCCATGCCGGCTGTGGCGCCCGTGCCTGCCGGGGCGATCGTTCTTCAGTCGGCCGGTTCGGGTCGGGCGCCGGGGCCGAGCACGCGGTCGAGAAACGCCAGGAGCGCGGTGCCCGCGGGGGTGCCATTGCCGAGCGGCACCGGCGCGGCGACGTCGTCGAGAATCACGAGCGTGCTGTCGACACCGGCTGCCCGCAGGGCCCGGTCGAGGCGGACACCCTGATCGGCCGGAATGGTCGCGTCACGGCCGCCGTGCAGGATGAGCGTGGGGGGCGCATCCGCGGACACTCGTGTGAGCGGACTGGCCCGTTGGGCGGCCTCACGAAACTCGGGCAGCGGGCCGCCGATCAGGCGGCTGGCGGGCGATCCCGGACGGTCGTGGGCCGGGCCCAGCGTGGTCAGGTGCGTGGGGGCGCCGATCGTGCACAAGGCCGCCACCTCGGCTCCCGGTCGGGCAACGGGCATCGACTGGTCGGACGTGGAGAGTCCAACCAGCGCCGCCAGATGGCCGCCCGCTCCAGCGCCCATCACGCAGATCCGTTCCGGGTCGACGCCCCAGGTGGCGGCGTCGCGGACGATGGCATCGAGGGCCAGACGGCAGTCCTGCTCCTGGGCGGGGAACG
>QWPN01000079.1 GCA_003671185.1 Planctomycetota bacterium
AGAGCGAACGCTACCTGATATTGATTATTGGTGCACTGCGTGACGCGGCTGCGGGCGATGGCGCGGGCAAGTGCGGGAAGCGCCAGCGACGCAAGAATCCCGATGATCACGCATACGGCGAGCACTTCCACGAGGGTCATGCCAGCCCGGTGGCGGCCGGCAGCGGGTGGCTGAGTCATCGGATGGTCCTCGTCGTGTCTTAGACGTTGGTGAGCAGATGAAAGCATACGTCATTTCACGAAGGAATGCCGGATCGTCACCTGGCGAACCTGGCGGCTCGACGGCTCGTAGCAGCGGATGCGCACCTCCACGCCGCGGAGCGGCACGGGGTATGGAGGCGATGTTTCGGTATCGATCGCATCCTCGAGCCCCTCGTCGGCCTTGCCGTCGCCATCCTCGTCGACTCCGTTGAATTCGTAGTGCCGGCTCCAGGTGTCGTAGGTCGTGGGCAGGCGGTTCGTACCGGCCACCATCACGCCCGCTGATTGGAATGCCGTCTTGCCGGCCGGTGGAAACGGGTCGGTGCGGGCGCCGGGAACCCCGCCGCCCCACCCGAGGTCGACATACGCCCCCACCGCACTGCCGGCCTGCGGGAACGCATAGCCTGGATCCCCGGGAACTCGTCCATCCGCGGAGAGGGCGGCCTGGGGGTCGAACACCCGCACGTCGAAGCCGATCACGTTGGTGAGAATCACGTCCTCCGACGCCCGCTTCGTGCCGGTGAGCGCGGCCTCGGCGATGGCGTGCTGCGTGGTATCCACAGGAAAGGCGTAAGGAAACGTCTGCGCTGCCACGCTTCGGGACACGCCCGACTCCATCACGAACGCGTAGCCGCCGCGCATGAAGCGATGCTCCCGCTTCGTGAGATCGCCGAGTGAATTCGGCAGGAGCACCTGCCCCTGGCCCTCGATCGTGCCCGAGCGCAGCGAGATGTCGCAGGCGGCGTGATCCGTGGAGAGCGGCAGCGCGTTGTTGACGAGGCTGGAGCGGCCGAGGTAGCCCATGATCGGCAGTTGCCGGCGATGCAGGTCGTAAAGCGTTGATCCTGCGATCGGCTGGGTGGCGGCGGGACGGCAGAACCAGGCGATCTCCGCATACGGTGACTCGATCGTCTGACCGTCGAACCGGCCCACGAAGGCCCCCGTGAGCGATTGCGTCGTGAACAGGAGGAGGTCGTCGGTGTCGGCGGTCAGGTTGTTGGTGGGCTGGTTTTGGCCGTTCACGGCGTACGTCGCGTCGCGGGCCGGGCCTTCGATCAGTTCGAAGTAGCCCACGCTCGTCTCCGGCGCGAGCCACGGGGTGGGGAGGCAGGTCGCGCCGGCCAGATCCTGCCGCAGTTGCCAGGCGGCGCTCCGCATCAACCCGCCGAGGTTCATCGTCGCCTCGCTCTGCTTGATGGACCGGCCAAAGAGGCCGAACAGCCCGGCCAGGGCCCCCATCACCACCAGCGAAAGCGCCGCAGCCACCAGCAGTTCTGTAAGCGTGAACCCCCTAGACCCGCGACGCGAGCCGGCGGGCCTCATCGACTGGAGCGTCGTGGCCGCCATGCGCTCACTCCAGGTAGCGCAGCACGCGGATCGTGTCGCGGACATTGAGATCCCGGCCAGCGGCGAAGCCGACGGGCCGCGACCGATCGACGATCGCGAACACACGGTGGTAGGAATCGACGCCTCCGGGCGACGTGTCGTGGACCCGCAGCGTCACCCACACGCCGAACATGTGCGAGCGGATCGTCGCCACGTTGGCCAGGCGAGTCGCCGTCGCGTAGGCCGCCATGGGATTGAGATCGTAGGGCCGATTCTTCTTCCACGAGTTGCCCTTCACGCCGGCCGCGGTGGCGGAGTCGATGTAGATCGCCTCATCCTGCATCAGGGTGAGCATTTCCTGGATCGTCTTCGCGGGCTGATGGTCGCCGTTACTGTTGGTGGCGAACTCGTCGAGCGACACGGCGGCGTCGGGCCCCATCACGGCCCACCACACGGCGTCGTTGAGCTGCGGATCGGTGCAGGTCTTGTTGGAGACGATGGTGTTGAGATTCACCCGTCCTGGTTCTCGCCAGCGCGAGAGCTGGTTGAAGGGGATTTTGTCCATCCCGACCGCGGTGAGGGTGGCGGGATCGACGCTCACCTGGGAGCCTGCAAACCGCGAAGGCACGATCGTGGCATCAAGCAGGAGGGGTGTCGGAAGCTCATAAAAGGGATTCGAGGCCCTCTTGTTCCTGGGAATCTTGTAGTCCCAGAACCGGCCCGCTCCGTTGGCCTGCGACACGAGCATCAGTTCCGCGTGGCTGATGAAAGGCCGATTTGGCCACGGCAGCCACGACTTCACCTCCGGATTCAGCGGCACGATGCCCACCGAATCGCCCGTCGTTTCGAACGGCCCGTTGTTCCAGACCGAACTCTTACGGATGTAGGTCTTCCAGTTGTTGCCTTCGCCCGTCCGGTTGACGCGCTTGACGCCGAGGCGGTCAAGGACGACGTAGGGGTTGTAGCCCGAACTGGTCGGGGTGTCGTTCCAGGCCTTCGCCGGATCCTCGAGCCGCTCAAGAAACACGATCGTGTCGGCTCCAGGCTGGTACGAGGCCGCCCCGGGCCACGACGTGGTCTTGAATGCACCCCCAGAGTTGATCTCGAACTTCCGAAACGCGTTGTCCACCGGGACGGTGACGGTCGACGTATCGGTGGTCTGATTGCCGGTCGTCTTCGGCGGCGCGGGCATCACCACGAGGTAGGAATCTGGTCCGATCTGGGCATCGCTCGGGCCTCCGCCCGTCTTGCGAAATATCCCCGGAACCGCCTTCTCGCCACTGCCCGGCTTGTCGAACCGGACGCTCGTGCCGGGCTCGATCCGCAGTCGCCACACCGGCTGGCTGCTCTGCGACGACTTCTCGGCCAGATCGAGCACCGGGGCCGTGCTCGAGGTGACGGCCTTGGCATTCTGCCCATTGCTGACCGTCGTCAGGCGCTCCGTCCACGATGGGCGGTAGAGCGACACATACAGGCCGTCGTCAGACGTGATCGTGCCGGTGTTGTCGACGGCGTAATAGGCGATCGTCTGGGCGATCACGAGTTCGGGCCGCTCCAAGCCCCAGACCACATTTCCGCTGCTCCAGCCGTTCGTTCCTGCGCCCCAGCCGTCGGCCGGGTCGGTGTCGAACTGGAAGCGGGTGAACTTCGAGTCGGGGTCGCGGTAGTCGACCACGTTGGCCGCCCATTGGGCCGTGGCGGCGTCGGCGGGCCGACCGAGCGCCACGCACAGCACGTAGAGGTGCCGGCAGAACAGTTGCTTCGCTTCGGTTTCGGCCGTGCCGTCGGGAAACGGCCGGTTGATGTCGAACCGCAGGCCGGCGAGCACGTCGGGCGAGATCACATCTTTGGGGTCACACCGCAGGGCGGCGATGTAGTCGGCGATCCGGCTGGCTACGGCGCCCGTCAGCCCGGGGGTGTCCCAGCTGTCGGTCGTGACGAGCATCCGCGACCGCTGGCTCGCGTCGTCGAGCGTTACCGCCAGCCGTGGTGAAAGCATGGAGGCGTCGGCGTCGAACTGGCGGAGCACGGCCTCCAGGTCTGCAGGCGTGAAGGGATTGTCGGCGTGGGTGGTCGTGCGGAGTTCGCCCGGCTTGGGCGCATCGCTGTCGAGCCGCATCTCGTAGGGGTCGTCGACGTAGTTGGCCTTGGTCCAGTCGGGGCAGAAGTAGGTCATCTCGGGAACCGTGAGCTCGGACGCTTGTCCGCTCTTGGTCGTGGCCAGATCGACCTTGATCATGCTCTTGAGGTCGATCAGCGAATTCAAGGCGGGGAGTGGGGCGTTGCTCCCCGTACTGAAAAGCCGGTCGTTGCGCTCGCTGAGGCGGTCGTTCGTGCCGGGGATACCGGGGGCCGCGGCCACGCCATACCGCCCGTCGACCGGCCCCACGAGGGGCACCGGGCGCCGCTGCTCGAGCGACGACGTCGTGGCCGTCAAGGCGTTGACGGCGGTCGCCCCGATGATCCGCCTCCAGCGGTCGGAGGCCGCGGGGGGGTCCGTCTGGGGCTTGTTCGACGCGAGCGGAGCCACGAACAGCAGCGAGCCATCGACGTCGGCGGGGCCGTAGCCGCTCCCGGTGGGAACGGCGGGAGCGCTGGGCCACGTGCCATCCCTGGCGTCCGCCGGATAATCGATCGATGTCCGGCTGCCGTGGGCGTTGACGTTGACGCGACCATCGAGGTCGAGGACGAGATAGGAGGCGTCAAACTCGAGCTGCCCGCCGCCCGGCGCCGGCTGGCTGTCGAAGATTTTTCGCAGCCAGATGCCGTCGTTGACGCCGTCGTTGTCGTTATCGACCGTGGCGGCGTCGCCCGCGGCTGCAAACGCGGGGCGGGGCACCGTCTTCACGGCTCCGTCTTCGAGGGCGACCTTCGTGAGCCAGGGGTTGGCAGTGTCGTAGGCGTCGTAGGCCTCTTCCCGGAAGGCCGGCTGGTTGACGAGGACGGCGCACGGCACGCTGGGCAGGACCGATTCAGACTCCGCCTGGAGCCGGGCGATCCAGCAGGTGAACGGGCTCGTGCCGCTCGCCCGCAGGATCCGCAGGCTCATGACCGGCGAGCCCGTTTCGCGGTCGGGATCGAACGTGATCACGCGCCCGCAGAGATCGGCGGCACGGGCGCCCGGCAGCTCCACCGTGGCTTCGACGAGTGGCCCGTTGGCCGTGAGCGATGTCACCCAGCCCTTGAGCGGTGGCGTCGCGCCATACATGTCGGCCAGCAGGCTCTCGCTGAGGCCGGCTGCCGTCGCGTCGGGGCTGCCCCGCAACAGCGACAGCACGGCGCGCTCCAGTTGCCTGCGGGCGAGCAGGGGACCGGCCGACTGGCCGACCGTCGCGGCGGCGAAGGCCCGGGCCGTCTTTCGCGTGCGGGTGGCCAGCGTGAGCATCACTGTTCCCATGAGCAGGAACAACGTGAGCATGCAGAGCACGAGCAGCAGCAGAAAGCCGCGGCGACGATTACCGACGAGTGTGGCATGCATGGCGGCGAAAACCCTTCGAATGTACCGAAATCCTCAGTCGAGCGTCAACGCCTGCTCGTCGACCCGCACGATTCCCTCAAAGGCCAACACGGTGGCCGCTGCACCGGAGGCTGCCGAGTTGGTGAGCCGCTCGAACTCGGCTTGATCGTGCAGGACGACCCGCTTCTTCTGCCCCGTGGGCGTTTGCCAATTCCACGACGACATCACGCGAAACCAGCGCGGCGAGTCGGCGGCACCGGCAGGCAGCGCCAACACCCAGGTGCATCCGCGCAGGAGAGCGTCGTTGTCGTCGGTGAACACATCGGCCTCGTAGACGCTGCCGACGCGAGTCAGTACGACCGGCAGCGGTTCCTCAGCCGCACCACTGGCGCTCTTGTGCCACCGCTTGAAGACGACGATCGCCAAAACGGCCTTGCCCCCCGACGCCACGGGGCGCGTGCGAGGCGCGAGCGTCGCGCCCCAGCAGAGCCCGTCGCGAAACTCGCGTGGTCCGAGACCAGCGTTATCCCTCGTGAACGAATTGGTCGGCGAGTCGGCAGTCTGTGTCGCAGCGTAGGCGAGGACGTCCTCCA
>QWPN01000070.1 GCA_003671185.1 Planctomycetota bacterium
CAACCGCACCCGGCCGCCGGCGCGGGCCGCCGCGCTGCCGTCCACGGCCGATTCCACAGGCACCACCGCCTGCGCGCCCCGCGGCAACGGGGCGCCCGTCATGATCCGGGCGCAGCCGCCGGGCGGCACGCCGATCGTGGTCACGTCGCCGGCGGCCAGATCGACGACCACGTCGAGTTCCACGACGTCCGGCACCCCCGGGGCGAAGTCGTCGTCCCGGACGGCGAACCCGTCCATCATGGCCCGGTCCCAGGGGGGCGAGTCGACGTCCGAAACGACGCCGGCCGCCAGCCTACGGCCACAGGCCTCGAGCAGCCGCTGCCGGCGCGGCGGCAGCGGTGCCGCAGCCCGTTCCACCAGCGCGATCGCAGCGGCGAGGTCGATCATGCCGCCAACGGGCCGGAGGCGAGGAAGGCCCGCAACAGGTCGTAGCCGGCGGGCGTGAGAAAGCTCTCCGGGTGGAACTGCACGCCGTACACCGGCAGCGTGCGGTGGCGGATGGCCATGATCTCTCGTGAGCCGTCGGGCGCCGTCGACCAAGCGTCGACCTCGAACTCCCGCGGCAGCGTGGGCGGATCGATGACCAGGCTGTGATAGCGGGTGGCCGCGATGGGGCTGGAGAGCCCCGCGAACAACCCCTTCCCCGCGTGCTCGATGGCGTCCACCTTGCCGTGCATGAGCCGCCGGGCGCGGACGATCGTGCCGCCGAACACCTGGCCGATCGACTGATGCCCGAGACACACGCCCAGGATCGGCATGCGACCGGCGAACCGCCGCACCGCGTCGCAGGAGATACCCGCCTCGTCGGGCGTGCACGGCCCCGGTGAGATCACCAGATGGCTGGGTGCGCGGGCCGCGATCTCGTCGCCGCTGATCCGGTCGTTGCGGTGCACCTCGACCTTCGCGTGTGGGGCGATCTCGCCCAGCCGCTGCACGAGGTTCCAGGTGAAGGAGTCGTAGTTGTCGATGAGCAGGATCATGGGGGCGGTTCGTGAACTCAGTCGAGCAGCGTCGCCGGATGGCCTTCGCGATCCACGAGCGGCATGACGTGCGCCTTGTAGATCGTGGTGTAGGCCTCGGCCAGCCGGTGCGCGTCGAGGGCCTGCTGCGAGGCCCAGTGCTCGACGAGCACGAAGCGCCGCGGCTCGGCGGTCGAGTGGTAGACGTCGAACCGCAGGCAGCCGGGTTCGGTCCGGCTCAGCCGCAGGGCCCGCGTCAGGTGGTCGCGGATGGCGGGCACGTCGCCGGCATCCTTGGCCAGCAGGAGCACGTTGAGGCAGATCATCGGCGTCTCCAGAACGGGGCGTACTCCCCTACTCTACCAACACACGCTGGGCCGGCGCCGCGGCCCGCCGCCGGGCCAGCACCCGCAGGTACGGCGGCAGAAAGGCAGCCCGGTGCGCAAACGACCCCGGTGCCGCCCCGGCCTGCGCGTGTTCCGGCTCGCACACGTCCTCGACGACGAAGCCCGCCCGGCACATGCCGCCGAGCAGGGCCGTCAGCGAATGGATGAACTCCTGCGTGCCCGGCTCGCGCAGCCGTGAGGGGGGCTCCGCGGGAAGCGGTTCGGCATGGGACAGGGGCATCCGCAGTTCGTAGCGGCCGCCGGCGGCGGGCAGCGGTGAAGCCTGCAGGCTGGCCGGCGACTTGTGCT
This sequence comes from Planctomycetota bacterium, assembly GCA_003671185.1. Taxonomy (GTDB): domain Bacteria; phylum Planctomycetota; class Planctomycetia; order Pirellulales; family UBA1268; genus QWPN01. The sequence goes on from QWPN01000070.1 coordinate 1,655, forward strand.
GACTCACATACAGACCGCCCCCCTTGATGACCCGGGCCACCTCGCGGAACACGGTCTCCACATCGGGCAGGTAGCAGGTGCTCACCGGGTGGATGACAAGGTCGAAACGGCCCGCCGCCAGCATCCCCAGGTCGTCCATCGAACCCTGCACCAGGTCCAGGTCGATCCTGCGTTCGCGGGCCACAGCCCGGTCGAGTTCGAGCATCGCCGGCGCGAGATCGACGACGGTGACGCGGGCGCCGGCCGCCGCGTAAAGCGGTCCGTGCTTGCCACCGCCCGCAGCCAGGCAGAGCACCTCCAGGCCGTCGAGGCGGTCGGGGAGCCAGGAGCGGCCCCGGGGCCCGCCGCCGCCCAGCCAGCCCCGCGGATCGGCGAAGGCCTTGTCGCCGGCCGGACGGGCCAGCGGCACGCCGTCACCGGCCAGCAGATCCCAGGCCCGCCGGTTGTGATCGATCGCCGCCGAGCGCACGGCCTCGCGCGGCGGTTCACGCATCCCGCGACCGCCTCCACGCGACGGCCAGTGCGATCACCATGGCCGCAGCGGCCGCCGGCAGTGCCGGCTCGGGCACCGGCGCAAACGTGAGGTCGTCGATCGCGGCGTAGGTCGGCGTGTTGATGCCGTATTGGCCGACGTCACTCGAGGCCCACGAAAGGCCGATCGACTGCGGGGCGCCTCCGCCGGCGAGCCCGCCCAGGCCGAGCAGCTCCCAGGTGTTCACGATCGTGCTCCGCCCCGCCAGGAAGTCGGCCAGGTAAAAGGTGACGCTGCCGGTGGGACTCCCCGACGCCCCCGTGGCGTTGTACCCCGTGAACGTGACGGTGAGGAAGTCTCCGGGACCGAACTTCCGCGAAAACCCACTGCCGTTGGCCATGTCGAGGGCGGTGTATGTCGTGTTGGTGACCCGCACGGACGCGGGCGTGTGCCCGGGCGGCACGTTGATGAAGGCATGCGAGCCCGGGTAGGCGACAGCGTAGATCGATCCCGAGAACGCGGTCCCCGTGAAGGCGGCGTACTGGTTGGTGAAAGCGCCATCCTGCGTGTCGTTCACGTTGGAATATGAGAACCCGTTCCAGAAGCCGCCGTACGACGCGTCAAAGCTGTTGCCGAAGGAGACACCGTTGCTGCTCCAGCCGGTGGTGTTCGTGCTGGGCCCGCCGTTATGGAATGAGTTGGCTGCGAGCGACACGTCGGCGAAGTCAACGACGAGCGGCGTGGCAGTGGCGAGGCCTGCCGGAGCAAACGCGAGCACGAGCAGCCGGGCGAGGGCCTGGCCGAGACGAGGGTATGGCCGGTCCATCGAGGACATGAAACGATCTCCCGGGATTTGGGGGAACGGAGGGGCGGAGGACCTGAGGGCCGGGCGGGAATGCGTCACGGTGGTGGCAGCACCTCGCCCAGCGCCCGCGTGCAAGCGGCGGCGAGGACGCGCATGTCGGTCGTGTCTCCGATCAGCCGCACGGCGCCGTCGCCGAACAGGGCATGGGCACCGCCCGGATGCCGGCTGCGGAGCTCATCCTCCCAGGTGGGCCAGTTCACGGCGTAGGCCTGATCGAACAGGTTGCGTCCGTTCATCCACTGGCCGTCGGACCAGGGGCCAGCAGCGCACTCGCCGACGAATACGGTCTTCGAGAGCCCGTCGCCGATCTCTCGTTCGGAGAAGCCGCGGTCGTGCACCTGGGCCCCCTTCTCGGGGTTGTTGGGTGATGCGATCCGCTCGCCTACGAGGCCGCCGTAGTCGCAGCGGCCCAGCCCCCCAATCAGCACATCCGACCGGTCAGCCGACGCGCAGCGGAACACCGCCACCGGCACGGCGGCGGCGGCGGCGTTGGCCGGATGATCGAAGGGCAGGGACAAGTCGATGCGATCGGCGAGCCGCTGCTCCTCCAGCCAGGGCAGGATCCGCGCGCTCCAGGCCAGGCAGCGGCGGTCCGACGGCTGCCCCGGGGCCTTCCACTCCGTGCAGCCCACCGGAAACCGGCGCCGCACGATGAGGTGACCGTGCAGGGCGCAGCCCACGTTCCGCAGGTTGTTCAGGCAGCACACCCGACGCGCCGCTTCCCGGGCCCCCTGCAGGGCCGGGAGCAGCAGGGCCATCAGCGCCGCGATCACCGTCACCACGACGAGCAGCTCGACGAGCGTCATGCCGCGGCGGGATGCGCGGCCCTGGCCGAACGCAGCATCCCACGGCCCCCAGCCTGGTCGGCGCACGTCCATGACAATTCGCCGATCGCACGTTCGCCACGCACCGTGACCGCAAGACGTGCCGGGGCACGCCGGGGCGCAGGGCATGAGCGGCCGGAAACCGGTCCTGAGTTTGATGCACCGGCCGCGTGCGCGACCGTGTCGGCCATCCCGCCCTCGCGGTCCGGCAGACTCTCGACGCCTGGTAGGTCTTCTGACTTTCGGGCTCGGCCGGTTGCGTGCCTTCTCGCGGCAGCTCGGGATCCGACGTCCCGAGGCGGCCGCAATGGCTGGAAACAACCGGCCTCGACCGCCCGATCACAGCGGCGGGGCCGTCCCGGATTCACACCGGAGTTCCCTGTTTGCCGGGCGAAGACAGTCGCCCGCGCCCGGCCACCAAGGTCGTTGGCAGAGTGTACGGGTCGGGCAAGGGCTGTCAATGCGGCGCGTCCACCCCGTCGTGACCGGCACAGTCCACCACGGCGCGACCGCCGCGTGGCAAACTCTGCCGGTTGCATGCGCCCCGCCGGTGCGACCTTGACGGTGGTTTCGAGCGCCTCGGCACACCCCGCGCAAACGGCACCAGCCGCAGGATTTCCGCACGCGTCAGCCGCGCGCTGACACAGGAAAAAATCCGCGAGCCGCCTCAAGCCGGTTCGAAGCCGGGGCCGATAGCCCCCATGTCCCCCGGGGCATCACTGTGCCCGTCGGGCAACCAGGGGGCGGCAGCAACCTGCGATCCTCGAGTCACGGAATGGCTCGACAGGCCTGCCGCAAGAGTTCGTGGATCACAACCTCGGGGTGACGACGTCGCACGTGGGACGAGCACACCGGTGATTCACAAGCAAAGGAGATGTGGCTCGATGAAGCGTATGATGTATCTCGGTGCGCTGGTTCTCGGCGTCACCATGTGTAGCCAGTCCTTCGGTTTCGAGCTCCTCGATCGGATGCTCGGTCACAAGGGCTGTGCCTCGTGCTGTGAGCCCGGCTGCGACGCCGGCAACGGTTGCTGTGAGCCCGGCTGCGACGCCGGCAATGGTTGTGCGGAGCCCGCGTGCGATGCCGGCAACGGCTGCACGGAGCCGAGCTGCGGTGCTGATTCGTGCTGCGGTGCCCGGAAGTGCCGGAAGAAGCATGACCTTTTCGGCGGGCTGAAGGGCCTGTTCGAGAAGTGCAAGCGGAAGCACCACGGCTGCGCTGACAGCTGCTGCGAGCCCGGCTGCGACGCCGGCAATGGTTGCGCCGAGCCCGCTTGCGGTGCCGGCAACGGTTGCGCTGAGCCTGCTTGCGGAGCCGGCAACGGCTGCGCCGAGCCGGCCTGCGACGCCGGCAACGGTTGCTGCGAGCCGAGCTGCGGTGCGGCTGCCGGTTGCTGCGGCACCCGGAAGAAGTGTGGCACGCCGATCCGCGACCTTCTCCGCGCGATTCACAACGCGAAGAAGTGCCGCAAGGCGAGCTGCTGCGATAGCTGCTGCGGTGAGCCCGACTGCTCGGCCGGCAACGGCTGCTGCGAGCCGGGTTGCGGTGCGGAGCCGGCTTGTGGCGCGACCACGGTCGAGCCCGCTGCCGCTCCGACCCCGGACGCCTCCGCCGCCAAGGCGGTGAGCCGGACGATCGCCTCGAAGTGAATGTAGGTCAATAGGTCGAACGGAGATCTGTTGCCCGACTTCGGCCAGTGAGCTCCGCCCGGGACGAAAGTCCCGGGCGGAGTTTTTTGTGCGCGGCGCAGGTTGGCCGGTGCCCCGGGCGCCGCTTTCCGGGGGCGGGATCAGAGCACTTCAGCCGCGGTGCCCTGACGGGCCACTCGGCCCTCCGCCAGTTCCACGACCCAGTTCGCCGCCTGCTTGGCGAAGGCGTGGTCGTGCGTCACCACCACCATCGTCTGCCCCGCCCGGGCCAGCCCCACGATCACGTCCAGCACCTCCCTCGTCATGCCCGGATCGAGGGCACTGGTCGGCTCATCGAAGAGCATCACCCGCGGCTGCATCGCCAATGCCCGGGCGATCGCCACCCGCTGCTGCTGGCCCCCGGACAGTGTGCCCGGCCGCGCCGCCGTGAACGAGGAGAGCCCCACCCGCTCCAGCAGTGCGCCCGCCCGGCGCCGGGCCTCGGCCCCCGCCAGCCGCCCCACCAGCCGCGGCGCCAGCGCCACGTTGTCGAGCACGGAGAGGTGCGGGAACAGGTTGAACTGCTGGAACACCATGCCCACGTCACGCCGCAGCTGCACCAGCACCTCGGCCGCGTGCGGCCCCGGCGTCAGGCGGTGGCCGGCGATCGTGATCGCGCCCGCCTCGAACGTCTCCAGGCCGTTGAGGCAGCGCAGCAACGTGGTCTTGCCGCTCCCCGACGGCCCCACCAGCGCCGTCACCGCGGCCGCGGGGCCGGCCAGGCTGACGCGGTCGAGCACCGCCACGCCCGAGCGCAGCTTCGACAGCGACTCGATGCCGATCATGGCCGCCCTCCCGCGGGCCGCTCCAGCCGCCGCTCGAACCAGCGCGAGAGCAGCGCCAGCGGCCAGCTCATCGCCAGGTAGAGGAGCGCCGTGACCACCGCCAGTTCCACGATCCGGCCCGTCGTCAGGGCCAGCACGCTGTAGCGTTTGGTGAGCTCGATGACCGTGATCGCCGAGCACACGCTCGTGTCCTTGAATAGCGCGATGAAGTCGCTCGTCACCGGCGGCATCACCACGCGCACCGCCTGCGGCACGAGCACGTACCGCAGCGCCTGCCACTTGGAGAGCCCCAGCGCCAGCGCCGCCTCGAACTGACCGGGAGGCACCGCCTTGAGCCCGGCCCGGTAGATCTCCGACTCGTAGGCCGAGTAGTTGAGCGCCAGGCCCGCGATCGCCGCGACCAGCGCCGGCAGGGCCAGCCCGATCTTGGGCAGGAGGAAGAAGATCGCATACAGCTGGAGCATCAGGGGCGTGCCGCGGAGCACCTCCACGTAGCCCGTCAGCAGTGGCCGCAGCCAGGCCGGGCCGTACATCCGGCCGATCGCCACGGCCAGGCCCACGACGATCGCCAGCGGGAATGCCGCGCAGGAGAGGAGCACGGTCATGCCGGCCGACGCGAGCAGGAGTGGCAACGTCTGGGACACCAGTTCGAGGAGGCTGCGCTGCCGGGCGGCGGGAATCTCGGTCGCGTCGCGCAGCAGGAGCATCTGCTGCCGCCCCGCCAGATCCCAGCGGTCGTACAGCGACTTGAGTCTGCCGTCGGCGATCAACCTGCCGATCGCCTCGTCGATGGCGGCTGCCAGGAGCGGCGTGTCGCGGGCGCTGAGCACGGTGTACAGGCCGCCCGCGAAAGGACGATCCACCGCGCGGAGCGAGGCGAAGCGGTCGGCGTAGAAGGTGAAGATGCAGTCGTCCATGAGGGCCGCGTCGAGCACGCCGGTGCGAACCTGCTCCAGCGAGTCGAGCGTGCCGTCATACCCCACCACCTCGGCCTGCGCCGCGCCGCGGGCCACGAGGCCGCGCATCTCCGACTCGGCGGCCGAGCCGCTCAGCACTCCGATCCGCCAGGCGCCCGACGGCCCCGTTCCGGCCACGTCCGCGGCCGCTGCGGGCGGCGCATCCCGGCGACCGATGAGCTGCAGTGCGTAGCCGAAATAGGGCCTCGAGCAGTGGTAGTCGCGGCGGCGCTCGGGCGTCAGTTCGATGCCATTGATGACGCAATCGACCGACTGTCCGAGAAGCAGCGGCAGGCGATCCCACTGGCCCTGCTGGAACCGCGGCCTGACCCCCAGTTCATTGGCCAGCAAAGCCGCGAACTCCACCTCGAAGCCGGCCAACGTCCGCGGGTCGGCCGGATCCGGGTAGACGTGCGGCCCGCCCCCCTCCTGATCGGCGGCCCACACGAGTTCACCTCTGCGTCTGACTTCGTCGAGTTCGGCCCCGCCAGCCGGCAGCATGGCGACCCAGCCCGCTGCGAGGAGCACCCCGGAAACCGCCCGGCCGACTCCCTTCATCCCGGGCTCCTCCGCAGCCGGCCCAGCCCGGTGGGCTCGTCGACGGCTGCCGCCAGGGCATCGGCCTCGTCGCCGAGCCGGTCGCCCTCGGCGCAGAACGCCGTGGCGGCCAGCGCGGCGCCGTGGAAGTCCGCCAGCAGCGGATCGACGAGGCGGGCTGCCGGCAGTTGCGACACGAGCGCGGCAATGTCCCGGTCGAGACCGCGCCGCACGAGACCGAACACCGCCCAGCGCAGGGCCAATCCCCAGAGGACGACCCACACCAGGGCCTCCTGGAGGAAGCCGGCGCCCGACGCAGGCCGGCCCTCCCAGAGGTTGCCGTGAAAGAAACTCCAGCCCGCCCTCACCAGCACGGTCACGAGCAGCGCACCGAACAACACCTCGAAGGTCCAGTGCGTGAGCCCGCTGCCGATGCGGCCGCGACGCTCGGCCACGAGCCGCTCGATGCCGGTCGCCAGCCAGTGGCCGGTGCGCTCGACCACGGCGCCCACGGTCGCCGGTACCTCCGCCGCATCGATCCGGGCCCGGCCCACCAGTGGTGCGCCGATCCGCGCCCGGGCGGCGTACCCGGCGAGAATGCTCCGCGACTGCTCCACCTCGCCCTCCGCCAGGCCCAGTTCCTCGACTGCCCGCCAGCCGGCGCCGCCGGCCGCGGGCTGTCCCGCCAACAGCCGCCCGATCAGCCCTCCACCGGGCCTGAAGCGACCCCACACGGCGCCCAGGGCGGCCAGCACGTGGAGAAAGCCCGCGAATGGGCCGCCCTGCCAACGTTCGATGACATCGACGGCGATGTGCCGCTGCCAGTCGGTGCGGCCGGCGCGAAGCCGCTCGCCCACGCCCCGGGCCAGGATTCCCTCCAGCCGGCTCCGTTCCACCGCCAGCGCCGCCGCCAACTCGGCCAGCGGACCGCGCAGCGCCTGCAGGTGTGACCGCGAGTGCCGGGCAAACCAGGCCGCCAGGTCGACCGCGCCCGTGCGCCGCACGCGGCGGGCGGCGCGCCCGGCGAGTTCCGCGTCGATGGCCTCGAGCAGTTCGCGAAAGCCCGGGTCCGCTGCCAGCCCGGCTGCCGACCGTGCCGACGCCTCGACGCCGTCGAGGCGGAAGATCCGCGGCACCTCGAAACCCTGGGACTCGAGTTCCCGACGCCAATCAGCGCGAATGTCGGGGTCGCGGCCGGCGTGCGTCTGCACGAAGAGGAGCGGCCGGCCGGGCGCGAAGGCCGCCACCTCGCGGGCCACGACCCAGGAGCGATATTTCTGGGCCGTCGACACGAGCAGGAGCACGTCGCAGACCGGAAGAACGGCCTCCAGCATGTCGCGGTTGTGGTTCCGATCGCTGGGCCGGCCGCCGGCGCCCGCCGCCGTCTCCGTGGTCGGCTGCGTATCGGGATCTGGGCAGTCGACGATCGCGATGTTGGCCAGCGCCGGCGCGTCGCTGCGCACCAGCCGGGCCTGCATGGCCTCCAGTGGCAACCAGGAGAGATCGACGTCCCGGGGCGCCACCACGACAGGGTTCAGCGTCGTGGGCCGCACCACGTCCCCCGCCGCGGTCACCTCGGTACCAGCCAACGCGTTGACGAGCGTGCTCTTACCGGTGCCGGTGCCACCCAGCACGCCGACCACGAGCATGCGCGACAGTTCGCGGCGGGCACGGTCGAGCCGCGGGGCCACGGCCTCCCACTCGGCACGCACGGCCCGGGCCGGCGCCCAGCCGGGCAGCGAACCGGCCCAGTGGCCCAGTGCGTCGGCGAGCGCGTCGAAGGAGGCGAAGTCGGCCTCCGCATGGGACGCGGGCGATGGGGCGGCGGCGTCGCGGTGCATGTCAGCCACACCCCCTGGCACATGCGTCGAGCACCTGCCGCGTGCGGATCACTTCGGGGAGCGAGCCCGCCGCGGCCAGCCGACGAATCTCATCGACGCCGTCGCCAAGCACGACCTCGTGGAGCGTCTCGGCGAGAATCCGCCCGCGCTCGCTCGACCAGCCTGCGAACAGGCCCTCGACGAGCGGGCCGATGCCCTTGCCGGCCATCATCACCGCGCCTTCCCCCGCCAGCGGCGCGGCCGCCCACACCACGTAGTCGTTGACGTGGTGCACGAGCAGCGACAGTCCCCCGGTGGCACCGACCGCCAAGGGGGGCACCGCTGCCGCGCCCGCTGCGCCCAGCGCCAGCGTGAGTGCGGGCCGGGCCACCGCCCCCACCGTGAGGGCCGTGAGGATCGCCTGCACCATGACCGGGTTGTCCCGCGCGAAGCGGTCGAGTTCGCCACGGACGAAATCACGATAGGCCTGAGACACCATGGGTAGCGCCGCGTGCCGCCGCTCCAGATCGGCATACCAGGCCACCCGGTCGCCCGACGCCAGCCGCGATCCGAGCATGGACGCCAGCCGCGGATCCGCGGCACAGGCGTCCTCGAGGCGGTCGATGAAGTCGCCCAGCGCCTGCTTGAGCGCCGCCAGTTCGAGCGCCGCGAAATCCTGCTGCCGTTCCTGGGCCGTGCGCACGACCCCCAGCCGCTGCGCCGCCCACGTCACCCGCGCCCCGGCCCAGCGGTAGCCGCGGCTCACGAACCGGTCGACACCCGACCGTCGCGGCTCGAGCCACGACCAGATCTCGTCCCACACCACGTGCCGGGGCGCCGGCGGCAGCTCCACGCGCACGCGGCCGCGCTCCTCGAGCTGCTGCTGCGAGCCTCGCCACTCCCCGGCCCGGGCCACGAAGGCGTCGAGCCAGGCCGGCACGCCCGCCGCGTCGTCGAGCACCACCCGCATGGCGCCCTCCATCGCCCGGCGCTTGATGCGGTCGAAGTCGCAGTCGGCCAGCCGTTCCCCCAGCGGCACGCTGCGGCCGTCGGGCGTCAGTTCCGGAAGCGGATGGAGGACGATGCGGCCCGCCTCGGCAGCCGGGAAGTCGTGGGGCGCGGCGTAGACGGCCGCCGCCGCCACGCCCGTCTCCTCGGCGAACGTGGCCAGCCAGCCGGCGATCCGTTCGCGCTGCCGCGGCCAGTCGACCATGTTGAAGATCACGAACACCGTCTTCCCGGCCGCCGCCGCCGCGGCGAAGAATTCGCGCACCGCGGCGTCGTTGTACTTCTGCTGCGTGAGCACGGCCACGATCACGTCGCAGGCGTTGCGCACGAGCTCCGCCCGCTGCCAGTTCTCGCGCAGCGTGCCATCGATGTCGGGCGTGTCGAGGATCACGAGCCGGGCGGGCTGGCGGCCGCCACTGTCCTCACGGCACACGATCACGTCACTGGTGTCGGTGTCGAGCGCGTCGCGCTCGCTCGTCCAGGTCACGGGCCGGAACCCGGGAAACAGCCCGGCCAGGTCGACGCGGGCAGCCAGGCCGCGGGGCAGGCTGGCCACGGGATGCAACGTGCGCGCAGCCTCGGGCACTGAGCGGCTGATCTCGGCGCCCACGACCGCATTGGTGATCAGGCTCTTGCCGGTGTTCGTCCCGCCACATACCGCCGCCACCAGCAGCGGCTCGCGGGCCACCTGCGGACGCAATTTGCCGAACAATACGCCATGCCAGTCGCAGTCGGCCGGTGCCGGGGCGCCGAGCGTCGCCGCCACGGGCCGCAGGCGTTCGACGAGTTCGCACAACTCCGCCACGGAGCCCGCCCAGGCGGAGAAGGACGTCGCGGACGCCGTGCCTGACGCGTCGGTGTGCACACCACGACTCCGCTGCCCGCCGGCGGCCGGCGGCCCTGCCGCGGCCACGTTCGTTGCCGTCCCCGGGCCGACGGCCTACACTCGTGCCCATCGGGCCCACGGCCCGACGGCTTCCAGTGTGTCTCGCGGGGGGTTCCCCCGCAATTCCTCTTCCCGGTCACCCGCCGATGCTCGAGCGACGCCCCGTGTTTCCCGGCGTGATCGAGATGAACCTCCAGGCGGGCTGGCGGATCGGCTGCAACGTCTACCTCGTGTACGACGACCGCGACTGGGTGCTCGTCGACATCGGCTACGAGGAAAGCGTCGACGAAATCATCGAGCTGATCCGGCAACTCGACTTCCCGCTGTCGCAGTGCCGGGCCCTGGTGGCCACGCACGCCGACGTGGACCACATCCAGGGGCTGGCCAAGGCGCGGTCGATCCTCAAGGCACCGGTACTCGCCCACCCCAAGGCGGTGGAGTCGCTGCAGACCGGCGACCGCATCAAGACCTTCGCCGAGATCGCGGCGCAGAACGTGCATTTGCCGATGCCCACGGTGAAGGTCGACCGCACGGTCGATGACGGCGACACGATCGCCGTGGGCGGCCGCACGATGCAGGTCTGGCACACGCCCGGGCACACCGACAGCCAACTGGCCTTCCGCCTGGACGACCTGCTGCTCTCGGGAGACAACATCTACCGGGACGGCTCGGTGGGTGCGATCGACGCCCACCACGGCAGCGACATTCCCGCTTTCATCGCCTCGCTGGAGCGGATCGCCGCCAGCGACGTGGCCTGGCTGCTGCCCAGCCACGGTCCGATCTTCCGCCGCAATCCACAGCTGTTGGCGGCGACGATCGGCCGCCTCCAGGGCTACCTGAAGCTCGCCGATTTCGGCACCTGCGCCCCGGACTGGCCGCTCATGGAGGAGTGGGATCGGGAGTTGGCCGAGGGCCGTCTGCCGGCCGGCAACGCCGCGCGCGAAACTGCCGCAGGGTAGCGGGGGCGGCGCACGTCCTGCCGCATCCCGGCAACTGCGGGCCGTGATGGCCGCGCCGACGTGAACTCAGAACACGTCCAGATGGAAGTGGTGGCCCTGGTAGTAGCGGCGCGACTTCGGATATTCGTTCTGCCAGGCCCGGTTGTAGACCGGGACCCGCATTTCCTGCGGATACCGGTAGTAGAGGTCGTTGGCCGACTGCATGTAGCCGTCGGCGTAGAAGTTGTGCGGGTACCAGACGTAGGGATAGTGGTAGAGCCGGTTCCAATCGTGGGTGTTGTAGGAATAGCCCCACTGGTAGCCGAAGGCCTGCTGGCCCGCGGACGGCGGTTGGGCGTTCGCAGCACTGGCGAACAGGGCCGCGGCGACGATCGCCCCGGCGGCAAGAAGATGCCGTGTCATCGGATGGTCCCCCTGAGAAACCGACTTCCATTCAGGTATCGGCCGCCCGTACGACCGTCCTTCACGGAAAAACCGGCATGGTCTTCCAGCCGTTCATCGCCAGCCTGCGCATTTCCCGCCGCCCCGCCCGTCCGGGCAGACCCGGTGGCGGCCACCTGATACCGTAGGCGGCTGCGCAGACCCCCGCGAACACACGTCATGCACACCACCGCGCCGAATGGCCAGCCCAGCCACGACCGGGACTCGGCAGTCAGCAGCAGCAGCAGCGCCGCCGCGCCGGTCGACCTGACCGCGGTGCCGGTCGCCGATCGCGACCGCGTCTGGCTGGAGCAGGTGTATCGCGGTGACGACGCACCGCAGGCCACGCTCCGCGCCATCCTCATGGGCGGCGTGATCGGGGGCGTGATGAGCCTCTCCAACCTCTACATCGGCCTCAAGACGGGCTGGGGGCTGGGCGTGGGCATCACCGCCTGCATCGTCAGTTACGCCGTCTGGCAATCGTTCATGAAGCTCGGTCTGGCCCGGTCGCAGATGTCGATCCTGGAAAACAACTGCATGCAGTCGACGGCCACCAGCGCCGGCGTCTCCACCGGCGGCACGATGGTCAGCGCCATCGCGGCCTACCTGATCATCACAGGCGAGCACATCCCCTGGCCCGTGCTCACCGCCTGGACCGTCTGCCTGGCCGTGCTCGGCGTGGCGATCGCGGTGCCCATGAAGCGGCAGATGATCAACCGCGAGCAACTCACGTTTCCGTCGGGCGTGGCCGCCGCCGAGACGCTACGCAGCCTCTACGCCGGCGGTGACACGGCCCTGCTCAAGGCCCGCAGCCTGTTTTTCGCGCTGGGTCTGGGCACGGTCGTGAAGTGGTTCGTGGAGGGGCATGGCGGGTTGATGAAGCGGCTGGGAGCGCCCGCCTGGCTGCAGGTTGGGATTCCCGCACACTGCGAACTGCCGTTCACGATCGGCGGCGTTGCGGCGGGCCGGTACGGTCTCATGCTGCCCGTCGATCCGCAGATGATGGCGGCCGGCGCCATTGTGGGGCTGCGCACGGCCGCGTCGATGGCGCTCGGGGCGGTGTTCCTGTTCGGGGTGCTGGGGCCCTGGCTCGACGGCCGCGGCGTGTTCGCCGAGATGCACGCGGCCGGCGCGCTGCCGCATCCAGAGGTGTCGCCGGCGGCGATCCGCAAGTGGGGCCTGTGGGCCGGCTCGGCGACGATGGTGGCGGCGGGCCTCACGGCCTTCGCCTTCCAGTGGCGCAGCCTGGTGCACGCCATGGCGGGTCTGCGCACGCTGTTCGGCCGTCGCTCCGGCGCGGTCCACGATCCCGTGGCCCATGTCGAGGTGCCGGTGAGCTGGTTCGTGGCCGGGGCCCTCGTCAGCGGCGCCGGCTGCGTGGCCATCATGCGACTGGAGTGGGCGGTGCCGGTGTCGCTGGGCATTCTGGCCGTGCTCTTGGCCTTCGTGCTCAGCCTCGTGGCCTGCCGGGCCACCGGCGAGACCGACATCACGCCGATCGGCGCCATGGGCAAGGTGACGCAACTGTTCTACGGCGTGGCGCTGCCGCAGCAGATGCAGGCCAACCTGATGACGGCGGGAGTCACGGCCGGCGCCGCCACGGCCGCCGCCGACCTGCTCACCGACCTGAAGAGCGGCTATCTGCTGGGAGCCAACGCCCGCCGGCAGACGCTGGCCCAGGCCGCCGGCATCCTCTTCGGCACGGTGGTGGTGGTGCCGGCCTGGTACCTGCTCGTCAAGGACGCGACGGTGATCTCCGGCGACAACCCGCAGTTCACGGCCCCGGCCGCCAACGTCTGGGCCAGCGTCGCCGAACTCCTCTCGCGCGGCATCGAGAGCCTGCATCCCACCTGCCGTGCCGGCATGCTCGTGGGCGGGCTGGTCGGCGTGCTGCTCACCGTGGCCGAAAAATTCATCCCGCGCCGGGTCGTGGCCTGGATGCCCAGCGCCACGGGCCTGGGGCTGGCCTTCGTGATCGAGTTCCACGACAGCATCGCGTTCCTCGTGGGGGCGCTGGTGGCGGCCGCCTACGCACGCTGGCGGCCCGCGCAGGCCGAGACCTACGTCGTGCCGGTGAGCAGCGGCATCATCGCCGGCGAGAGCCTGATGGGCGTGCTGATCGCGTTCCTCGGCGCCTTCGGCCTGCTGGGCGGCCGCTGACACACGCCACGTCTCAATCCACGGGGAGCGTGAACCGGTTGTCGGCGCGGGCCGCCAAGCCGGCGTGGACCGCGGCATCCACCTCGAAATCCATCGTGCGCACGCTGCCGTCGGTGAAGGACACGTTCCACCCGGCCCGGTGCGCGCTGCCGAACACGTTGGGGCGCGAGACGCCCACCTGGTCCTGGGCCGGCGGGTCGTACGCCCAGCGCACGTTGCTGCTGGAATAGCCGGCGAACAGCACGCGGTTGTCGCCGGCATCGCTGGCGCTCGTGTAGCGGCTGGCGGCCACGTACTTCTCGCCGATCAGGTAGGTGTTCGAAAGTCCGTCGCGCACGATCGCCGAAGTGACCCGGCTCATGCGGTGCACGATGCCGTCCTGGAGGTCGGGAATGCCGTTGTCGGGCAGCGCGAGGCGGGCCAGCGGGACCAGCGCCCGCCAGGTGTCCCCCTCGGTGAGCGACTGGGGGTTGACGGCGATCGCCGCCATGTCGTCATCACAGGAATAGCAGGGCCCGATGTGATCGCCATCGTGGTCGGCGTGCCCCTGCTCGGTGGCCGACAGCGAAAGCGACTGCGTCTGGTAGTTGCACGAGTTGCCCTGCGGCACGTGACAGAACGTGACCTTGGTGTTGGGGGCGACGACTTTGATCGCCTGCTCGAGCAACGCGACCGGCGGGCACGTGGCCGTGGAGCCACCGCTGGCCGCGTAGTCACCAACGGTGCCCACCTGCAGGGCAAGGACGCCCACCGCCGTGCTGTACGAGACCGAGGCGGGCAGGGACACGACCTGGGCCGACCGCCGTCCTGGGCAGGAAAAGACCGCCAGGGGAGTCGAGACCATCTGCTGGTACGCGGCGGCCGCCGTGGTCGCATCGACGCCGGTCACGAACTCGTGAAGTTGGTTCGCATCCAAATAGGGGAGAACCGAGTAGGTCCAGCCGCCGGGCTGCGCGGTATCGCTGCCGCGCTCGGCGACGCCCAGCCAGTTGGGCCCCCAGCCGCCCGAGGGGAAGTGCCCCATCGCACTCTCGTGATGGAGCATCGCCGCGGCGAGTTGCCGCACGTTGTTGCGGCAACTTTGCAGGCGGGCCGTCTCGCGACACGCCTGCACGGCCGGCAACAGCAAGGCCACGAGCACGGCGACGATGGCCACGACCACGAGCAACTCGACGAGCGTGAAGCCCGGTGCCTGCGGCCCGGCGTGGCGGCCGGCTGAGGCGCAGGCGAAACTCCACCGGCGGGGGGACGCCGTGACCATGGTCGCTCTCCTCTGCGAACAGGACTGCCGCGGCCTGGTAGCCCCCGCGCGGCAGACTCGTCTTGCACCTCCGCTGAAGGTGAAGACGCAGAAATGCTACGGCGTGCAGCGGCCGGTTTCCCCATGGCCGAGGAACCGCCGCGAACCAGCCAGCCATGCCGGGTGGACACGTGGCAGGCCCCGATGGCCTGCGCCCCCTCAGCCTCAGACGGCCGCCATGGCCCGGCGCAGGTTTTCGTCGATGGCCGCCAGAAAATCCTCCGTGGTCAGATGCGGCTGGGCAGGACCGACCAGGATGGCGAGATCCTTCGTCATCTTGCCCTCCTCGACCGTCTGGATGCAGACCTGTTCCAGCGTCTCCGCGAAGCGGATCACCTGCGGCGTGCCGTCGAGCTTGCCGCGATGGGCCAGGCCCCGCGTCCAGGCGAAGATCGACGCGATCGGGTTCGTGCTCGTGGCCTTGCCCTGCTGGTGCTGGCGGTAGTGCCGCGTCACCGTGCCGTGGGCCGCCTCGGCCTCCACCGTCTTGCCGTCCGGCGTCATCAGCACGCTCGTCATCAGGCCCAGCGAGCCGAAGCCCTGGGCCACGATGTCGCTCTGCACGTCTCCATCGTAGTTCTTGCAGGCCCACACGTAGCCCCCCTCCCACTTGAGCGCGGAGGCCACCATGTCGTCGATCAGCCGGTGCTCGTAGGTCAGCCCCAGCGCGGAGAAATCCGCCTTGAACTCGGCGTCGTAGATCTCCTGGAAGATGTCCTTGAAGCGGCCGTCGTAGGCCTTGAGGATCGTGTTCTTGGTCGACAGGTAGACGGGGAACTTCCGGGCCAGGCCGTAGCGGAAGCTGGCCCGGGCGAAGTCGCGGATCGAGTCGTCGAGGTTGTACATCGCCATGGCGACACCCGGCGATGGAAACTCGAAGACCTGCATCTGCAGCGGCTGCGAACCGTCGGCCGGCGTGAAGGTGAGCGTCAGCGACCCCGGGCCGGGAATCGTCACGTCGGTGGCACGGTACTGGTCGCCGAAGGCGTGGCGGCCGACGACGATCGGCTTCGTCCAGCCGGGCACGAGCCGCGGAATGTTCCTGATGATGATCGGTTCACGGAAGATCACGCCGCCGAGGATGTTGCGGATCGTGCCGTTGGGGCTCTTCCACATCTTCTTCAGGCCGAACTCCTTCACCCGGGCCTCGTCGGGCGTGATCGTGGCACACTTCACACCCACGCCGCAGTCCTTGATGGCGTGGGCCGCGTCGACCGTCACCTGGTCGGCCGTGGCGTCGCGATTCTGGATCGAGAGATCGAAGGAGCGGATCTCGAGATCGAGGTAGGGCAGGATCAGCCTGTCCTTGATGAACTGCCAGATGATGCGGGTCATCTCGTCGCCGTCGAGGTCGACGACCGGGCCCTTGACCGCGATCTTGCCTGCCATGCTCGCGCTCCTGCGTGGGGGTGTGCCGGCGATGTTGTACCACTCAGCCGCCCGCGACCAAGGCCGCCAGGATCGCGGCAGCCTTGCCGACTTCCGCCACGTCGATCCATTCGTCGGCCGTGTGTGCCTGGGCGATGGAGCCGGGCCCGAACACGACGCTGGGCACGCCCGCCGCGGCGAACACGCTGGCGTTGGTGCCATACCGGGCGGCCACCCGCGCGGCGGCCGCGCCCTGCCGGCGGGTCTCCCGTTCCAGCGCCCCGACCCATGGCGCTGCGGCAGGTGCGGCCGTGCCGTCCGCCAGTCCCGCGCTCTCCAGGAACGGCTCGTCGTGCTCCACGCGGGCGCCGCCGCAGGCGGCGGCGATGCGCCGCATCACCTCCGCGCGGGCTTCCGCCGGGCACTCGCCGGGCAGCACCCGGCGCTCGATCTCCAGCACGGCCGACCCGGGCACGAGATTCACGCCGGCACCGCCACGGATGGTGCCCAGGTTGAGCGTGGGGGGCCCGCAGGCATGGCCCGGATGCCGGGCCAGCAGTTCGCCCGCCAGCGACTCGATCGCCAGCGCCGCGCGGGCCGCCGGGTAGATCGCGTTGCGTCCCTGTTCCGGAAACGCACTGTGGCAGGCCTGCCCGTGGGCGCGGGCCCGCCAGCGGATGGCGCCCTTGTGCTGCACAACGAGATCGAGGCCCGTGGGCTCGGCGACGATGGCCAAGGCCGGCCGACCGCCGACCATGTCGCGAGCGACCGCATCGGAGACCGGCGCGGCCGCCGCCGCGGAAGTGTCCCACAGCCGGGCCAGGGCCTTGGCGCCCGAAAAGCCGAATTCCTCGTTGACGGTAGCCGAGAACACGACGG
>QWPN01000017.1 GCA_003671185.1 Planctomycetota bacterium
CGACGGCCGTGCTGGAGACGGCCCGTGGCGGCATCCTGCGCGAGGGTTGCGGGTTCGACCGGTGCGACGTGGCCGTGGTGACGAACATCGCCTCGGGCGACCACCTCGGCCTGGGCGAGATCGACACGCCCGAAAAACTGGCCTGGGTGAAGGGGTCGATCGTGGCGGCCGTCCGTCCGGGAGGCGCGGCGGTGCTCAATGCCTCCGACCCGCTCGTCGTCAACATGAAGAAGTGGTGCAAGGGCGAGGTCGTGTACTTCGCGCTCGACCCGACCAACCCGGTGGTCGTGGAGCATCTGGCCCAGGGAGGACTGGCGGCCACGGTCCGCGACGGCTGGATCGTGCTCTGCGACGGCCCGCGCGAGACGCGACTGGCGCATCTCGACCGCGTGCCGCTGGTGCACCGCGGCCTGGTCTCGTTCCAGGTGGAGAACGTGCTGGCCAGCGCCGCCGCCGCCTGGCGGCTGGGCGTGCCGCTGGAGTTGGTGCGGTTGGGCCTGGAGAGCTTTTCCAGCGGCTCGGACGGATCGCCGGGACGTTTCAACCTGCTCGACCTGGAAGGTGCCTCGATCGTGGTCGACTACGGCCACAATGTGCCGTCGCTGGAGCAGATCTGTGCGGTGGTGAAGAAGCTGCCTCATGTTCGGCGCACCGCCGTCTACTCCGCCGCCGGCGACCGCCGCGACGAAGATCTGATCGCGCAGGGGCGCCTGCTGGGCGCAACCTTCGACCGGGTCGTGATCTACGAGGACGCCTACATTCGCGGTCGACAGCCCGGTGACATCACGCGGTTGCTCTCGCAGGGGATCGCCGCGGTGGCTTCGGCAGAGCGGCAGGTGACGGTGGAGGCGGGAGGCGACTGGGCGCAGTCGGCGGCGCTCGTGCTCGATGCGGTCCGGTCCGGCGACGTCGTGCTCCTGCAGCCCGACACCATCGAGCAGACGATTCCCTGGCTGGCCGGTCGCTATGGCGCCCGGCTCAAGGAGACGTTCTTCGATGCTCTGGCCGGCTTCACCGCCCAGGGCGACGCCGACCGCGTGCCGTTGCCTGGCGAGCCGCTCCAGGTGTCTAGCGGCCGGCTGGGGCGCACCGTCTCGGCCACCCGGGCGATCGCCCCCGGTGAGACGATCCTCAAGACGTGGGGCCAGCAGGCCGCACAGCGTTCGCGGCGCACGATTCAGGTGGCCGCCGACATGCATGTCGAGCCCGACGGCGTGGCCGTGCTCATGAACCATTCCTGCGACCCCAACTGCGGGGTCGTGATCCGTTCCGGCGTGCGGGAGATCGAGATTCGTGCCCTGCGGCCCATCGCTGCGGGCGAGGAGATCACGATCGACTACGACACGTTCGAGTACGAGGTCACGCTGGGGGGCGCCTGCCGCTGCGGCTCACTCAAATGTCGGGGCCGGGTGGCCGGTTACAAGCACCTCTCCAGCGACGTGAAGGCGCGGTACGGCGAGTTCATCGCCGAATACCTGCGGGTCATCGACGCCGAGGCCACGCATCCCGTGGGCGTGTAGCCGCTCGTTCCGGACCGGCTCATTTCAGGCCCGGCCGCCGGTCGAGGGCGCCGCGGACGCCGAGTTGTTCCGGATGGCGGGCGATCTTGTCGGTGAACACCCGCACGTCGTCGACGATGGGCCGCAATTCCTTGGTGAGGCGGCTGACGTTGGCCGCCGCCTGCGCCAGGTCGTCGTAGACCTTCGGGTCGCGGACCAGTTTGCCGAGCGTGCCTTCCGACTCGTTGAGGGCCTTGGCGAAGAAGGCCGCCTGCTGCAGCACCTCGTCCAGTCGGCCGATCGTGCGGTCGATCTGGGCCACCATCCCCTCGCCACGCTCGCCGAGCGGCTTGGTCAGGCCCTCGAGGTTGCGGAGGTTGCGGTCCGCCGTGTCGACGGTCGTGCCGATGCCCTGCACGGTGGTGCGCAGGTCGGCGATCACGTTCGGCAGCGAGTTGAGCGTGTCCTTGAGGTTGGCCCGGGCGGTGGGGTCGCCCATCACGTCGTTGATGTTGGCCATCGCCTGGCTGAAGGAGTCGAGAGCCAGTTCTGTCTTGCGCACCATCTTCGCGAAGTTGTCGTCCTCGCCGAGCAGAAGACGGTCGAGGTTCGTGGAGAGCTTGGTCACCGACTCGCTGGCCTGGGCGAGCGATTCGAGGGCTCCGCCCAGTTTCGGCTCCAGCGTGGCGAACATTTCGAATGGGTCGCGTGACACGGCGCCGACGAGCACCTCGTCCTTGCCCACTCGCTGTCGGGGGGGCACGATCCGCCCGGGCACGAGCTGGATCTCGGCATCGCCGAGCAGGGTGGTGGCGATGCGCGGCTGCTCGTCGCGATAGATCGGCACATAGGAGTCGATGGCGGCGATCACGCTCACACCGCCGCGCTCGTCGAGCGTCACGCCCGACACCCGGCCCACGAGGATGCCGTTCTTGCGCACCGGTGTGCCGTCGGCCACGCCCCGAGCATCGGCAAAACTCATGCGCAGCGGGTAGGTGGACTGCACGAGCGAGGGCAGGTCGCCGAACAACACGATGAGGATGCCGGTGATGATCGCCGTGGCCAGCACCACCACGCCGACGCGGAATTGCATGACGCGGTCGTTCATGCCGACTCCTCCCCGGGCGTCAGGCCGTTGCGTTGCTCCTCGCGAAGTTCCATCAGCCTGGCGCCGGCTCGCCCTTCGACGAATTGGCGGATGCGCGGGTCGCGCGAGGCATCGAGCTCGGCGGGCGTCCCCGAGAACACGACTTGAGACTCGCCGGGGCGGAGTCGGAACGCCGGGTAGAGCATGATCACCCGGTCGGCGACCTTGCGGGCGGTGTTCATGTCGTGGGTCACGACCACGCTCGTCACGCCGGGTCGGCGGCCGGCGCGCAGGATCAGTTCATTGATCACGTCGCTCATGATCGGGTCCAGTCCCGTCGTCGGTTCGTCGTAGAGCACGAGCTGGGGGTCGAGGGCCAGGGCCCGGGCCAGGCCGGCCCGCTTGCGCATGCCGCCCGAGAGCTGGACGGGCTTTTTCTCCAGCACGTTCCGCGGCAGCCCCACTTCGTCGACGAGCGCCGCCACGATGCGCCGCACCTCGTCGGCCGGCAGCCGCGTGTGCTCATGCAACGGGAAGGCCACGTTGTCGGCGATCGTGTAGCTGTCGAACAGGGCCGCTCCTTGGAACACGAACCCGTAGCGGGTGCGCAGGTGGGCCAGTTCCCGGTCGCCCATCGCCGCCAGGTTGCGTCCCTCGAAGCGGACCGTGCCCAGGCTGGGCCGCACCAGGCCGATCATCGTCTTGAGGAGCACGGTCTTGCCGCAGCCGCTTTCGCCGATCACGGCCAGCGTGTCGCCGGCGCGAAGCTCGATGGAGATGTCGCGCAGCACCTCGTGGGCCCCGAAGCGCACGACCAACGAATCGATCTGCAGCAAGGGCGGGGCGGCCTCATCGCGGCGGGCAGGTGTGGCTGGGGCGGTGGCGGGCATGGCGAGTGTGAACGGTGACGGGGCGTCAGAGCAGGCGGCGCGGCCCCTCGGGGCGGAAGAAATCCTGGACGTCGTTGAGCCAGATCCCCAGGAACAGGTCGAGCACGAGGATCAGCACGAAGGAGTGCACGAAGGCGTTGGTGGCCGCGCGGCCCACGCCTTCGGCACCGTGGTCGCAGTGGAAGCCATGGTGGCAACTGATCAGGGCGATCGCGGCCCCGAAGAACAGGCTCTTGAAGATCCCCATCAGGAAGTCGAAGGCATCGACGTATTCCCGCGAGTTTTCCCAGTAGTGGTGGTAGTCGATGCCCAGCAGCACGTGCGAGTAGAAGTAGCCGCCCAGCACGCCCATGAAGTCGGCCATCACGGTGAGTGAGGGGATGAGCACGAGGCAGCCCAGGAAACGGGGCACCACCAGGTAATAGATGGGGTTGGCCCCCATGCTCTCCAGGGCGTCGATCTGTTCGGTGACCCGCATGGTGCCCAGTTCCGCCGCCATGGCGCTGCCCACGCGGCCGGCGAGCATCGTGGCCGCCAGCACCGGCCCCAGTTCACGGACCAGGGACAGGTTGATCACCGATCCGAGCCGCGTCTGCAGGCCGAGGGCCTTGAACTGCCCGTAGCTCTGCACGGCCAGCACCATGCCGATGAACAGCCCGGTGAGGGCCACGACCGGCAGCGACATGACCCCGATCTGGTAGAAGGCGGGGACGAGCACCTCGCGCCGCTGTCGGCGGGCGAAGATCCAGCCCAGCGTGCGCAGCGAGAACAGCGCGACATCGCCGATGCCGGCCACCGCGGCCATGGCGAACTCGCCGAGATTGGCCACCTGGCCGACGACCCAGCCGGTGATGCCGGGGGCGGGTGCGGAGGCGGTGCTGAGTGGGGCCGAGGCCATGGAGATTCCGCCGCGGGACGCGTGGGCGACTCTGCGGAACGTATCGGCCATGCGGGTCGGGAGACATGAGCGGATCGGGGCGGTCGCTCGGCGCCGGGGCAGAATGGGCAGGCCGCGGAGGGCGGGCAGGGCGGCGTCGCTGCAGCCGGCACTCAGTTAACGCTGGGCGACGTCAACGCCGCGCGCACATCGATCCGCTGGATGGGCAACTCGGCTGCGCGGTGGCCGGTGGCCAGGTGCAGCACGCCGGTGGCCGGTTCGAAGATCATCGACTGCAGCGTGAGGTCACCCTGGCCGACGCGGGTCAGGATGCGCCGCAGGCCGGCCACGTCGATCGAGCCCCAGGCGGCAGCGCAATCGTCGCCCATGCAGTCGTACCGCCGACACCGGCCCACCCCCGGGTCGTCACCGCCGCGCTGGTGGTTGGTGGCCAGCAGGGCAGCGCCATCCCGGCCGGGCCGTACGGTGATCGATGCGGGAAGGATTTCCACGAGAGCGCGGTCGCCCGAGGCGTCCATGAGCATGAGGTTGTTGGCCGTCTGACGCGGCGAGCGCTCCAGGAGGGCCACAGCCTCAGCGACGGTGGCACATTCCTCGAGGATGGTGCGGTAGAGCAGGGCATAGGGCATCGCCTGGGCGGGCCGTAGTTCACGGGCCACCTCCATGTTGGCCAGCGTCAGACCGTGCTCGTTCATGCCGGAGAGCACGCCGATCAGCCCCGGCCAGGTGACCGCCGCGAAGCTGTTGCGGCCGGTGCCACGCACGACGACGAGCACGGACTGGTCGGCCGCCACAGCGTGCCCAGGGAAGTCGAGGTTGCGGCCGAACCGCGCCACTCCATCGGGGGCGGCGTCAGCGGGCAGGGTCACGGTCGCGCAGCCGATCGCCGGCAGCAGGTCGAGAAAGCAGTTTGCCAGCAGGACGCGCTCGACCGGGAGGCCGACCGACTCGGCCATAGCCAGCAACTCGACTCGATGGTGCGGCCGGAGTTGGTCGAGGAATGGCAACGCGGCCTGGAGGGCCCTCTGTCGCCCCTCCTCGTCACGGAACAGGCCGCCCACGTATCGCTCCTCGAGCAGCCTGATTCGCTCCCGGAGGCGGACTCCACAGGCGCGGCCGATCTCCGCGGGCGCGCCAGCGAGGTCGACGACGGCGACGCTTCGCG
>QWPN01000093.1 GCA_003671185.1 Planctomycetota bacterium
CACCGAACCCCATGACCGACCAGACCATATTGCGCCGGACCACAACCCATCCCACCAACGCTCCGACGACCCAACTCGAACGCTCCGCCGCCAACAGGCTCCGCACGACGATGGCCGCCGTACGTCTCGCCTTCACGTGGCTGGGCGTCCGTAAGACCCTCGCCCCAGAACAGCGCACGACAGCCGCCCGAGTGTTCCATGCTGATCGCGAACTTCTCTCGGCGTCGAAACTGATTCTGGACAAGAAGAACCCCGCCTACCGTGCCGTGGCTGCCGGTCGCTCGGAGGCCTCTACCTACTGGCGTACGGTGACGCTGCCATTCCCGGAGGCTGGCATTCGACTGCTGCCCCAGAGTTCGCTCGTTCAGTTCGCCAGCACCATGCAGACGTACCGCGAAAGGCTTCGGGAGGCCGCGCGGGATCGTGCCAGCCAGTACGACACGATCAAGAGCAAAGCCCAGCGGCGACTTGGCACGCTCTTCAACGCCAGCGATTACCCCAAACGCTCGATTGTTGGCGGAGGTCTTCCCGTCGCACGTTGTCTGTGCTCGGCTCGGCAACAGTGAGGACGTCGCCACGAAGCACTACGACCAATTCACGGAGGCCCACTTCGCTGCCGCGAACGGGACGTCGTCCGAGCCTGCTTCAGCACCGAAGGCCCCCCTTCCCTCCGCGTTACCGGCAGGCCCCCAAGAAACTGACGGGGATTCTGACGGTCGACTGACGGGAAAACTGACGGTGCAGGTCGCAGCAACAACCAGCACGGAGCAGCACGAGTCATCGCAACGTCTTGCCCCAACAGGCACGTATGCTGCTCCCTGCAACGAGGTGCCGGAGCCTGCAAAACTGCCAAGCGGATGGGGTGGGATTCGAACCCACGAGCGACTTTCGCCGCTGCCGGTTTTCAAGACCGGTGCATTCAACCGCTCTGCCACCCATCCGAACGAACGTGGGCCTCCGGCCAGTGACGATTTTGACGTATCCGGGGCAAACCCGCTAGCAAAAGCCAAAACACGTCGATCATAGGCGGCGCCCGGGCGGTGCCGCTGCATGCTCGATGATCCGCCACCCCGCCGCAGGACGCGACCGATGACCTCTCCTCGCCCCCGCCGGCCCCGCACGAAACGCTGGCTCGTGTATCTCGTGCGCTGCTCCGATGGGTCGCTCTACACGGGCATCACCAACGACCTGCCAAAACGGCTCGAGGCCCATGCCTCCGGCAAGGGGTCGCGCTACACCCGCAGCCGACTGCCGGTGACGCTTGCCTACATGGAGCCACAACCCTCCAAATCGGCAGCGCTGCGCCGGGAGCACGCCGTGAAACGGCTCACACGCAGGCGAAAGGAACGGATCGTGGCCGGGGAGTGAGCGGCCGGCAGTCGCGACCCGACCACGGGCGTTGCTCGCGTGCCAATCCGGCCGCGTCACCCTACGGGGCGGCGGGAGGCTGCCTGCCCCGACCGACCGGCCGCATGACCGCGTTCGCCGTCAGCCAGACTCCGGCCACGAACCAGCCCACTACCATCCAGAATACGATGAGTTCAAACACGACCTATTCCGCTCTGCCCCGCTGCGGGGCCATCGCCGCAGGTGCAGAACTCTAGGTCGCAAAAACGCGCCGTGACGCCGGATGGCAAAGTGCTGCCCGGAATGCGGTCCCACGGGTCCGAACGGGCCGCTTCGCGTCCGCCCGCGGCACAGGCCGCGGGCTTTGACTCATGGGGGGCGTTTTTCTAGAGTCTAGGCTTTCCCGAACACCCCTCCAGGAACCGAACACGCATGGGCGGCATCAGCAACCGGATGAAGGAAGTCAAGCGGCGCCGCCACCGCCGCAAGAAACTGGTCAAGTTCCAGTCGAAGCTGAAGAAGGCCACGACGAGCGAAAAACTCGCCATGGCGGAGAAGTTGCGGAAGCTGACATCCGGCTGCGAAACGCTCATTGCCCGGATGGGCCTCGAGGATCGCAAGCGCTGAACCGCGGGCGACCCTGCCTGGCCCGCCGCGCCACGACGTTCAGGCGTCGACGCGCTCGAACGTGAACCCGTCCTGCACGAAATCGACGCGGACGGTGCTCCCCTCTGGGAACCTGCCGCCGAGCAGTTCCCGGGCCAGCTCGTTCTGCAACTGCTGCTGGATCACGCGCTTCAGCGGCCGGGCGCCATACACCGGGTCGTAGCCCAGCCGGGCTACCTCGTCGAGCGTGGCATCGCTGCACTCGAGCGTGATGCCCGCCTTCGCCGCCTGCTCCACCAACCGCTTCACCTGAATGTCGACGATGCGGCGGATGTGCTTCTTGTCGAGCGGGTGGAAGATGATGGTCTCATCGATGCGATTGAGGAATTCGGGTAGGAACCGGGCGGCCAGCGCGTCCTTCACCGCATCGCGAATCTCCTGCTCGCCGCCCCCCTCCTTCGTGATCTCCTGGATCGCCTGGCTGCCCACGTTGCTCGTCATCACCACGATCGTGTTCGTGAAGTCGACCGTATGGCCCAGGCTGTCCGTGAGCCGGCCGTCGTCGAGCACCTGCAGCAGCACGTTGAACACGTCGCGGTGGGCCTTCTCCATCTCGTCGAGCAGGACCACGGAGTAGGGACGCCGCCGCACCGCCTCGGTGAGCAGGCCGCCCTCCTCGTAGCCCACGTATCCCGGTGGGGCGCCAATCAGCCGTGCCACCGTGTGCTTCTCCATGAATTCGCTCATGTCGATGCGCACCATCGCGTTCTGATCGTCGAAGAGCACCTCGGCCAGGGCCTTGCAGAGCTCCGTCTTCCCCACGCCCGTCGGTCCCAGGAAAATGAACGAGCCGATCGGGCGGTTGGGGTCCTGGAGCCCGGCGCGGCTGCGGCGCACGGCGTCGCTGACCGCCTCCACGGCCTCGTCCTGGCCCACTACCCGCTGGTGCAGCCGGTCCTCGAGCACGAGCAGCTTGGCCCGCTCGCTCTCCACCAGCCGGGTGACCGGAATGCCGGTCCAGGCGCTCACCACCTCGGCAATCTCCTCGGGACCGACCTCGCGGCGCAGGAGCCGTTTGGCGGCGCCCTTGTCCCGGCCGGCATCCCTGTCGGTTCCCTCCTGCTCCAGCCGCTGCTGCAGTGCCTTGCGCTTGACGTCGAGCTCGTAGAGCCGCTGGTACATCTCCTCGGCCACGGGCTGCCCGGAGGCCTGCCGTTCCTTGATCTGCACGCCAGCCTGGTCGAAGGCGAGCTGCACCTCCTCCAGCTGCTGTCGGAGCTCCTGGGCACTGCCCACGCCCGACTTCTCGGCCTCCCACTGCTTGCGCAGGTCGGCGAGCTTTTTGCGGAGATCCGTCGACTCGGCCTCGATCTCCTTGAGTCGTTCCTTGGCGTGCGACTCGGTCTCCTCGGCCAGTTGCCGGGCGGCGAGCTCCAACTGCACGAGCCGCCGCTGCACCTCGTCGATCTCGCTGGGAACGCTCTGCAGCTCCATGGCGATCCGGCTGGTGGCCTCGTCCATGAGGTCGATCGCCTTGTCGGGAAGGAAGCGGTCGGCGATGTAGCGGTGGGAGAGCTCCGCGGCGGCCACCAGCGCCGAATCCTTGATCTTCACCCCCTTGTGGTGCGCCTCGTAGCGCGGCTTGAGGCCGCGCAGGATGGCGATCGTGTCCTCCACGCTGGGCTCGCCCACGAACACCGGCTGGAAGCGACGCTCCAATGCGGCGTCCTTCTCGATGTGCTTGCGATACTCATCGAGCGTCGTGGCGCCGATGCAGCGCAACTCGCCGCGGGCCAGCGCCGGCTTGAGCAGGTTGGCCGCATCGGAGCCACCCTCGGCGGCGCCCGCCCCGATCACCGTGTGCAGCTCGTCGATGAACAGGACGACGTTGCCCGCGGCGGCCTCCACCTCACGGAGAATGGCCTTGAGGCGATCCTCGAACTCACCGCGGTACTTCGTGCCGGCGATCAGCGCGCCGAGGTCGAGTGCCACCACGCGGCGGCCGCGCAGGTTCTCCGGGACGTCCGACTGCACGATCCGCAGTGCCAGGCCCTCGGCGATCGCCGTCTTGCCCACGCCCGGTTCGCCGATCAGCACGGGGTTGTTCTTCGTGCGCCGCGACAAAACCTGGATCACGCGGCGGATCTCGCTGTCGCGGCCGATGACCGGGTCGAGCTTGCCCTGGCTGGCTCGCTTCACCAGGTCGATGCCGTACTTCTCCAGGGCCTGGAATTTCTCCTCCGGGTTCTGGTCGGTGACGCGCGACTGACCGCGGACCGCCTGCAGTCCGGCGAGCAGCTCCTTCTCGGTGATGGCGGCCAGCTGCAGGACGTTTTTGGCCTTGGAGGGCGTTTTGGCAAGGGCCAGCAGCAGGTGGTCGGTGGAGACGAACTCGTCCTTCATCTGGTGCGACTCGGTGGTCGCCAGTTCGAAGACTTTGATCAGGTCCTGGTCAGGCTGCGGCTGGGCACCGCCCGACACCTTGGGCAGGTGCGACAGCTCGGCCTCGACGATCCGCTCCAGGTGGCCGCGGTCGGTGCCGATCTTCTCGAGCAGGGGCCGCACAATCCCCTCTCGCTCGGCGACCAACGCCTGCAGCAGATGCACGGGCGTGACCTGGGGGTTGCCGCGGCCGGCGGCCAACTCGACCGCCCCCTGCACCGCCTCCTGCGCCTTGAGCGTGAACTTGTCGAAACGGAAAGGCATGGCGTCTCCCATCTCGGGGTGCTCTCAGCCCCGAGGCTCGCAGGCGAACCCCCATCGGCATCGCCGCCGGCGATGCCCGTCGGTCGGGGAAAGCACTCGCTGCCCCCATGGCCGACCGCACGGCACGAGCCCATCGACGGCTCGTGTCGTGCTATCCTTTGACTTCGAACTCGGCGTCGATCGTGTCGTCTGGGCCCTTGCCCGAGCCGGCTCCGGCAGCCTCCGGCGTGCCGCCGCGCTGGG
Organism: Planctomycetota bacterium; assembly: GCA_003671185.1. Lineage (GTDB taxonomy): Bacteria > Planctomycetota > Planctomycetia > Pirellulales > UBA1268 > QWPN01. Next base: position 4,903 of record QWPN01000093.1, read on the forward strand.
CGGCCGACTCCGCCGTCGACTGCTGGTAGAGCACCTTCGACAGGGCATGGGCCGCCTGCTCGAGGGCGTCGTGTGCCGACGTGATCGCGTCGGCGTCCTCGCCCTTGGCCATTTCACGCGCCTTGGCGATGGCCGCCTCGAGCGGCGCCTTGTCGGTGGCCGAAAGCTTGGCGTCGTGCTCCTTGATCAGTTTCTCGGTCTGGAAGCAGAGGGCCTCGGCCTTGTTGCGGGCCTCGGCCAGCCGGAATTTCCGCTTGTCCTCCTCGGCGTTGCTCTCGGCGTCCTTCCGCATCCGCTCGATCTCCGACTCGGTGAGCCCGCTCGACTGCTCGATCTTGACCGTCTGCTCCTTGTTGGAGCCCAGATCCTTGGCGCTCACCGAGAGGATGCCGTTGGCGTCAATGTCGAACTTGACCTCGATCTGAGGGGTGCCGCGGGGCGCTGGGGGGATGCCCTCCAGGTTGAACTGGCCGAGCAGCCGGTTGTCGCGGGCCATCTTCCGCTCGCCCTGGAAGACGCTGACCGTGACCGCCGTCTGGTTGTCGGCGGCCGTGCTGAACACCTGCTTTCGCTCGGTGGGGA
>QWPN01000165.1 GCA_003671185.1 Planctomycetota bacterium
AGGTGCTTTCCGGATTGTCCGGCTGACGGTGGCGCGTCCCGGGCCCGCAGCGTGTGCGGCGGGCCGGCTCAGTCCTGCTGGGCCTGATCCTCTTCTGCCCTGCCAGGCGTGTCACCGGACGGCATCAACCCTTCATGGCGTACCGGTTGGCGATTTCGTCGCCGGGCGATCTCGGCCGCCGACATTCCCCACAGCCTCGTCGTGCCGTCCCACGACGCCGTGGCGATCGCGTCACCACTGGCTGCAAAGGCCAGCCCCCACACCTGGTCGCGATGCCCGCGGAGCATGAGCACGGGGGCACCCGACTCCGCATCCCACAACTGCACGGTGCCGTCGGCTGAAGCGCCGGCGATTCTCGCGCCGTCCGGCGCGTAGGCCACCTTCCAGACCTGGCGCGCCGGGCCGGTCATCGTCAGGCGTTGGACGCCGCTGGCCGTCGCCCAGGTCCTCACGCAGCCGTCCGAGGATGCCGTCGCCACCTGCCGGCCGTCGGCGGAAAAGGACACCCAATTCACCGCACCCTCGTGTCCCGACAGCACCGCCAGTTGCCGGCCGTTGGCCGCGTCCCAGAGCCTCGCATGGCGATCCTCGCAGGCCGTGGCCACCGTCGTGCCATCGGGCGAGAACGCGGCGCAGAACACGCGGCCCGGATGCCTGAGAACGACTGGCCGCGTGGCGGTTCCCAGGTCCAGGACCCTGGCCGTACGGTCCTCCGCCGCGGTCACCATGCGGCCACCCCGGGGCGCGAAGGCAACGGAATAGACGCGCCGTTCATGGGCCCGGATCACGTCCGCTGGTGCGAGTGTTGACGTCCGCCAGGTGCGCACGGCTCCGTCCTCACAGGCCGCCGCCAGGGTGTCGCCGTCCGCGGAAAACGCCACGGCACTGACGCGACCGTTGCCGACGGCCAGCGTGCCTCGTTCCTGCAACGTGCCGGCATCGTGAATGCGGACTGTTGCATCGGCGCCGCCGATCGCGAGCCAGCTGCCCTCCGGCGAGAACGCCACCGACAGCATGCGTCTTGTCCCGCGCAGCACCGCTGCGGCGTCGCCGCCGAGGCTCCAGAGGCGGACGGTGCCATCCTCGGCACCGGTGACCGCCCGGCCGGCGCCGCCCGCCGTGTCCAGCGACCAGACCGCTGCCGCGTGCCCGCGAAAGACGTCGAGTTCCGTTCCTCGACGGGCATCCCAGCAACGCACGATCCCGTCGCCGCCGGCGGTCGCCAGGCGATCCACGCCCACGAAGGCCACGGCATTGACCCGCAGCGGGTGGTCGAGCACAGCCAGTACACGCCCCGTGGCGGCATCCCAGACGCGCGCCGTCGCGTCTTCCGAACCGGTGGCGACGAGCGCGCCGTCGGGGGAGTGAGCCACGTCGAGAACTCCCCCCGTATGCCCTTCGAGCACCGACAGCTGGAGGCCGTCGCTGCAGCGCCACAGCCGAGCCGTCCGGTCACGTGAGGCGGTGGCGATCGTGGTGCCGTCCATGGCGAAGCTGGCCGCGAACACGGTGCCCCCGTGGCCCCGGAGCACGATGCGTTCGGCCCACGTCGACGTGTCGTGGAGTCGCACCGTGCGATCCTCGGAGGCCGTGGCGAGCAGCGAGCCGTCGCGCGAGTAGGTCACGCCGTACACGGGCCGAGCATGGCCATCGAGCCGGCGGCGCTCGGTGCCGCTCATCGGATCCCAGATCCGCACGCTGCCATCAGCGGACGCCGAGGCGACAGTCGCCCCATCCGGGGCGAACGTCAGCGACCAGACGGGCCCGTCGTGACCGACGAGATCGACCGTCGGTGCCGTCGCCCACGAGGCTTCAGCACCACCGCGTCGTCGCCAGACCCGCACCCGGGAATCGTTGCTGGCGGCCGCCACGCAGTCGGCCTCCACCGACCATGCCACCGCCCTGGGGGTGCCACCTCCGGCGTCGAGCACGGCGGTCGCGTCATCGAGGGATGCCGCCACACAGTCGAGTTCGATGGCCCGGCCCGGCCCGGCCGCATCGCGCAGGTCTCGTGCCTGCCCGAGGAGCCGTCGCGCCTCGTTGACGTTGCCGCGGTCCCGGGCCTCTGTGGCCAGCATCAATGACGCCCGATAGAGCTGACCGCGGGCCTCGGCCGTGCGCTCGTCGGCGGCCTGCCAGGCCGCCAGCGCTTCGCGACGCCGCAGCTCCGCCCGTAGGGAAAACCAGGAGATTCCCACCACGGCCGCCAGAAGCGCCGTCAGGGCGGTGCCGGCTGCCAGGGCGGCCGTGCGATGCCGGCGGGCCAGCCTGACGAGCGACTCCGCAAGCGTGGGCGGCCGCGCCCGGATGGGCTCGCCCTGGAGCCAGCGGCCCAGATCACCTTCCAGTGCGCCGGCCGTGGCATAGCGGTTGGAGGGCTGCGGCTCGAGGCATTTCCCCACGATGACCGCCAGTTGCCCGGCATCGTGTGCGGCCGTGCCAGGGCCGCGAAATCGCCGCGCCATGTCCCGTAACGGCACACCGCTGCGGCCAGCCAGCAGGCAGGCGGCCTCCACTGGCGACCGGCCGCGCAGGTCGTACGGCAACTCGCCGGTGAGCATCTCGTGGAGCACGAGTCCCAGCGAATAGACGTCGGCGCGGGCGTCGACGGCCGTATCGTCGATGCCGAGTTGCTCGGGACTCATGTAGCGGAGTGTGCCCACCAGGTCCCCTGCCCCGGTCGCCGCCGTGGCGGCCGCCCGGTCTGCCTCGGTGGACCGGGCCACGCCGAAGTCGATCACCCTGGGCTCGCCGGCGCCGTCGACCAGGATGTTGCCCGGCTTGAGGTCGCGGTGTACGACACCCAACTGGTGGCCGTGGGCCACTGCACCGCACACGTGTCGAAAGAGGGCGACACGGTCCCGCACGGACAACCCGCGCGAGGCCGCAAACGCGGTGATAGGGTGCGCCTCCGGCACGAACTCCATGACAAAAAAAGGCACCGCGCCCTCGGCCCCCTGGAATGTGCCGAATGTGTGAATCTGCGCGATGTGCGGATGGCTGAGGCGGGCCAGCACCTCGGCCTCGAACTCGAACCGCCGCACCAGCAGGGTGGACCCGAATCCATCGCGCATCACCTTCACAGCCACGGTGCGGGAGGGCGCATGCTGAAGGCCCTCGTAGACGCGGCCCATTCCCCCTTCGGCCAGCAGACGCACGATGGTGACACCGCCGAGGTCGGTGCCCGGTGCGAGTTCGGTGGAGGAAACACCGCGTTCATGATTGTCGGCGGCCAGCCCGAAATGCTCTTCCACACCGGATAATGGCACCCCGTGATTGCTCGGCGCCGGGGCCGTCACGTCTGCGCCGTTCGTCTCACTTCTCCGGGTAGGGGGGGCCATGTCGGCGGTTATACCACCGGCTGGAGTGGTTCCCGAGGAGCCACCGCGCGAACGGTCAGCCGGCCGGATAGCGCCTGCCAGACCTGGCGGCCATCATCGACTCCCGCAGCAAACCGTCGCGGGCCTCGATGATCTGCCGCAGGCGGTGCTGCGAGGTCGCAGCGGAATCCCGAGACGATCGGCGCCAGCGTCGCAGCCTGATCTGTGCCGCCTGAACGATGCGTACAGGGTCGATCTCCCCGGGCGGCAAGCCGAGGCGGCGCCGCCAGACGCCGCTCCCGGCGAGTCGCCCTTGGAGGTGACCGCGTGCCTGACCGCCACATGAGCCCAGGAAGACCCCGGAAGGAACCTTCATCGAACACCGTCTCCGTGCCGTCTCCATATCTCTGGAAACGAGAACGGGGCCGCCGAGGGGCAAAATCAGGTAGGATTTTTTCCCACCAACCATAGGCAGGGGCTGCCCCCCCGTGTGACGGCATGGATTCCGACGATTCGATCACCCCGGGGTTGGCGGCCTGCCTTGACCAGATCGCCGCCGGCGACCTCACGGCCCGGGACCGCATCATCGAACTCTGCGGCGGCCGCCTGCGCGCGTTGGCCCACCGCATGCTCTCACGGTTTCCCAACGTACGCCGCTGGGACGACACCGACGACGTGTTTCAAAACGCGGCCATGCGCCTGCACCGCACGCTGGGCCAGATGCGGCTCGACTCGCCGCGGTCGGTCATGGCACTGGCGGCGACGCAATTGCACCGCGAACTGATCGACCTCGCCCGTCGTCACGCCGGTCCGGCGTCCTATGCCGCAAACCACGGCACCAACGTGGCCCCTTCCGTGGAAAGTGCTGACGCCCCGCGGCATATCGACCGCGCGGCCGCATCCGGGGCCAGCCTCGATCGATGGACGCTCTTCCATGAGGCAATTGCAGCGCTTCCTGATGAACAGCGCGAGGTCTTTCACCTGGTCTGGTACCTGGGCGCCGACCAGAAATCGGCCGCCACGCTCCTCGGCTGCTCGGAACGCACGGTGAAGAGCCGATGGCGGGCGGCCCGCGAAGCCGTCAAGGCGGCACTCGACGGCCTACCGCCGGAGTGACGTGCGTCCCTCAGCCTGGTTCCGCGGCGCGTTGGTCGGGGTTCCCGAATTCCGCCTCATGCTCCAGATCGCGCAGGATCGCGATCGCCTGCTCCAGCGATGGCGCGTCATAGCCGCGGACGCGGCCGCGACGGTCGGCCTCGGCCAGCAGCAGCGCGTCGAGAAAATCTGGGTGTACCTCCAGACGCCGGCGAGCCCGAATCCCCAGAGTGCCCAAGGCATGCGCTTGGGCGGCATCCAACGACTCGATCAGCCAGTGGGTGCGGGGCGTCACCAGCTCGCCCAGGGCCTCGCATGCTGCGCTGGAGGCGGCACTGCGGTCGATGGCCAGGCCCACGTCGTGCACCAGGGCGGCCGTGAGCAGCTCCTCGTCGAAGGGCCGTTCCCGATGCACCAGGTCGAACACTTGGAGCGAATGCTCGAGCACGTCCCCTTCCGGATGCCGGTCGGGGTCCTGCCGCACCGTCTCCAGCACCCTCACCAGGGCTGCTATCCGATCGAAGCGATCACCCCCGAGATGGCGCAGCGATCCCGAGGGATCGAGGCCGCGGTGCACCTCGGCCCGCACCTGCGCCGCATCAGGCAGTTCGTCAGTCGGTACCCAGCCCCGGGCCACGCGTCGCGCCGCGCGGAATACCGCGCGCCTGGTGTCGCTGCCGGTGGACACCGCGCGGGCTGCCTGCTGGGCGATGCGGCGTCGCATCCGGTCAGGCGCGCCGTCGGCACCATCGGGTGGTTTCATCATGGCGAAACGGGCTCCGCCTGCGCCGGGATCGGTCGCCAGCGAATATCCCGCACTTCCGCGCTGGTGGCGAAGCTGGCGATGCCCAGGGGCTTGGACGGAATGACCTCATCGCGGACGGAGATGATCCGATCGCGCAGCGGCTGATCGACGACCGCCTCCCCATCCAGAAAGCACTCGATCCGTTCCGGCGTCACCCGCACCAGCACCGCGTACCAACGGCCGTTTTCGAAGCTCATCACCTTGGTGGTGGCGTTGTTGGCCGCATCCTGGCCGTCCACGCTCGACAACCCCACGAGTCCGCCGCCCCAGCCGCCCACGATCAGGCTGCAGCAGTCGTCGGCGACGGGAAAGGTGAGCCCGCAGAAGAAGTCGCTGCCATCGACCCGCCGGGCCTGGAGTGCGAGTTCGTAGGACTGTCGCGGATGGTCGCCTGTCCAGGTGATGCCGCTCAGGTCGGCCCCCATCGGAATGTGGATCGCGTTGGCGGCGACCGTGATCTCGCCACCACCGCCAAACGGTGTGGTCTTCCAGTCGCCCAACCCCCGGCCGTCGAACAGCGAACGCCATTCGCCGATCGCGAGTCCCGGGGGTGACGCCGGTTCGGCTGCCACCGGTTCCCGGGACGAGCCCAGCAGGCCCGCCAGGAGAACGACCACCACCGCCCACGCGGCGGTCCCCCGGTCGCGGTCAGGGCCTTTCCGCCTGCAATCCGAATTCAGTGGCGATGGCATCGGCCTGCTCCGTGAGCTTGGAACCCGAACCGTACTTGTGCACCGACTTCACCAGTTCCTGCATCTGCTTTTTTACCGCGGGTGGAACAGCCGCCACCACTTCGGGCGACGGCGTGTCGGCACCCAGTGCCGCCAACAGCCTGGCGCGGAGCGATTCCAACTGCGCGAACTGCTGCCCCGCCTTGATCACGGATTGATAGGTTGGATCCTTCTTCCACTCGCGGAGTTGTTGGCTTGCCTCGGTCGCCAGATCGCTGCCCCGAAAGATCGTCGCGCAGCGTTGCAGGAGGGCCGTGGCGGCGACCGGATCGGAACCCTTGAGGCTCGTAGCGTGCGCGAGCATCTCGTGGCCGCGGGCCTCGAGACGTTCGGCCACGAATGCCGCCTCGTCCGCCGTATCTTTGTCGCTCGACGCCTTCATCGCGGCGACCTTTTTGAGCACGGATCCAAAGGTCTTTTCGTCACGCAGCGTCTGTTCCAATCCCGTCAGCTTCGTCAGTGCACGACCCCCGAGCACCATCGCCGGCGACGCCTGTACGGCCGCCACGACCTTGTCGTGCGCCGCGTGCGGTGAGCCGCGGTGGATGCAGGCTCCCGTGTGGTCGAACAGCATGCAGTGTGGTATGCCGTTAAAGTCTGTGCCGCCCTCGACTCGCGCTTGCTCCACGATCGTGAATGTCACGCCCAGATCGCCGGCCGTCCGGCGGATCGCCTCCGCCGTTCCGCCCTGGGCATGGGCGCCGACGACCACCAGACCGGCGGGACCGAGCTTCCGGTGCAGTTCCTCGAGTTTCGGCATGGCGGCAATGCACGGCGGGCAGTGAACCCCCCAAAACTCGAGCAGCACGACCCGGTTGCGCAACGCATCCGCGTCTAGGTGCGGCCCGGACACGTGTGACCCGAGTTGGATGCCCGCCGCCGTGACCTGCATGTTGAAGTCTTCCGCAGTGCCAGCGGCGAACCTGGCCCCCAGGGCCAGGCAGGTCGCGATCCGCACGATGCAGGCGGTTGCGGGCCGTGGCGGCACGATCATCGATGGCACGTCCTGTCCACGGTGCGCCGGCAGGCAGCCGCCGGGCCGGCATGGCCGACGGTAAACGGAGTTTACGACTGGCGGGGTATTTCCGCCATCACGTGCGAATTCCCGGGCCTTGACACACAGACTGAACATCTGTATACCTCTTCTTCGTGCGCTCCGTTCGCCCTCGAACCTTCCCCTGGAGAGTTTTGCCATGCTCGCCCGCCTGCAGACGTTCTCGCTCGTCGGCATCGATGCCGTGCCCGTCGACGTGGAGGTGGACGTGTCGGGTGGCGCCCTTCCGGCCACCGTGTTGGTGGGCATGCCCGATGCGGCGATCAAGGAGAGCACGCACCGTGTGGCGCGGGCGATGGTCAACTCCGGGTTCAACAGGCCCAATGACCGGATCGTGGTCAACCTTGCCCCAGCAGAGTTGCCAAAGCAGGCCGCCACGTTCGACCTGCCGATCACGCTGGGCATCCTGGCGGGCAGTGGACAATTTTCTTCGGAACGACTCCTCGATTACGCCGTGGTGGGCGAGTTGTCCCTGGAGGGCTCGACGCGACCGGCCCGAGGGGCGCTCTCGATCGCCATGGCGGCCGCACGGCAGAAGCGGACACGTGAGTGCCGGCCGCTGAAGGGCGTCGTCGTTCCATCCGCCAGCGCGACAGAGGCTGCCGTCGTCGAGGATATCGACGTCATCCCCGTGGCCTCGCTCACGGAGGCGGTGAGGTTCTTCTCGGGCAGCCTTGACATTCCGCCGACTCCCCCGCGAGTCGACGAGTGGTTCGACAGGTTTGCGGCCTACGACGTCGACTTTACGGACGTGCGTGGCCAGGAGGCGGCGAAGCGGGCAATTTGTGTGGCTGCAGCCGGAGGCCACAACTGCCTGATGGTCGGTCCTCCTGGTGGCGGCAAAACCATGCTCGCCAAGCGCATCCCCACGATTCTCCCCCCGTTGTCGGCGACCGAATCGATCGAAACCACCCGCATCTACAGCGCCCTCGGCCTCCTCCAGCCGGGCCAGCCCTTGATGGCGACACGGCCCTTTCGCGCGCCGCACCACACCATCTCGGAGGCTGGATTGGTGGGGGGCCGGTCGGTGCCCATGCCGGGCGAGATTAGCCTGGCCCACAACGGCGTGCTGTTTCTGGATGAACTGCCGGAGTTCAACCGCCGCACACTCGAGGTGATGCGTCAGCCGCTCGAGGAGGGGAGCGTGACCATCGCCCGTGCCAGGTCGACGACTCGTTTTCCTGCCGACTTCATGCTGGTCGCCGCGCTCAACCCGTGCCCCTGCGGCTACCGGGGAGACCCACGCCGGCAGTGCCAGTGCACAGCTCCACAGGTGGAGCGTTATATGAGCAAGATCTCCGGGCCGCTGCTCGATCGCATCGACATTCACCTCGACGTGCCTGCCGTGCCGTTCCGCGAGTTGTCCGCCACGCGAGCCGGCACGTCGACCGCGCAGATGCGCGAGGCCGTCCAGATGGCGAGGCGCCGCCAGGCGGAGCGTTTTGCCGAGGGGTCGACCCGGTCGAACGCCCGCATGTCGAGCCGCCAGATCAGGGAATTCTGCAGGCTGCAGCCGTCGGCCGCGGAGCTACTGCGTGCCGCGGTGGCCGATCTCGGCCTCTCGGCGCGGGCTCACGACAAGGTGCTGCGGGTGGCACGCACGATCGCCGATCTCGCTGGTGCTGAAGCGATGGATTGCAGCCACGTCAGCGAGGCCATCAACTACCGACTGCTCGACCGCGGTCTCTGGCAATGATCGACAACGCGGATCGCTCTCGACGGCGGCGGCGAACCTGTGCCAGACTCATGCCATGAAACTGCGTACCATCGGACGCGAACGCTCTTTCCTTCAGCCGGCTGGTAGGCGACCGGCAGGGGCATACCGCGTCGCGCTTCTCGGGCTGGCGGGCATGCTGGTGGTAGCTGGCGGCCTCGCATTCACGGTCGACCTTCCCGTGGCGGCCTGGTGCAAATCGCATCGCCTTCCTGGCGAGTTGCTGCGGCTGCTCAATTTCGCCGAGGTCTGCGGCCACGCCCTAGGCGTCGCGGTGCTGCTTGCTGCGGCGCTCGTGCTCGATCGGACGTTGCGACCATGGCTGGCGAGCGCCGGCCGGACGGCTGCCGGGGATGTGGTGCGGCTCGTGAGCGCTGCCTACGCCGGCGGTCTCGTCGTCGATCTGATCAAGGCATCGGTGAGCCGCGTCCGCCCCCGGGCCGCGGATCTGACGGATCTTGCCTCCGTGCTTGGCACCTTCGGCGACGCGGCACTGGCGGGTCCCACCCCTCGGGGGGCAGACATGATGAGTTTTCCCTCAGGTCACGCGGCTGTCGCCGCAGGATTCGCTGCGGCAATGGGCTGGAAGTACCCCCATGCCCGTCCATTTTTCGCGATCCTGGCAGTCTGCGCCGCCGCGCAGCGGGTCGTCACTTCCGCGCACTATCCTTCGGACGTCGCATTCGGCGCGGCGATTGGCCTGCTCGGGGCGGCGGCCTGCCTCGGTTTGGCGCCTGCGGAATCCCAGTCGATGGTCCGGAATGGAGTCGCGTGATACCATTCGAGGCACATCAAAAGGTAGGCACCGAGGTAGCGAGGCAGTGATGGCCGTCGAGAGGAAACCACGCAAGTCCACCCGCGCTGCGAGCGTGACGGCCGCTCCGGCAGCGGCGGCCGCTCCGGCTGGGAAAAAAGCCGGCAAGCGGATCTTGCTCGTGGACGACGACCCGGAGATCGTCGACTCGATGCGGACCGTCCTCGAGTCCCGAGGCTACGAGATCCTCGTGGCCCGGGACGGCAACCAAGGCCTCGTCATGGCCGAAGGGGAGGAACCCGATCTCGTGGTCCTCGACATGATGATGCCGAAGCGAAGTGGTTTCCTGGTGCTGGAAAAACTGCGGCGCAGCAGGCCCGATCCCGTGCGCGTGATCATGATCACCGCCAACGAGGGCAGCCGCCACAAGGCCTACGCGGAGATGCTGGGGGTGGACGACTACATCCGCAAGCCGTTCGCCATGGACAGGCTCCTGGACAGCGTCGACCGCCTGCTCTCCTGACGCGGCAATTTGGGCGGGATGCGCTGCGGATTCCTGGCGTTGACCCGATTTTCGGGGAGCCATACATTCCGACGGTCCCTTCGCCTCCGCCCCCAGTGAGACCCGTCAGTGCCCGCCCAGCAGTCCGCCTCACTCCCCCGGGACGACATCAAGGAGCGCGTGCGAGACGCCGTCGACATCGTCGACGTGGTGGGTTCGTACATGACCCTGCGTCGCGCCGGCAAGGCCATGGTGGGGCTCTGTCCGTGGCACGACGACTCGCGGCCCAGCCTGCAGGTGAATCCCGAGCGGCAGACCTACCGCTGCTGGGTGTGCGACGTGGGCGGGGACGTGTTCAACTTCCTGATGCGGATGGAGAAGATCGAATTCCGCGAAGCGCTCGAACAGTTGGCCGATCGCGCGGGGATCACGCTGCCGCGTGGCCGCGGCCTGCCGGTGGACGACAAGGCGACGCTCCTCTCCGTCCTTTCCTGGGCCGCCGATCGGTTTCGCGAATGCCTGCGCTCCGCAGCCGAGGCCGGCGCTGCCCGCGACTACCTGCGCACGCGGGGCCTGTCCCCCGCCACCATCGAGCGATTTGATCTCGGCTTCGCGCCACAGGCGTGGGACTGGCTGCTCCGGCAGGCGGCGGCGGCCGGGATTTCGCGGCAGGATCTCGTGCGCACCGGTCTGGCCGTGGAGCGTGACGATCGCTCCGGCCACTACGACCGCTTTCGCGGCCGGGTCATGTTCCCCATCCGCGATCCGCTGGGCCGCTGCGTGGCCTTCGGCGGCCGCGTCCTTCCCGGCGAGCGTCCCGACACGGCCAAGTACATCAACTCGCCTGAAACACCGCTATTTTCCAAGAGTTCGATGCTCTACGGCCTCGATACGGCCCGCGAGCCGATGTCCACGTCGCGCCGTGCGGTCGTCGTCGAGGGCTACACCGACTGCCTGGCTGCCCGGCAGGCCGGCATCGACGACGTCGTGGCCGTACTGGGCACGGCCCTCGGTGAACGGCACGCGAAACTGTTGCGGCGATATGCTGATCGGATCATCGTCGTCCTGGACGGCGACGACGCCGGTCGCCGGCGCGCCAACGAAATTCTCGACGTGCTGCTGGCCGAGCCGGTCGACGTCCGGATTGCACGGCTGCCGGCAGGTGTCGATCCCTGCGATTTGCTCGTGGAACGGGGCCGCGAGGCCTTCGAGGAGGTGATCGCGGCCGCCGGCGATCCGCTCGATTACCGGCTCGATGAATCGCTGGCCCGATTGCCGGCGGATGCCGGCGACGATGCGGCCCTGGCCTCCGTGGAAAGCATCCTCAAGGCCCTCTCGGCCGTGTCACCGCGGTCGCCCCTCTCCCCGTCGCAGCGTCAGCTCCGCGAGGATCAGGTGCTGGGCCGCCTGTCGCGGCGTCTGGGAATCTCACGCGACGCGTTGCGGGCCCGCCTGCTCGACCTGCGGAAGGAGTCCGGCGCCGCGGCGGTCGCGAGCGACGCACCGGCCGGCCTGGTGCCGCGTCTGCCCGCCTGGGACCGCGAGGTGATCGAGGTGCTCGTGGGCGTGCCCGACAGTGCGGGCCTGATCGTCCGCGAAGTCGGTCCCGGCGACCTCGACAGTCCTGCCGGGCGGACCGTGTTCGAGGCGGCACGGCGGATGCACGCCGAGGGCCGTCCCGTGGCGCTCGGCGGCCTGCTCCTCGAACTCGTCGACCCCGCGCTGCAGAGCCTGCTGGTGGCGGTCGATGAGTCGAGCGCGGCCCGCGGCCCGCTCGACCCCCAGGAGCGGATGAATCACCTCGAGGATGCGTTGCGACGCCGCTCGGCACAGCGGCAGGCGCACGCCAGCGCCCGAACACTGAAAACCTCCCAGCTCGACGCGGGCTCGGAGGCTGAACTACTCGAACGGCTCGTCGCGCAGCGGCGGGTCGCTCAGGGCATGACCGAACCCAAGGATGGGTGAGGGTGCCCGGCTCGTGGTCGCAGTCGGTCCACCGGGCAGGAATCCGGCGGATCGGGGGGCGGCATGCGAGTGACGGTACGATGGTGAAGGAGAACCAGGAATGAAAAACCGCCTCGCAACGACTTCGAACCAGCTCCCGGCGTCCAGCCCGTCCGCGGCCCCCGAACGCACGGCCGGCCACGGCGACTCCCACCTGGCCGCGCTGATCGCGGCCGGCCGGTCGCTCGGCTACCTGACCTTCGACCAGGTCAACGAGTATCTGCCGGACGAGGCGGTGGATCCCGAGAAGATCGACGCTCTTCTGGTGGCGCTCGAGGAGCAGGGCATCGAACTCGTCGACACGCCGCCGGAGCCGGCGTCCGCGCCGATCGCGGCCGAGGCGCCGGCCGCAACGCCGCGGCCGCGACGCGACGAGGCCATCACCACGCCGCCGTCCAATGCCGGCAACGACCCGATCCGCATGTACTTGGCGCAGATGGCCGAGATCCCGCTGCTCACGCGCCGCGAGGAGATTTCGCTGGCCAAGCGGATTGAGGTCACGCGCAAGCGATTCCGCCGTGCCGTGCTCGGATGCGCTTATTCCCTGCAGACCACCGTCGACACGCTGCGCCGCGTGCACGAGGGCAAGCTGCCGTTCGACCGCACCATCAAGGTGTCGCTCACGGAGCGGCTCACCAAGGAGCAGATCCAGGCGCGGATGCCCCACAACCTCGGCACGCTCGAGCACCTGATGAGCGAGAGCCGGGCGGAGTTCCGCCGGCTGATCAGCAAGCGCACGCCGGGCGACGAGGCGCGCCTGGCCCGGACGCGGTTCCGCCGCTACAGGGCCAAGTCGCTGATCCTGGTCGAGGAGTTGTCGCTGCGAACGCGTCGGGTGCAGCCGCTCGTCAAGCTGCTGCGCGGGATGTCGGCCCGCATGGACCGCATCCAGCAGGATTTGCGGCTCATGGAGCAGGGGCACATTTCTACCGACGACCGTGCCGACATGCGCAAGGAATTGCGCGACCTGATGCTGACGACGCTGGAAAGCCCCCGGTCGCTGCGTACGCGGGTGGGCATGCTGGAGAAGTTGCGGCAGGAGTACGAGGCCGCCAAGCGAAACCTGTCGGCCTCGAACCTCAGGCTCGTGGTTTCGATCGCCAAGAAATACCGCAACCGCGGTCTTTCCTTCCTCGATCTGATCCAGGAGGGGAACACGGGGCTGATGAGGGCCGTCGACAAGTACGAGTATCGACGCGGCTTCAAGTTCTCGACCTACGCGACGTGGTGGATACGGCAGGCCATCACCCGTGCCATCGCCGATCAGGCGCGCACCATCCGCATCCCGGTGCACATGATCGACGTGCTTTCCAAGCTGCGCACGACCGCCAAGAAACTGCTGCATGAGTTGGGCCGCGAGCCGGCCGCGGAGGAGATCGCCGAGGCTGCGGGCGTTCCCATCGAGGAGGCACGCCGCGTCCTCGACATGGGCCGGCAGCCCATGAGTCTCGACCGTCCCATCGGCGAAAGCGAGGACGCGAGTTTCAGCGAGTTCGTTGAGGACGTGGGCGTCGCCAGCCCGACGGCGTCCACCACGCACGAGTTGCTCCGCGACCGGATCGACTCGCTGCTCAAGACGCTCACGTATCGCGAGCGGGAGATCATCCGCTTGCGCTATGGACTCACCGACGGCTACACCTACACGCTCGAGGAGGTGGGCCGCATCTTTCGCGTCACCCGCGAGCGGGTGCGGCAGATCGAGGCCAAGGCCGTGAAGAAGTTGCAGCACCCCGTGCGGTCGCGGCAGTTGGAGAGCTTCATGGAAGGTGCCGCCGGCTGACGGCTGGCCGCGAGATATCACCGGGTGAGCTGGGCTGCGTGCAGGTTTGGGGCCCGCAGAACCGAGGGCGTCGAGACGGGACGGGCGCGAACGCCGTCCCGCCTCGACGCCGCGGTGGTGGCCGGACGTGGGTCTGGTAGAATCGGTCGCGGTCGGCGGGTTTACCGCGGGCCCCTTCCCCGAGATTCATCCATGCCCGTTGCCGTCACCGCCGCCACGCTTCGCACATTGCATCGCATGCATCGCCAGCTGGCCGACCTTCAGGAGCAGCTCAGCGCGGGGCCACGCCAGGTGGCGGCTCGCACGAAACGGCTGCAGGCAACCGAGGCCGAAAAAACGTCGGCCCAGGAGGCGGTCAAGCTGGCCAAGGTCGCCGCCGATCAGAAACAACTGCAGCTCAAGTCGGCGGAAGCGAAGATTCTGGACCTGGAAGGCAAGCTCAACGCCTGCAAGACCAACCGCGAGTATCAAACCCTGCGCGACCAGATCGCGGCCGACCGGATGGCCACGAAGGTCCTCGAGGACGAGATCCTCGAGGCCCTGGAGGGCGTCGATGCCCTCAAGCCCGCGGTCCCCGCGGCCGATGCGGAGATCGCCTCGGCCCGCACCGCGCTGGCGGAGGCCCAGTCGCGCGTGCAGGCGGAGGCGGGCCGCCTGGAGTCCGAGGTGGCCCGCATCCGGGCTGATCTCGAGACGGTGGAGCGCGAACTGGAGGCCGACGTCCGACAGCGCTACGACCGCGTCGTGAAGCACAAGGGAGCCGACGGCCTGGCGGCCGCCGACGGTCAGAGTTGCGGTGGCTGCTTCCAGCAGATCACCGGCAATATGCTGTCCGAATTGATGATGGGCCGTACCGTGACCTGCGGCAGTTGCGGCCGTCTGCTCTACATCCCCGAGACGTCAGTGACCGCCTGACCATTCCCCGCGGGCGGGGCCGCGGCTGTCTTCCGGAGCCATGAGAGAACGACAATGTCCGATCGCATCCCCATGACCCAGGCCGGCTACGAGAAGCTCAAGGCCGAGGCCGACGAGATGGAACAGGTGGAAATGCCGAAGCTGGCCCAGCGCGTGGCGGCCGCCCGTAGCGAGGGTGACTTGAGCGAGAACGCCGAGTACCACGGCGCCCGCGAGAGCCAGGGGATGCTGCAGGCGAAAATCAACCTGTTGCGCGACAAGCTGGCCCGGGCGGTGATCGTTGAGCGGGCCAAGCAGGCAACCGACGAAGTCGTGTTCGGCGCCACCGTCGTCGTCAAGGATCTCAAGTTCGGCGACGAGGAGGTGTACATCCTCGTGGGGGCGGGAGAGGAGGATTTCGACGCCGGTCGGATCAACGTGGCCAGCCCGCTCGCCCAAGGCCTGCTGGGACGGAAGGTGGGGGAGACGGTGGCTATCGCCGTCCCGGCCGGCACGATGAAGCTGGAGATCCTCGAGGTCCGCTTCGACGACTGAACTCTACGGCCGGACTCTTTAGGGCGTCAGCCCCTCGAACAGCGCCGAGCCCACACGGACCATCGTCGCGCCCTCCAGGATCGCCGCGGGGAAGTCACCGCTCATCCCCATGGAGAGGTCCCTCAGCAGGGCGGCGTCGACCATTCCACGGCCGGCCAATCGGTCGCGGAGTTCCCGCAGCGTCGCGAAGTCACGCCGCGCATCGGCGGCGGGGCCGTCCGGGTGCGATGCCATCGCCATCAGGCCGCGCAGCCGCACGTGTGGCGCCTGAGTCGCCGCCACCACGAGCGATTCTGTCTCCGCCAGCGCCACGCCGGAGCGGGCTGGATCGCCGGATACGTTCACCTCCACGAGCACCTCGCATACACTCCCAGCCGCCGCTGCCTCCGCTTCGATCGCCTCCAGAAGCCGCCGGCTGTCGAGCGTGTGGATCAATGCGCTGAGCGGGAGCGTGCGCCGCACCTTGTTTCGCTGCAGGTGCCCCACCAGGTGCCAGCGCGGCGCCGGCTGAACGCCCGACAACGCCGTCGCCTTGGCCCACAGTTCCTGGGGCCGGCTCTCGGCCAGGTCGGCACAGCCCGCCTCCAGAAGCAGCCGTGCGGTGGCGGCGTCGACATACTTCGTCACGCCCACCAGCGTCACGTCCGCCATCGGGCGGCCAGCACGGCGGCAGGCCTCGGCCACACTCTCCCGCACACGCACGAGATTGCTCAGGCACCGCTCGCGAAGGGCGTCGGGGGCAGGCATGCGGTCGACTGTCAGTCGATCTCCAGCGTGCGGGCCACCTCGCCGCTGCGCTTGATCCTGCCGAGCAGGAACCCGCTCGACACGTTGCAGCCGAGCAGCGTCCTGTTGCGTGGCGTATCGAGGGAGCGGTACAGCAGCCACTGCCGCAGCCCCGCCTGCACGCGGAACCCGGCGGCCTGCCCGGTTCCGATGTTGCAGCGGGTGTCGGCCACCGTCAGTTGCCGCCAGGTGAGGGGCCCGCCCACGCGCGAGCCGTCGCAGTCGATCCACAGTGGAGCATAGAGGCCGCCGCGCCCCTCCTGCGTGAGCGCCAGCGACTGGCCGGCCACCTCAAACACGCCGCGGCCGGCGGTTCTCCACTCGGGCAGGGCCAACGGCAGGGCCATGAAACGCATCGAGGTGTCGAAAACGACGACTTCGCGGTGCTCCTGGCCGGCCTCCGCGTCGAGCGACGAGGCCAGGGGAAGCGCGACTCGGTAACGCAGGTCGCCCACGCAGCCGCCAGCCGTGGCGGAAACGATCGCGTCGGCGAGCAGCACGATCCGGTCCTCCGGCAGGACGACCAGTTGACGCTCGATCTGCAGGCCGCCGCCGAGTGACGCGGCGATTTCCAGAAACGTTCCCTTGCGGCCGGTTTCCCAGCCGCTCACCCGCCAGGCGCTCTCGGCCTCGAGTCCGACGCCATCGCAGGTCACGCCCCACTCCCAGGGCCCGTTGACGAGCATTCGCTCGCCGACCGCGATCTCCAGCCGGGGGACGGCGGTGCGGTAATCGAGCATCACGCGCAGGCTGTCCCGTGCCCAGCCACTGCGCACGATCGCCACGGCGGCCTCGGCGTCGTGCAGGTCGCGCGGCAGCACGTCGCGGCGGCGGCAGGATTCAGCACCAGTCGCGAGAGCCCGCGCGGTTCGCCGGCAGCGCCCACCCATCCCCTCCATGGCGTCCACGAGCGGCGCCGTGAAACAGGCGGGCAACCGGCTCGCTCCCGCAAAGGCTCGCGCCCCATGGCCCAGCAGCCGCAGCGCGGCGACGGCCGCCGTCTGCCAGCGACCGTCCGTGGCATCGCTCCAGCATGCTCCGCCCGTCGCGGAGGCGATGTCCCGAAACTGCGTCCAGCGCACGACCCGTTCGACCATGGCGGCGGAGTCGGCCAGATTGACGACGCCGGCCGCCGACACGAGGCGGTCCACCTCCGCTCCCACGGCAACGGTAGCGGAATCTTCCAGGCAGCGGCAGGCTTCGATGTCGCGGAACAGCCTCGCCAGCGTGAGCACGAAGCAGGCCGGCAGCGTGTCGCCCGCCGCGAGGCTGGTGGCAGCAGCATGCGCCGCTCGCACCAGCCGCTCGAGCAGGCTGCCAGCAGAGCCGCCGGCTCGCCGCGTGCGCGCCATCCATCCCACCGCCCACGTGGCCGCCTCGCATGACAGCCAGCGATCACGCTGGGAGGCGGCCACCTCCGCCTCGTCGAGGCACTCGCCGATCGTGGCTTCCACAAATGTCATGCGCTGGGCGTCGCGACCGCCCCCCTTCACCTGCATGCCGAGCCGGCGCAGCCGGTTGCGGACGTCGAGTGTCTCGCTGAGCGCTGCGAGTTCCAGAATCCGACGGGCCGCCTCGCGGCCCCGCACCTCGCGCGGCGGCGGCACGCGGCGATCCGCTTGACTGTCCTGCCAGACGGCGGCGGAGGTCGGAACCGTGGCCCTGGCCCCGTTGTCGGCGACCGAGTCGGTCGTCCGACCTTGAGTCCGCTTCTTGGATCGGGAATTCGTGTTCCGGCCCTCGTTGGTGGCAACCATGACTCGTTCCGGGTGGTTCCGCATCCGCCCGCCGCGACGGCTGGCCGTGCCCTCCGCTTCGCTGGCCGGGTGCGGGCGGGTATCGTAACGCAGAGACCAGGCGACGGCCACGTCCCCTGGGCCACTCCGAGGGTTCACGATCATGCGGCTCCCATGCCTCGCCTCCGCCATCGCCGCCCTGCTCGTTGCCGGCGGCTGCTCCTGCGGCGTGGCTGCGGGTGCGCCTCCTGCCGCCCCGGAGGCGAGTCCGGCTGCAGCGCCGGCCCAGCTGGTTGACCGGCACCCCGATCTGCGTCGGCTCACCAAGACTGGCGAGGTGTGGATCGATCCGGCCCGCAAGCAGGTGTTGATCGGCGCCAAGGTCGTGCTCGACAAGGGGGCGATCGAGGTGTTTGCCTGCCCCGAGCGCACCAAGGAGCACGAGGCGTTGGTGGCCACAAGGGCGCTGGCCCAGGAGGTGCACGCGGCGCTGCTGGCGATCGGCCTGGAACCGGGCCGTCCCGTCCGGTTCGACCCCGAATACGTTCCTGCCCAGGGACCAAAGGTGAGGATCACCATGCGCTGGAAGGACCCCGCCGG
>QWPN01000051.1 GCA_003671185.1 Planctomycetota bacterium
ACCTTGCTCGTACCAGCCGCAAGAGTCCCGATCGTCCACGTGAACGGACCGGCCGTCGGCGCCACTGGCGACACCCCGGCCTGGTCATACGCCGTCGCCGTGAACCCCACAGGAAGCGTGTCCACCACGCTCACCGTCTGCGCATCAGAAGGGCCAGTGTTCGTCACCGTGATCTGGTACGTGTAGCCGGAACCGCCCGCCGTAACCGTAGTGGGATTGGCCGTTTTCTTGATCGCAAGGTTGGCTTGGGGCTTGCATGTCGTCTTGTCGGTCGACGTGTTGTTGGTTTTGTCCGGGTCATAGGTTCCCGCCGGCGCCACAACGGTGGCCGTGTTTGTGAGATCACCGGTCAGGCTCGAGGCCGGCAGGACCGTGAGCAAGAACGCTTGGACGCCGCCAGCGGCCAGCGATCCCGTGGTGTAGGTCACAGTTCGCGTGACAGGGTTATAAGAGCCTCCGTGCGCGTCGACGAGCGTGGTGCCAACCGGCAACTCGTCACTTACCACGGCTCCTGTTACAGCTGCCGGCCCGTTGTTTGTCACCGTCAGCGTGTACGTGAGATCCTGCCCCGGGACATACGTCCCACTTGGGTCAGTCTTCACAATCGCAAGATCCGCGACGGGCGGGCACTTGATCTCTGCCGAAGCCGTGGCAGTGAACGGCTGGCCCGTGAACTGAGAGGTGAAACTGACCACGGCCGTGTTCTTGATCAGAGCTTCGCTGGGAAAGCCCGAGTTTACGGTGACGTCAAACGTGACCGTCGTGAATTCGCCCTTCTTCAACGTTCCCCCAACCGGCGGCGGCCCACCACCGCCGGCTCCCGTGCCGAGCTGGAACCGCACGGCGCCGCTGAGAAACTCCGCCTGATCAAAGTCAACGGGATCGGTCTTCACAGCCGCGCTGCTGTTGGCACCCGCCGTGATGAAGAGCGTGTTGGGCTTGTATGTCGTGTACGCCGGAATGAGATCGTTCAGGATTACGTTGGCAGCGGTGTCATAAGAGTTGGCGTCGTTGGCGACCGTGATCGTGTAACGAAGCACGTCACCAGGCTGGACGATGCCTCCGTTGACATCCGCGACCGCCTTCTGGACGGTAATCTTCGGTGCATAGAGGTCGATGCAACTCGTCACCACGCCAGGGTAGTAGTAGTCGCCGTTCGTCGACATCTTGACCGTCGCGCTCGTCGCTCCGTTCGTGATCACGTTCGTGGTGGCGAAGATGTCGGCGTCGAACCCCAGTTGGTTCTGGTAGTTGGGCGTCTTCGTGGTGACGTACGTGTTGCGGTTGGTGATCGTGCTGTTGAAAAAATTATTCGCGGGATTGGTCGTGTTCGAGAGTTGCTGGAAGCCCGCACCGCCGTCGATGTACGCGTTGTCGCCCGTAAAGCCGAGGTCGCCCTCGTAGCTAACGAACCCGATCGCTGCTTCCACCGGTCCGCTCGGCGGCGCTGTGAAGCCGCTGATTGGAAACGTGATGGTGTCGGAGTTGATCACCGAACCAAACCCGTCAAAAACGGTCAGATTGCGCAGGGGATCCGCCGCGGAGTGATAGACCACCACGAGCGCCCAACCGGCGCAGTAGTCGGCGCTGTCCTTGATGGCCTGCACGTTAGCCATCGTGTAGACGCCCGCGCCTTCCGTCTGCACGATCGCGGTGACGTCCTTGAACGACTGGTACGTGCTCACGCCTGAATCAGGTGCGCCGGCGGTCGTCGTGCCGATCGTCGTGCCAGTGAGCGGAGTGTACGTGGTGCCGTCCGTCGGCCCGCGAAACTTGACGTTGTTGATTTCGGAGAGTTTGCCAGTGGGAAATGAACTGTTGACTCTCGCCCCCCAATACAGCCCGGCAAACAGCACGTCGGCGCCTGCGGGCAACACGAGACTCGCAGAGCTCGAGTTGAATGTCGTATTGTCCCCATCGATGTCCACATAGGCCATCCTGAAATCGTTGTTGTTCAGCTTCGACCCCGTTCCGTTTCTGGCAGCCGCAGCAGCCGGATCGCTATCCGGCGCGGTCATCAGTGTGTTCGCCGCAAATGTGATGTTCCCGGTGTCATTGAACGTGTATCTAACGTCGAATGGCGTCACCACGGCCAGCAAGTCGCGCCGCTCGAACTGCTCCGGCAACCCGAGGCCGCGGAGCCGATTCCGCCCGCCGCTGGTCGCGGCCTCGCGGCCGCTGCGACGCACGTTTCCCTGGCGGCGCGTGTGCCGTGGAAAAAGCCGGTCAAACACGTTCATGGCTGCACTCCTCGCCCGCTAGGCAATAAAAAAAGCCGGCGCGAACGATCGCCCTGGGGCGTTCACTCGCGCCGGCTCACGCGTGGCAGAACCCGCCGACCCGGAGGCCGGCTTGTTCCCTCAACTCGTTATCCGACACATCGCTTGTCTTGTCCGACGCGCGAACCGCCCGCACTGCATTGGCACCGCCTGCGGATCGCTCGTCAGTCGATTCGTACGCGCCGCCGGCACACGCGAGCAAGAATGGGCCGCCTCACGACGGCTCGGCGGCCGGTTCTCGACACGCCGCAACGACTTGCGGCGAATGCCGTCCGGCGCGACACCTGCGCCGGACAGCGGGTCGTCACGACCGCCTTCGGTCAGGCGGCGGCGTTGCCCGGCAACTCGGCTGCGCGTGGCGGCGCCAGCTTGAAGAGCGCGAACAACTCGTCGGCCGTGAGGCCGCTGGCCGCGGGGGCCTCCGCCTGCGAAAGAATGGCGTCGGAGAGATCCCGCTTGCGCCGCAGCACCTCGTCGATCCGCTCCTCGATCGTGTCAGCCGACAAGAACCGCGTCACGGTCACGGCCCCCACCGCGCCGATGCGGTGCGCGCGGTTGATCGCCTGGTCTTCGACCGCCGGGTTCCACCAGCGGTCGAAGAGGAACACGTACTGGGAGAACTGCAGGTTCAGTCCCACGGCGCCCGCGCCGTAGGAGAGCAGCAGCACGGAATGCCGCTTTTCGTGCCGGAAGCGCCGGATCGCCTCGTCCCGAGCCGCGGTCGACATACCGCCGTGGTATTCGAGGGCCCCGAACCGGCCCAGACCCTCCCGCAGCCGCCCCAGCGTTTCCACCCACTGGCTGAACACGAGCGCCTTGCGGCCGCTGGCCTGCACCTCCTCCAGTTCGGCCTGCAGGCAGTCGAGCTTCGCGCTCTCCCCGGTGGCCGTGTCGAAGTTGCAGATCTGCTTGAGCCGCAGCACGAGTTCGAACACGTGCCGGATCGTCGCCTCGCGGCCCATGTCGGCCAGCCGCAACACCCCCTCCTCCTCGGCCCGCCGGTAGGTCTCGCGCTGCTCGGCCGTGAGTTCGATGCGTTCGTCGCGGTTGAGCCGCGGCGGCATGTCCTGGAGGACCTTGTCCTTCGTCCGGCGCAGCACGTGGTCGGCGACCGCCGCCCCCATGGCCCTGGGGGCCATGCGCTCGTGGATCTGCCCGGGCGCCACGAACTCGAAGATCCCCACCAGATCGTCCGCACTGTTCTCCACGGGCGTGCCCGTCAGCGCCCAACTACGGCGCCGGGCCACGCTGCGCACGGCCTCGCTGGTCTGGCTCGACCGGTTCTTGATGCGCTGCGCCTCGTCGAGCACCACGAGGTCGAACGACATGCCGAGTTCCGCCACCAGGTCACGGTCGCGGACCAGCACCTCGTAGTTGGCCACCTTCACGGGCACGTCGGGGAGCGTCCACTGCCAGCGCCGGCGCTGCGGATCCCCCTCGACGACGGCCACCACCAGTTCTGGTGCCCAGTCGGCCAGTTCACGGGTCCAGTTCGACACCAGCCCCTTGGGGCAGACGACGAGCACGCGCCGGGCCTCGCCCGACCGCACGAGGAGGCGGATCGAGGAGATCGCCTGCATCGACTTGCCCAGCCCCATCTCGTCGGCCAGCACCGCGCCGTGCCGCGGCATCAGAAAGGCCATGCCGTCGAGCTGGAAGGGGAACGGCTGTCGCGGGAACTCGAGCCGCCCCGCCTGCAACATCGTCTCCAGATCGGGCTGCAGCAGGTAGAAGAATCGCTCCGAGAGCTTGACGACATCCTGCGGCGGCGCGATGCGGGTGCGGGGTCGGGCGCTGCGGGCAGTGGGCATGCGGTCGCGCGCCGCCACCGGCACCGGCGGCGACACCGGGCCCGGTGCGGGGGGCGCGAAGGAAAAACTGCGCACGGCGGGCGCGGCGTCGTGCAGTGCCACCCGCAGCACCGCCGGCGGTGGGGCCGCCACCGGCAGCGTCAACGCCACGGGCCGGGGCAGGCCCAGGTCGGGTGCCGTGACGACCCGCGGCAGGGGCAGCGCCAAGTCGGCGGCCCGCAGCGAGCGGACGCCGACGGACGCGTCGGTCGGGTGGGCCATGGCTCGGCTCCCTGGGGCGGACCGTCAGTGCCGCTGGGCTTCCTCGATGGCGGCGCGGATGCGCTCGAATGGCTCGCAGAGGTCGACCGCCGCGCCCAGTGTGGCCAGGCGTTCGCGAATGGCGGCTTCCCGCGCCGCATCGCTGGCATGCGGTTGCACGTGCACGGTCCCGGCCGCGCCGTCCTCCGGGTCGAGCCGCTTCACGAGGGCCACCGGCAAACGCGTATGCGGCCGCACCTGGAGCATGGCCTCCTGGTCGGTGAGCACCAGCGTCGGCTCGACCTTGCTCTCCGCCAGCAACGCGGCGCCGATCTGCCGGCCATGCAGGTGGCCGTGCAGCGTCGGCCCGTAGAGGATCTGCTGGGCACGCGTCACCTTCACGGGCGCCGTGCAGTGGAACTCGAGCGGCCGGCCCAACGCATCGACCACGAGGTAGCCGCCGAACAGGCCATGCGCGGACGACTCGACGGTGGTCAGGAAGCCGTAGGCTGCCGCGCCTCCGTCGCTTGCCTCGTGACGCAATGCCGTTCCACCCTGAGCTGTTTCCACGCCGCCGCCCCCCTCTCGTCCGCCGGTCCCACCGGCATCCCCATCCATCGGGCGTCAACGCCGGGCACTTGAACGCCGCCCCCGGGCAGCGTGGACACTGCCCTGGCGGGGCCCACCGGGGCTGGCCGATCGCAAGATGGGGAAACCCTGACGGCGCCGCCGAAAAGGCTTGCGAACGTGGAAAAATCGACCCTTGCTGCGTACCATAGGGATTGTTCCCGCACGCGAGACACGGTCATGAACGACGGCCCCCCGATCTTCACGCAGCTCGACATCTCCGTGGGTTCGGTGCCCTCGCCGGGTCAGGACCGGTCTGGTGCCGATGCCTCCGAAACGAACAGACTGCTCCGCGACATGGTCGGCCTGCAGCAGCGGAGCTGCGAACTGCTCGCCGAACTGGTCAACCAGGTGTCGTTGCAGCAGCGGCAACGCAACGCCGAATTGAAGGCC
>QWPN01000096.1 GCA_003671185.1 Planctomycetota bacterium
GTTAACGGACAGTTTGTGCATGTTAGCGGCGCGCGTTAGCGCTCATCCGACTGGGCTGGCTCGGCCTCATGGCAGCGGCGTCTCCGGGAGCAGCGCCCCAAGTTGGTCGGCCGGACTCCGCACCGCCTTGCCGCCACGGTTGAGCACATGGGTGTAGATCATCGTCGTCCGCACGTCCGAGTGCCCCAGCAACTCCTGTACGGTGCGTATGTCGTAGCCCATCTCGATCAGGTGCGTTGCGAACGAATGCCGCAGGGTGTGACAACTGGCCCGCTTCTGCAGCCCCGCCCGCATGACCGCCCCCCGCATGGCCCGCTGCATTACGGATTCATGCACATGATGGTTGTAGATGCCACCCGTCTCCCGGTCGCGATACCAGCTGGCTGCCGGAAACACCCATTGCCACGGCCATTCCCAGCCCGCCCGCGGATACTTGCGTTCCAGGGCCGACGGCAGCCTCACCAAACCCCGCCCGGCCAAGAGTTCCCGTTGATGCCGTTCTCTGGCCTCGGCCAAATGCCGCGTCAGAAGCGGCCGCAGCCGCGCCGGCAACACCGTGACGCGGTCCTTCTGCCCCTTCGCCTCGCGCACCACTATCGTGCCCTTGGCGAGGTCGACGTCCTGCGCCCGCAGGCACAACGCCTCGTTGAGCCGTAGGCCGGCGCCGTAGAGGAGCATCGCCACGAGCAGGTGCACGCCCTTGAGCTGGCCGAGCAAGGCCGCAGCCTCCTCCGGCGTGAGCACCACCGGCAGACGTTGCGGTCTCTTGGCCCGAACCACGCCCTCAATCCGGTTCAGCGGCCGTGCCAGCACGTGCTCGTAGAGGAAGATGATCGCCGCCAGCGCCTGGTTCTGGGTGGAAGCCGCCACGTGCCCGTGCACCGCCAGATGCGTGAGAAACACGTTTAGTTCCGGCTCGCCCATTTCGAGCGGATGCCGCTTGCCGTGGAAAAGAACGAACCTCCGCACCCAGTGCACATAGACACGCTCCGTGCTGCGCGCCAGATGCCGCGCCCTGACTGCCGCTCGGATGCACGATACGAGATGGCCGGGCCGCCCGGGCGCGGCCGAGCAGGCCGCCATGGACGAAGAACGCATGGTCCCTCCAGTGGTAAAAAACTATACAGCCGTATACCATTCGGAATGGTACGAACGAGAGCCCGCTGGTGCAATCGGCGGCAGCGGTGGTCAGCGGTTCCCAGTCGGGCGGTCGTTACGGCAGCGGTCGCTGCAGTAGCGGACGAGGTCCCAGCAGGCGGCCCACTTCCGCCGCCACTGAAACTCACGGCCGCACGTGGCACAGACCTTCACCGGGCGCGGCGTGCCCGCCTTGCGCCGCTCGGATCCTGTGCCACGACCGCGGCGGGTCATCGCGAGTGTGCGGCCGCCAGTGACGGCACGTCATCCCCGCCACGCTGTGGGTGGCCCCGGTCCGGCGGCAGGGCGATGGCCCGCACGGCCTCCACCAGCATCACGGCCGCCAGTGCCAGGAGCACCACGCCCGCCCACGGCACCGGATCGCCGGGGAGCACGAATCCGTCGGCCGTGTGAAACTTCGTTGCCGTCATCGTGAATAAAGCCCAGGTGCTCATCGCATACATGAACACGGTCGGCAGCCCGGTCACCAGCCACACCCAGGCCGCCCGCCTCGTGCGCCACAGCCAGACCGTCACGCCCAGCAGCGTGAGGGCGGCGAGCAACTGGTTACTGGCGCCGAACAGGCTCCAGAACATCTGCCACGCCGGCACCGGGTTGCCACTCGCGTCGAGGTTCGGTCGCAGCAGAAAGAGGAGCGGCACGCCCGCCGTCAGGCCCGTGCCCAGCCAGGCGCCGGCCCGGCCCGTCATCCCCGTCAGTTCCTGGACGATGTAGCGGCCCAGCCGCGTGCACACGTCGAGCGTGTCGTAGACGAACGTGGTGAAGGCCATGAGCGCGAACGACACGCCGATCGCCGCCGGCACGCCCAAGATCTCGAGGAAGCGGCCCATGCCCAGGGCATAGATGAAATTCGGCTTCTGTTTCACGAGCGGGCTGTCGGCCGCCAGGATCATCACGCAACACAGGCTGACCACCGCCACCATCGCCTCGAGGAGCATCGTGCCGTAGCCGATGGGCCGCGCGTCGGTCTCCCTCCGCAGCTGCTTGCTCGTCGTTCCCGAGGCGATCAGCGAGTGGAATCCGGAGCAGGCACCGCAGGCGATCGTGATGAACAGCATGGGCACGAGGCTGCCCGCCTTTCCGGCCTGCCAGGACGTGAACGCCGGGTAGACGACCGCCGCATCCCCCGCCACCAGCCGGTCGCTGGCCACGAGCCCGACCGCCGCCCCGGCCAGGGCCACGTAGAGAAAGCAGCCACCCAGATGCCCGCGGGGCTGGAGCAGGAGCCACATCGGCACCATCGCCGCCACCAGGCAGTAGACGAGCAGCAGCACGCCCCACGCCTTCTGCGCGGTCGCATCGCTCGCCCCCAGCGCCTGCCCGAGGTCGAACGGGATCTTCTGCCCGCCCCAGATCGCCAGGCCCACCAGCGGCAGGAAGACCACGGTCGCCAGCCAGAGCGGCATCTTCAGGAAGCGCATGCACAGGCCCATGATCACCGGCAGCACGAGGTACAGCAGGCTCGACGTGGCGATCCCGCCCCCCGACACACTGGCTCCGTCCTC
Organism: Planctomycetota bacterium; assembly: GCA_003671185.1. Taxonomy (GTDB): domain Bacteria; phylum Planctomycetota; class Planctomycetia; order Pirellulales; family UBA1268; genus QWPN01. The sequence continues at coordinate 2,664 of QWPN01000096.1, forward strand.
CAGTTGCTGCCGGCCCACGAAGCTCGAGGCCGTGATGTCGGTGAAGGCCACGACGATGTACACCAGCGCGATCCACACGAACGCCAGGAAGAGCACATAGGCGCGCCGGCTCATGTGGTCGCGCACCACTTCGGCGATCGACCGGGCGCCGTGGCGGATCGAGGCCACCAGTGCGGTGAAGTCGTGGACGCCGCCGATGAAGATGCTGCCCACGAGGATCCAGAGCAGCGCCGGCAGCCAGCCAAAGGCCACGCCCGCCAGGATCGGCCCCATGATCGGGCCTGCCGCCGCGATCGCCGAGAAGTGCTGGCCGAGCAGGAGTTGCGGCGGGATCGGCTCGTAATCGACATCGTCGCGGAGGGCCACCGCCGGCGTGGGGGCGTCGGGGTCGAGCCGCAGGAGCCGGGCCAGGAGCCCGCCGTACACCCGGTAGGCGGCGAGGAGCAGGAGGGCGCTGGGCACGAGGATGACGAGCAGGCTCATGCGGATGCCTCGCTGCAGGGCAAGGCCGCCACCGGCCTGGGGCCGGGGATTTCGGGGGCGGGTATTCCACCGCGGCGGCAACATGTACATCATGCCTGCGCGGGCGGTCGCCGTCGATGCGGCCCTGCCGCCAGCGCCATCCGCCAGGAGCCACACCAGCATGTCCGCAGCGACCCTCGAAAACCTCGTCATCATCGGCAGCGGCCCCGCCGGCTGGTCGGCCGCCACCTACGCCGCCCGGGCCCAACTCCAGCCGCTCGTCTACGAGGGGGCGATCAGCGAAAAGAACCGCATGGCCGGCACCCTGCCGCTGGGCCAACTCGCCCTCACGAGCGAGGTGGAGAACTACGCCGGCTTTCCCCACGGCAACCTGGGGGCCTTCCTCGACTCGGCCCTCCCCAAGGAACGCCGCATGATGATGGCGCCGCACGAGGGGCACGGCGTGACCGGCCCGGAACTGATGGAACTGATGCGGCAGCAGGCGGTCAACTTCGGCACCCGGATCGTCACGGACGACATCCTGAAAATCGACTTCTCGAAGCGGCCTTTCACGCTCCAGCCGGCCGACGGCCCACCCGTGCTCGCCCGCTGCGTGATCGTGGCCACCGGTGCCAGCGCCAACTGGCTCGGGCTCCCCAGCGAGGAGAAGTTCAAGAACCGGGGCGTCAGTGCCTGCGCGGTCTGCGACGGCGCCCTGCCGCGCTTCAGGAACAAGGGGCTCGTGGTTGTGGGGGGCGGCGATTCGGCCGTGGAGGAGGCGACCTACCTCTCCAAGTTCGCCAGCACCGTCCACCTCGTGCACCGCCGCGACGCACTGCGGGCCTCGAAGATCATGGCCCAGCGGGCCTTCGACAACCCCAAGATCAAGGTGCACTTCAACACCGGTCTCACCGAGGTGCTTGGCGACGACACCCAGGGCGTGACCGGTGTCCGGCTCACGAGCACGGTCGGTCCGCAGCAGGAGTCGACGCTCGACGTGGCCGGCGTGTTCCTGGCCATCGGCCACACGCCGAACACCGCGTTTCTCGACGGACAGCTCGAGCTCACACCCAAGAAGTACATCGTCTGGAAGAAGCATTTCCGCACCGAGACCAGTGTGGAGGGCGTGTTCGCGGCGGGCGACGTGGCCGACGACTACTACCGGCAGGCGATCTCGGCCGCAGGCACCGGCTGCATGTCGGCCCTCGACGCCGAGCGTTGGCTGGCCCACCAGGCGGCGCACTGACGCGTCGGACGCCCATGGCCGACGGCGACGTGCGCTCCCCTGAACCCTGGCTGCCGGGCCGTGTGCTCGTCGTCGTCGCCACCTACAACGAGGAGGCCACGATCGCGGCGCTCGTGGCCGGCGTGCTGGCAGCGGCAGACGATCTGCACCTGCTCGTCGTGGACGACGATTCGCCCGACGGCACGCCGCAGCTGGCGTTGGCGGCGGCGGCAGCCGAGCCGCGGGTGCATGTGCTCGTGCGCCGCGGCCGACGCGGCCTGGGCGGCGCGCTCGCGGAGGGGCTGGCGCTGGCCAAGCACCGGGGCTTCGTCGTGGCGGTGACCATGGATGCCGACGCCAGCCACGACCCCGACGACATCCCCCGGCTCTTGGCGGCGCTCGAGCCGGTCGGCGGCCGCCCGGCCGATGTCGTGATTGGCTCGCGCCGCGTGCCGGGCGGTCGCACGGTTGGCTGGCCGCTGTCGCGGCACGTGATGAGCCGGCTCGTGTGCTGGTTCAGCCGCTGGGTGCTGGGGGTGCCTGTGCGCGATGCTTCGAGCGGCTTCCGCGCCATCCGCCTGGCGATCCTCGACCGCATCGATCCGCCCCAGGCCCGCGGCTATGCGTTCCTGGAGGATTTTCTCTGGCGGGTGCACCGCGCCGGGGGCCGCATCGTGGAGGTGCCGATCACGTTTCACGACCGGACACGTGGGGCCAGCAAGGCCGACTTCGCCGAAAAACGGCGCAGCCTCGGGGAACTGCTGATGCTGGCCCGCCTCACCTGGCTGGGCCGGTAACATAGCGCACCCGCGGAAACTAGCCTCATGCACGCGCACAGACCCAGGATTGGCATCCTCACCAGCGGTGGCGACTGTCCGGGGCTGAACGCCGTGATCCGCGCCGCCACCAAGGCCGGCACGCGTCTCGGCTACGACGTGGTCGGCTTTCTCAAGGGCTACGAGGGCCTCGTTGACCCCGTCTCCTACATGCCGCTCGA